>NZ_JBBOUI010000001.1:3742500-3810000 GCF_038005985.1 Solibacillus sp. FSL R7-0682
CTTCAACGTTTATTAATATACACCCTTCTCTATTCTTTATGCAACACTTTTATTAAAGAAAAAAAATTCTGTTTATTATTTCAGCAAAATAATTTAAGTTCCTACCTATTTATATATCAACTTAAAGTTAATCAATCAGTCGTCGTTTTTTCATGAAATTTGCTGAAAAAACCATATAAAGAGAATAAAAAATTACATTTTTTAAAATATATTAGTTATAATCCTCTGTTATTATTTCCCTTTCATCTAATAGACTTTAGCTACTCTTTTACTAAACAGATGAAGACATTTAATTCAATTAGTATATTGAATAGTCATAATATGTTAGTTGACGATATAATTTAAGTGAAGGGAGTGTTTTTATGAAGGAGACATTTATTGATTACGTGAAAAAAATGCAGAACTACTCCGAGGCGCTTTCAGTTATTTACTGGGATATGCGCACGGGTGCTCCGCGTAAGGGTTTACCACAGCGTGCAGAAGTGATTGGCACATTATCTGCGGAATTATTTGCACTTCAAACGAGTGAGGAGCTTGGTAAGATTCTCGATCAACTTGAAAATGAAGAGCTAAATTTTGTAACACATCGTCTGTTTGAAGAAGTAAAGAAACACTATAATGAATCAAAAAAGATTCCGGCTAATGAATTTAAAGCGTATACGATTTTAAAAGCAAAGTCAGAAGCTGCTTGGGAGGAAGCTAAGGAAAAATCTGATTATCAAATTTTCCTCCCATACTTAAAAGAAGTAATAAACTATCAAAAGAAATTTGTACAGTATTGGGGTATTAAAAACGGCTCTGCCTATAATACGTTACTAGATAAATATGAGCCAGATATGACAACAAACATGCTGGATCAATTGTTTGGTGAACTAAAAACAACGATTGTACCACTCGTAAAGGCGATTCAAGCTTCACCGAATAAGCCAGATACATCAATGTTATTTGAACATTTCCCAAAAGCTGGCCAACATGCTGCATCGCTAGAATTGCTCGAGCAACTCGGTTATGATTTCGAAGCAGGCCGTCTTGATGAAACGGTACACCCATTTATGATTGGTTTAAATAGTGGAGATATTCGTGTTACGACAAAATATAGTGAATCTGATTTCCGTTCAGCCATTTTTGGCACTATTCATGAGTGTGGACATGCCCTATATGAACAAAATATTGACCCACAATTAAATGGTCTCCCATTATCAACAGGTACTTCAATGGGAATTCATGAGTCCCAGTCATTATTTTATGAAAACTTTGTAGGCCGTAACGAGAATTTTTGGAAACATAATTTCTCTATTTTACAAAAGCATTCTCCAGCTCAATTTGGGCAAGTTGAAATTGAGGATTTTTTAAAGGCCATTAATTTTTCAGAGCCATCATTCATTCGGATTGAAGCAGACGAGTTAACTTATCCACTGCATATTATGATTCGTTATGAAATTGAGCGAGAAATCTTTAATGGAGACTTACAAGCAGAAGATTTACCACGCGTTTGGAATGATAAATACGAAGAATATTTAGGCATTCGTCCAGAAAACGATGCACAAGGTGTATTACAAGATATGCACTGGAGTGATGGTAGCTTCGGATACTTCCCTAGCTATGCACTAGGCTTCATGTATGCAGCACAGTGGAAACATGCGATGGACAAAGATATCCCAAACTTTGACGAGCTATGTGCACGTGGCGAACTTGCACCAATTTTACAGTGGCTAACAGAGAAGGTGCATCAATATGGTGCGTTGAAAAAGCCTAATGAGCTCATTTTAGAAGGGACTGGTGAACCATTATCAGCAAAGTATTTAGCTGATTATTTACACCAAAAATATACAAAACTCTACCAATTATAATATTTCCAAGAGACTGGGACAAAACAAAAACATCATTTTTCTCGAGTGAGAAAAATGATGTTTTTGTAATTGGTTTTCGTTGCGGGGACGCTTTCCGGGGCGTGGACTGAGCCTGTAACTCAGGCGTCACGCTATTCCCCCAGGAGTCGCCCCTCCACTACAACCAATTTTTTAAGTATCCAATTTTTAATACTGTACTTTACCGTACATAGAGAAATTTCCACTTCTGTCTTAATGGTAAAAACCCTTCCCTCTTGTTTAAATTGCCCACTTAAACATAAAACGCCTGACACCTATATAATTGTCAGACGTTTTACTTAAAATAGCTTTTGTAATAATTGATAGCCTAATCCTTTAAATGCGATATCTAACACAGCCGCCACTATGATGGCTGCCCCAACTGCTAAATATAGCCCTTTTTTGCCCTTCATATAAATCCTCCAACTATTTATGCTCTCTTAATCATATGCTATTTTTTATCGAAAACCTAGCACTCCTGATTAAAAACCCTAAATTTATTCTACTTACTTGCAGGTGAACATGGAAAAGGTTTCGTAGTTGTAGCAGAAGAAGTTCGAAAACTTGCGGAGCAAACGAATAACTCATCCATCCAAGTAAAAGAAATTATTACAGCGATTCAACGTGAATTATCAAAATCGGTTGAATCAATGAACGATAGCTTAGGAGAGGTTTCAAAAGGGTTAGAAATGTTTGCTCAAACCGAAACAAACTTCTTACAAGTAAAAACATTTATCGGAAACTTAACAGAGCAGCTTGTTGAAATTCAGGATTGTGCGTAACAAATTGCAAATGATAGTGACTTTGTTGTCCGTGATATTCAAGTTGTTGAAGAAATTTCAGCAACCGCTGAAGCACTTGAAGGAATCGTGGATGAATTATTATCAGAAGTCAGCGTATTTAAAACACGTTAATTGAATAATTAAAAAGCGGACAAATGTCCTTATGGATATAAAGATCATGTCCGCTTTTTTTATTTACTAAGGAATTTCTTTATTTTCAGAATTTTCCAACTGATTAATTTACATTCATTTCAATACAATTTATAATGAGAAGGAAAAAGGAGGGATTTTATGGGGAAATATACGGTTATCGTTACGACACATGAAAATCGTAGACTACATTATCGCACGAGCAGTGCACATTTTATTAAAAGCCTTTACAAGTGCGGAACGAGTGCATTACCCATTCATAACGTATTAAACCTCTCGCTTGATGAGCTAACAGTCGTAGAAGCTTATTTAGACAAACCTAGATCTTGTGAGGTCATCGATAACTACACGAAAAAATCTATTTCACTTCCTATCTGACACTATCCATAAATTCACCCTTACACCTGCACTACTTCAATCTAAATAAAAAGAAGGAATGCACGTAATATTAACCATTCCTTCTTTATCATCCTTATTTCATCTTTTCTACAAAATACTTTAAAAGTCTCGCAGTTAAGCCCCAAATCGTATAGTTGCCATACTCATAAAACCATTCTTCCATGCGGCTTGTTCGCCACTGATAATTTTCACCATTCGCAATTTTACTGTACGGAAAGTCTGCAGGAGGTTTCGGTTCAATCGGTACAAAATGCACGTACGGCTCATGCGTAAGAAGCCAATTGAGCGGAACAGTAATTACTTCTTCTACTTCATCCTTATTATACATATGAAGCTCCGACTGCTCGATAACCCCGACAAACGGGTAGACAACAAACGAGGGAGATGTTACAAGCGGGCTTAAATGGCCTAGTATTTGAATTGACTCGGGGTTTACTCCAAGCTCTTCATAAGTTTCCCTCAAAGCTGCAGCAAGTGGCGAATCATCCGTTTCATCAATTTTACCACCCGGAAAACTTATATCCCCTGGTTGTTTACGCATCGTCAATGCGCGCACCTCAAAAAGCACATGCCACTCGCCATCTTTTTCGACTAAAGGAATGAGCACAGCGGAACGAAATGCCGTTTCTTCCCCTAAAAATAAAGGCTGTGGCTTATTTAATTGTCCTTTTAGTTGATCTAACAGCATCACTTTCTCCACCTTATTACAATCATTTCTTTTATCGTACCATGAACACTTCACTTTCGTGTATATTTCAAAACACTTTAACGAACATAAAAAAACATCCCCCATCTTGCTAAATACACAAGATAGAAGATGCTTCCCGGTTGCTATATGTTCACCCATTCCCCAATGGTTATTATTCTATTGCTGATTTCCACTCATTAACTAGCTCTTCATTTCCTTTAATCCAGTTAGCAGCTGCCTCTTTTGGACTTGCACCAGCATTAATTTCAAGCATGATTTCTTCAATATCTTCTGGCGTCCAATGGAATGCATCTAATACTTTATACGCTTCAGGTGCTTCTGTTTCTAATTTTTCTCGCACAAATGTGTGGATATTCTCATCTCCACCATAAACACCTTTTGGATCTTCTAAATATTTCAGATCATACGATGCGAACTTCCAGTGTGGACTCCACCCTGTCACGATTATTTCTTCTTCATTTTTAATCGCTTGGTCTAGCGCCACCGTCATCGCACCTGACGAAGATGGTAATAGAGACCACTCAGCTAAGTTTGGATACGTATCTAATGCCGTTTCAGTCGCACTCATAATACCTGCTCCTGGTTCAATACCTGTAATCACCGCACCAGCTTCTGAATTTAAGTCTTCAATTGAATTGACATCCATATAAGCTGGTACGACTAAACCTATTTTCGCACCTTCTAGGTTCGGACCTAGATCAACTAAGCTATCCCCATATTTTTCAAATTGTGCTGCATGCGTACCCGGTAACCAGCCAGCGACCATCGCATCAGCTTCTCCCTTCGATACAGCCTCCCACATGATGGCATTATCTAATGGTGTGACCGATACATCATAGCCGATATCTTCTAATACCTGTGCCACAACATGCGTCGATGCGATTTCAGTATCCCACTCCACATATGCTAAATTAATATCCCCTAAATCTTTATCAGAAGCACTAGAATCTGAGCCTTCATTTCCACAGGCAGCTAAAAATGTCATCGCACCTAAAGTGGCTACACCTAATAAATACTTTGCTTTCTTCATTAATAATTTCCCCCTAGTTTACGTTTTTCTTGTTAAAACTTTGTGTTAAACGGTCTACAATAATCGCGAAAATAACTAAACTAATTCCCGCTACAAATCCGTTACCTACTTGCGCACGCTGCAAGGCAGACAATACTTCTCGACCTAATCCAGGCGCCCCAATCATAGAGGCGATTACTACCATCGAAAGGGATAATAGAACTGTTTGATTAATCCCCGCCATAATCGTGGATTTGGCAAGTGGCAACTCGACTTTAAATAACTTTTGACTCGTTGTACTACCATAAGAGTCCGATGCTTCAATTAATTCTTTTGGAACTTGTCGAATACCTAAGTTCGTAAAACGAACAGTTGGTGGAAGTGCGAATATTACCGAAGCAAATACACCCGGTACAACGCCAATTCCAAAGAAGGCTACAGCAGGAATTAAATAAACGAACCCTGGCATCGTTTGCATAAAGTCTAAAATCGGCTTAATAATCTCTTCTGTGACTTTACTTTTCGCCATTAAAATCCCAATTGGTACACCTAGTAATATCGCAATAAAACTTGAGAATAATACGAGTGTAAAAGTATTCATTAACTCTTCCCATAAACCTTGGTTGTAGATAAACAACAAACCAATTAGAGAGAATAATGCGAGGCCAAAAATTTTTCTCGTAGCAATAAATGAGATGATCACAACGATAGCAATAAATAGTATGGGTGGAATGGCTACTAGTAAATCAGTTACAGTTCCCATTAAACTAGTACCACTGTTTTGTATTAATTTAAAGGCACCTGCAAATGTATCTGTTACACCATCCATGAAACGTTCTACATTTTCCGCAACAGGTATTTCAGGAATGTTATCGAGCCATTTATTCATTCGAGTCACCCCCCTGTGTAGTTGAAGCAAGTGCTTCTAAAACTACTCCTCGAATGAGTACACCACGTAATTTTCCTTCATCGACGACCGCAATAGGAGTTGGTGAATCTGAGATAATAGATAATATTTCTTGAAGCACCGTATCCGATTTAACGATTGGCATATCATTTTTGATGATTGATTTCAGTGTCTTTTCACCTTTGTTCAACAGCTGCAATGCATCATCTGCAGTAATGTACCCTTGATATTGACGATATTTATCCACAGCAAGCAACACACTTACTTCCTCTTCACGCATGCGTTGTAACGCCACTTTTGGTCCGTCATGCTCGATATTGACAGTCATCGCACGTACCATCGCGTTTTCTGCTGTTAACACTTTTGAGCGATCTACATCTTCTATAAACGTTCGGACATAGTCATTAGAAGGATTTGTCAAAATCTCTTCCCCCGTACCAATTTGCATGATTTTGCCGTCCTTCATAATAGCTATCCGATCACCTATTCGAAGCGCCTCGTTTAAATCATGTGTAATAAATACTATTGTTTTTTGTAAATTTGCTTGGAGTTCCAGTAGCTCGTCTTGCATCTCTTTTCGAATGAGAGGATCGAGCGCAGAAAAAGCTTCATCCATTAAGATAATTTCCGTATCATTTGCAAGTGCTCGTGCTAATCCAACACGTTGTTGCATACCACCTGAAAGTTGGCTTGGATATTGATCTTTGTATGCAAGTAAACCCGCGTTCTGTAAAGCCTTTTCTGCTTTCAATCTTCTTTCTTCCTTTGGTACACCACGAATCTCTAAACCGTATTGGGCATTTTCTAAAATTGTTCTTTGAGGGAACAACGCAAAATTTTGAAAGACCATGCTCATTTTCTCACGGCGTACAACTTGCAAACTTTTTTTATTCATTTTCATAATATTTTTTCCATCTATAAAAATATCACCGCTTGTCGGTTCAATTAATCGATTCAATAAACGAATAAGTGTTGACTTACCACTTCCTGAAAGCCCCATAATAACGAAAATTTCGCCTTCTTTTATCATTAAATTAGCTTCGTATACACCAACCGTAGCACCTGTCTTTTTCAGGATTTCTTCTTTTGATTGATGTTGTTCGACTAACTTCAATGCACCTGCACTGTTTTTGCCGAAAATTTTGGTGACATTGCTTATTTTAATCTTCTCCATAATTCACACCCTACAAAATGTTATTTTCAAAAAGTAACAACTTACTTTTATTTTAAAGTTGTTATTACTGACAACCTCAATGTTACATAAAGGTTGTTACTTTGTCAAATAAGCGACAATCATTTCTATCCTGTAAACGTGCGCTACATAACACTTTTGTCTATACGATATTTTTTTACAAAATAAAAAAACCCTCATAACAGAGGGCTTTAAAAGGATTGAAAGAGAATAAATAATCCATCTTTAATAATTTTTGTGTTGAATACTCATTTAATCTAAGAAAAGTATATTCATTTCTATTACAAAGTTGTTACTTCTTATACTAATATTTCAATCAATGGGTATTATCAAATCATTGATTGTCTTCACCAATCGGCCTTTTATGGACCGTTGATATCCCATTAACACTCATTTTTCTGGTCTAGTTCCAACCACTTTTTTCAGTACAACTAAATTAGCTGTTTAAAAACTGCTTTACATTAGAGTACGTTGCATCATTTCCTACAAAATAAAGTGTATCTCCAATGGAAAGAGTCGCATACGGACCTGGCGAAAGCACTAACTCATCACCTTTTTTAATTCCAACAATCGTTGCGCCTGTTTGTTGCCAAAAGTTGATTTCACCAATATTTTTTGAAATAAAAAGACAAGTCTCCGAAATCTCTATTTGAAATGGAACAAATGGGTTAATGGATTGAAAGCGATTTGTACGATTGACCATTTCCGCCAATGTACCCTGTAATTGATGTAATTCTGTAATTTGCTTTTCAATACTACTATTTAACTCCTGTTGTAACTCACGAACCGATTTTACATCATCTAAACGATGCACAAATTGCGCCGCATTTTCATAAGAAACGATGACTACACCACTACCCTTTGTCGCCTCTACAATATTTAAGTCTTGTAGTACTGCAATAGCGCGACGAGCAGTCTCAGATGAAACACCGTATTGAGAGGCAAGCGAAGATCTTGCATAGATCTTTTCACCAACGATGTATTTTTTTTCTACAATTTTTGCAGCTATATCTTCAGCAATAATTTGATATCTAGGGCGTTTTATGTGCATTTTTTTCTCCACGGGTTGTTGCTCCTTTAGGCTATACTCTTTTCCATCTTACATGATATTTGGACAAATTACGATTATGATTCATTTCCCCTTGCATCTTCCAATCCTTTCCTAAACACCCCTCGCCTACTCGCCGCATATGCTAGTGATTATTACAAGGAGAGAAGGATGGCTAAATGAAATGGATTCGATACGCCTTATTTTTTGGGCTTCTATTGCTTTTAGTTGGCTGTGGAGATAAGGAATTGCAAGAAGTGAAGGTGGGTGAAGTAACACGTTCGATCTTCTATGCACCTCTTTATGTTGCAATCGAAGAAGGTTTTTTTGAGGAAGAAGGCTTAAATATCGGTTTGACGACCATCCCTGGTGGGGATAAAACGATGACTGCCCTACTTTCTGATGGAATCGACATCGCATTAATTGGCGCAGAAACTTCGGTTTATGTAGCTGGGCAAAATCCAAATGATGTCGTTGTCAACTTCGCACAGCTTACTCAAACAGATGGGACGTTTTTAGTTGCCCGAGAAGAAGTAGAGAATTTTGATTGGACTATGCTGAATGGTAGTACATTTTTAGGGCAACGTGTTGGTGGAATGCCGCAAATGGCAGGGGAGTTTGTGTTAAAGAAACATGGAATTGACCCGCATAAAGATTTAACACTGATTCAAAATATTGATTTTGCTAATATTGCGAATGCCTTTGCATCTGGAACAGGGGATTATGTACAGCTTTTCGAACCCACTGCTAGCGTTTTTGAACAACAAGGTGTAGGGAAAATCGTGGCATCGTTCGGTGAGGAACTCGGCGAAATCCCTTATACTGGATTTATGACAAAAGAAAGTACTTTAGAAGATGAAGAGATGGTTAAAAACTTCACAAAAGCACTATACAAAGCCCAAATATGGGTATATGAGTCATCTGCTGCAGAAGTGGCAAAATCGATTGCCCCTTATTTTGAGGATACGGATCTTGCACTAATTGAAAAGGTCGTGACACGTTACCGAGATCAAGAATCCTATGCAAAGGATCCTATTATTGACGAAGAGGAATTCCAAAATTTACTTGATGTAATGACCGAAGCTGGTGTACTTGATTATGAGGTAACTTACGGACAGCTCGTAAATCGGTCCATTGCTGATGCGGTTGTGAAGTAAATGACTTTCGTTGAGGGGCACCATATTGCACATCACTTTTTTAATGATCAAGGTGTAACGACCGCGCTTGAGGATGTTTCATTCGCCGCCGAGGAAGGTGAATTTATTTCCTTTATCGGTCCGAGTGGCTGTGGTAAATCCACATTACTTTCGATTATTGCTGGCCTAATTGAACCAACTGCCGGTCAATTAACATTTACAACGCCATCAACGGAAATTGGCTATATGCTACAACAGGATTTTTTATTTCCTTGGAAAACGATTGAGGAGAACGTAGCACTTGGGCTGACAATCAATCAAAAAGAGGATCCGGAAATTGTCCATTCATTACTTCAACAATTTGAACTTGCTCATACAGCGAAGCTTTATCCACCGCAACTGTCAGGTGGGATGCGTCAACGTATTGCACTTGCCCGTACACTTGCAGTTAACCCAACATTACTACTCCTTGACGAACCATTTTCTGCACTCGATTTCCGTTCCAAATTAGCCCTAGAAAACTTCGTGTCAGAAACGTTAAAACGTTTCTCCAAAACAGCGATTTTAGTAACCCATGATATTGAAGAGGCGATTGCGATGAGTGATAAAATTTACTTATTTAGTAACCGCCCAGGCACAATTATTAAAACATTCATCGTCCCTAATGAAATTCGAAAGCTACTCCCTTTTGATGCGCGTAACGCTGAACAATTTAAGCCATTATTCCAATCCATTTGGAAGGAGCTCGATGCGAATGGATCTTCAACTATTACAGGATGAATACAAACGAAAGCGAAAGCTAGAAAGCCGTAAAATCCGTTTGCTTCAATTGCTTCTACTTGTTGCACTCTTTGTCTTTTGGGAGCTGTCGACACGCTATCGACTGCTCGACCCGTTAATATTTAGTAGCCCTACTGCTGTCATTCAGCTATTTATCGCAAAAATATCAGATGGATCCCTATTCCCTCATGTCGTCGTTACCTTATTAGAAACGGTTGTCGGCTTTCTTCTAGGTACAATTCTCGGTACACTACTTGCGATTTTCCTTTGGTCATCCACAATGGTAGCCAAAGTAATGGATCCTTATTTAGTCGTCTTGAATGCGATGCCAAAAGTGGCGATTGGACCAATTATTCTCGTTATTTTTGGACCGAATATCATGGCAGTGCTCGTCATGGGGATATTAATTTCTGTTATCATATCAACAATTGTCATTTTTTCTGCCTTCCAGCAGGTAAATGAAAACTATATAAAAGTAATGCGACTGTTTCATGCTACTAAACAGCAAACCTTTTGGCATGTCGTTCTCCCTGCTTCGACACCGACAATTATTTCAACACTGAAAGTAAATGTTGGGTTAAGCTGGGTCGGTGTCATTGTCGGAGAGTTTTTAGTGTCTTCCAAAGGGCTCGGCTATTTAATTATCTCAGGCTTCCAAGTATTTAATTTTAACCTAGTTTTTCTTGCGCTACTCATGATTGTACTGCTCGCAACCTTCATGTATAAAGTAGTCGATATTATCGAGCAAGTGCTTTTACGGCGATTCAATTTTTAATGAGGCTCGGACAAAACCAAAACATCATTTTTCTCGAGTGAGAAAAATGATGTTTTTTTGTAATTGGTTTCCGTTGCGGGGGCGTGACGCCTGAGCCTGTTGTCTCAGGTGTCACGCTATTCCCCCTATACGGTCCATTTCACTACTTTTTTTCTTGCCGATAAAGATCCTTTGTTTTGAAGCCTGCGTTTAAAATGTCTACCAATCATTAATTTCAATAATTCCTTACAAATAAACAAATTTCCTTAACACCCATTCTACCGGGCCAATTGCAAAGCGTTTTGCATACCAGTTAGCCAGCATTAGCTGCAATATGAAAATAACAGTAGCTAGAGCAACACCAAGTGCTACTCCTAATTGTCCAAACATACCTAGACCGTAGCCATAAAAAATCATCGTACAAATAACTGATTGCATTAAGTAATTTGTGAGGGACATACGTCCAAGGTTAGCGAAAGATTTTGTCACTCGACGTTCCTTCATTAAATTAAATACCCACATAAATAAAGCGATATAGCCAATTGCTAGCACGTAGGTACCAGCTGTATAGAGCGCCTGCCCAATGAAATGATCCCAGTATAGCATTGATTTGAGTACTAACCCTAAAGGAACAAGCAACGATAACTGTTTGAAACGGTTTGTGTTACCCTCAATGGCAGCAAAAAGATTTACTTTTCCAGATGCCATGCCTAACAATACAAATGGACCTACAATAACAAATGAAAAGATTGAAATAAAGCCAAGTATAATTGGGATAAAGATTGCTAGAAGTAACAGCATGAAGCCCGTAAATTCTTCAAAATTACCAATACGATACTGCACAACTTCCCAATACGTCCCACTTGAATAAATTTCAGTCAATTCTGTCGTACTTGGTAATAACTGACTGAGCATACCCGTTTTTAATGCACCAAGTGGTATAAAAATAAGAATTAAAATACTTGCCCAAATAAGTAACGTACGTACCTTTCGTTTTATAAAAAGCATAAAAATGAGTAAACCTGAGCCATATGTTAATAAAATATCGCCATCCCATATAAGTGCGATATGTAAGCCACCTAATACCATCAGCCCGATAGCTCTCCGCCATAAAGGTCCTCTTGTTTTTAGCTCACGATTTTCTAATGACCGAACAAATTGAATAATACCGTAACCAAACATGAAACCAAAAATCGGATAAAACGAACCTTCTACTGCAATTTTTGTGAAATAAAATGCGAATTTATCCCACCATGTATCGGGTTGAATACTATCAAAAGTTATATTCCCATATTGAAAATGCAACATATTCGCCACTAAAATGCCAAACAGCGCAAAACCCCTTAACGCATCTAACCCTTCAATTCTTTTCTTCATTTTCCACCTCCTCCCTATTATACGGAAGGAGGCATATTAAAGTTTCGTATTTTCATATTTAATAAGATGCAAGTTGCGATTCAACGTCTTGTTTATAATGTTGCGATAATTTTTTTCAGCCCGCTATCTAAAAATGGGATGCCTTCTTCTCGTCCCTCAAGCATCACAGAAAAGATGTACTGCTTCCCACTATTTCCTATCAAATAACCTGACAGCGTGTTGACCTCGTGGATGTAGCCGGTCTTTGCAAAAATACGATTTTCATACTCCGACTCTAAAAATCGATCCTTTAGTGTGCCCCCAATTAATCGATCCGTATTACCAGCTACCGGTAAGGAATCGAAAAAAATATTAAAGTAGGCTTCCTTTTGTAGCTCAAACAGTAGCTTTGAAATTCCGTTAGAGGAAAGACGGATGCCATGCGAAAGTCCTGATCCATCCACAAATCGCCAATCTTCAATCTCAATTTGTTGTTCATCTAAATAGGCTTTTATAACACGAATCCCAGTTTCATAATCCCCAACACCATACTGAAGTTTCCCCATTGTTTTCGTGAATATATCTGCAATACTATTATTACTTAGCTTCATAAAGATTGAAAAAATTTCACCCACTGTGCATGAGTTATGAGTATAAATAAGTTGCGCCTTTTGTGGTACAATCCCCGCTGCTACAACCTCGTCTTGTAAAAACTCAATACCCTCCCTTTCACAAATTCCCTTCCAAAGTTGGAGGGTGTTTTTTGTTGGATTTTGCATCGATACCCATACTTTTGCGTTCTCCTCCTGTGGTAAATTGCCTAAAATAACAATTTGATTTGTACCATTTCTTCGTCGAACTTCTAATGTATTTTCTTCGCCGGATGCAACGGTAATTGCTTCATTTGTAATGTGCATGCCGCACAAGTCTGGAATAACGTTATAAGTAGGCTTTTCTCCTACGTTTTTAGGGATTGCAGTCACAATAATTGTGCTCGCATCAAAGTCTGAATTCGGTGACATTGTAATCGCCGAAACACGTGCCCCGTAATAATGGGTCTCCCCCTCTTCATCAACTCCAGGGGGCAACGTATCCCCTGGAAAATACGAATCATCCCCAACAAGTTGACCATCAATTTTTTCAATGCCGCGCTCTTTTAACACTTTCGCAAAATGCGTCAAATCCGCTTCACTTATCGTAGGATCTCCTTGACCTAACACATAAACATTGCCATTTAATACGCCATGATTTAAAGTACCATCCATAAAGAGTTGTGTTTTAAATCGGTATTTCTCCCCAAGTTTTGCGAGTGTAGCTGCACCCGAAAGAATTTTCATATTGGATGCCGGGCGCATTAAATGATCTCCACGGTATGTATATAAAATAGTACCTGTTGCCCGATCACGAATCGTAAGTGTTGCCTTATCTCCTCCTAAAATCGTTTCAACCGCTTCATCAATTGCTGCCAAGCTTTCGTCATTTAATGCGGGTGCCATGTCCGATATTTTCTCCATACTACCCCTCCTAATTTTTAGAATATACTGTTAATTTATTGTAGCAGAAAATTTGGTAGGTGGTTGAAGTTAGTTTGTAAGAGTAGTGGCTATTAAAATTGTAAAAGAAAGTAAACAAGGCTCTACACAGCCGGAGCAATGTAGAACCCACTTAATTATAAGGTTAAATTCGAAGTTCAATACTAAAAGGTAATATTTAAATCATTACTAATTGATCTATATTTAATTTGTGTTCCTTCATTATTTGCCCAAATAATATTACCATACTTATCTATAGTAAATATGAAAATATTGTTACCTTTTGTAAATACAGGGGTGAAGTTTCCTGTTGGTGGCGGTGCTGTTAAATTAAGCGTAGCCTGTTTATCTGCAGGGGTATTCACTTGTGGTATCCCTGATCCGTACGCAAGAATATCATTATTTGGTGTATTCGGATTTTTGACTAAGTCCAGCACTAATTGCGGATTAACTGATGTTTTTGATGAATCTGTTACTGCATAATAGTAAGATTGATTTAATGTTAAATCTATATCTAAGTATACAATTGCTCGCATTGTATTCGATGCAGGGTAACTCACGGTACCAATATTTTTTCCAGTAAGAACAGCATCTTTAATCGTGCTTTGAACAAGGCCAGGCCAAGCATATTTACCAATATTATTTGTATCAAATCCGTTACGTCCTGCATAATCGTAAGCAATGTATTTATCATTCGGATCTTTTGTATCTAACATTGTCACCTTAATTGTCTGATTTGCAGTAATTAAATCCTTCGCTTTAATTACTAGTTTAGATTCTGAATTTGTTGTCGTCCCAACCGTATAACTTACAAATTTATAATCACTAGTAACATTACTTCCTGCACCATCTTCTATTTTTAAAATACTACTTAAATCAAATGTACCTGTTGCTGGGATTGAAGATTTATTATAAATCGATACATCCGCATCTGTTTTTCCTTCTTGACGCATAATTATTTCACTAAATGTAATCGTAAATGTTGAATCTGCATTATCGATTTCACCGTCGCGGTAAATAATTGCCTCATCAGATACTGTTGTTGGCGCACCTTTTCTAGACTTATCCGTAACAATTTTTGGTTTCGTTCCATCTGTATAGAATGTTGCCATCATTTTTTCACCATTTGGTTCAGTAGATGGGATTGGCGTAGAAGTCGTATCAGCACGATCAACAAGAGTAAAGTTTCCGAACGCATCAGATACAGCAATATACATACCATATTCTTCATGAGCTACTAGACCACTTACTTCTGGAGAAGGTGTTCCTTTCTCAAAACTAATATCTCCTTTATAATTTGATCCCCCAAATGTTTTAAATGTATTTAAATCAGATACACTTGAAGGAAGAGGCTTTAATGTACCATCTGGATTGAAGTAAGTTTTATTAAAAGTCACCGTTCCATCTGGATTTTTATTATACTTTCGAATAGGAATAACATGTAAAAACCCTGCCTCATCAACCTTTAAGTTTACATTAACTCTATCATCAAACCCATTAACTGAAGTTACCTTATACTCTTCTACTAACGGTGGTTTTGTATCCGCTACCAATGGTATTGATTTAATTTCTGAAAGTTGGCCAGATCGATCCTTTAAAACCATATAAATTGAGTAACTAATAAATGGATTTAAATTGGCCGGTTTTGCAATCGGAGGCAATTCACTTTTTCCTAACTCGGCTGGTCCTTTTTGGTTACTTAAACTTCCTGCAGAAATTACATACTCTTTATTATTAAAGTTATCTAAGAACTTTCCAGATTGGGAAGCTAAGCTTGGATCAAACTCATCTACAAAATCACGATTTGTAATCCCCTTAGCCGTAAAATCGTAATCCTTCGGTAAAATCATATAGTGATACGTACCAGCCTTATTCGTTTCAACTTCTACTAAATACTTATCTGTACCCGGTGTAAGTTTTGTAATATTTATTATAGGCTTTAAAGGGTCTTCGTGAATATATATTGCTTCATTACGTGGTACTGCATTATTCGGTATTGTGTCAACATTTTCAAAAGGATTCTCTGCCAAATCTTTTACACCTGGTAATACTGTTACTCGCAATGTATCACCCTTAACAAAACCTGTTATCGATGGAATTGTTAGACGTACTTTTGGAGTGGGGCCACCAATATAAACTACTTCTGAAGGTTTAATTTCCTTTTGACCCGTTACGTTAATAATACCTGTCCCTGATAAAACATAGTTATTAATATCTTCAGCTGTTTTTTTATCTAATTCCTCACTTACTGATAAATAAAAATAATTTTTATCAGTATTGGTATTATCATAAGTAAGTGCTTTATCCGAAACGAATGGATTAATTTCATCTGGCCCCTCGGAAGTAATCAATATTTCTTCCACAAGTCGACCTTTATTTCCCGAATCATCAACCATAACTGCAAAGATTTGATATTTTTGGTTTGGTCGAATTTCTTCTAGGGCTGGTTTAACACCGTGTTTATATTCTGTAATTGTAATAATCCCTGGGTCTGTCGCTTTACCATTACCCGTATGATTTTGAATAACATCATCTACTGTTGGTTTTGCTGCAGAAGTATCTGGACGAATATAGTAATAGTAAGTTCCGGCTTCGCTTGGCGTAATTTTAAATTGCACACGTTTTCCACCAAACATTTTGTCGCCAGGCTCTAACTTCAATGTCGGCGGCTTACTATCTACCGTCTTAAAGTCTTTATCCTTTTTATTTGATACGTTATCTGCACCGTCAATGACAATGGCATAAATCGTATATTCTGTTAATGACTCTAAATCCGTTACTTGGAACGTAACTGGCTCGTCCATGATGACTTTACCACTACCACTATGCTTTTTCCCGCCTGTTTTAATTTCATTAATTGATGGTGGCTTTAAGTCCGCTTTTTGCACAATATAATAGTACGTACCGTTTTCATTTGCAGTTAACGTCACATCCGCAACTGTCCCGCCCGCCTTAACATCTAATTGAAGAATTTCCGGAGATGTCACATCTGGAATCACCGTGTTATCAATTGGATCACGGTCCACTGGTTTACCATCCGAATCTTCAATCCATCCAATATTTGGATCATCTGTTTTATAATCATCAAAAATATCATTAACCGTTTTTCCTGGTGGAATAATCGCATTGTCGATTATTACATGATCACCAATATTCGTATAGCCATTGCTATTTGTTACGTAGTAGTATTCATACACACTATTTGTGTTAAAGAACACATTTTTTAACGTATTTTTGTATACGTATTTAATGTCGTTTTCGCCGAAGAACGTCACATTATAATCCGTGTCAACATACATCGCATTGACATCTGCATAAAGCTCCATATTCGTAACATCACCATTCACTGTTAAACGGTCAATATCATAATTTGATTTAACAAATGCACGATCACCTGAAATATATAAATTACGAATATCTGAGCTATCAAAATCAATGTATTGCTTAATATTCGCCATTCTCTCTTTGTATGGTTGTAAATGTGGTGGCTTGTTTGGATCTGGCTTGTCCTGTAACGTTTCATCATCGCTTGGATTTAAGAAATCTTCATTATTTGGTTCAGTTGGCTTATTCCAATCGATAAAACTGGCCATTGTACCAATACTTGCTACACGCACATTCTCAAGTGCTGCCAACGTGCGACGAGGCGCTGTTGCTACTTCAACACGACCCGTGAAATTAATATTTTTGAAGCGTAAATAGCTACCATTAATAATTAATTCCCCTGCAAATGATGTATAACTCCCATCTAGCGCTAATAATCTAGATGATGTCCCGCTCGCATTAATCGTTAATTTCGAAATGTTTGTTAATGTTGTACCTGAATATGTACCTTCAATGAACGCACCCTTTAAAATATTTTTATTGGATGCATTTAAAATACTACGTAAATGCGGCGCAATTGTATGTGCAACTCCATTAATGTAAATTTTGTCACCAGTTACGTCCCCTACTGTATATGTTGGATTTCCACGATCGGCATTTTCAGCACGCCAAATAAATGTTGCCATTTGCCCACGAGTTACCGTTTTAAATGGCTCAAACGTAACGATCGAAGTCCCCTTTGTAATATTTAAATCTAACATTGTTTGAATAAAATACGCATTCGGATGATCGCTCGAAACGTCCTTAAAGCCATGATTTAACTTCGTAGAAACGCCGAGCTTAAAGCCTAATGTTATAATCTTCGCCATTTGTGCACGGGTAATCGGCTCTTTTGGCTTAAATGTATTGTCTGGGAATCCATTAATTACCCCTGCTTCTACTAATGCCGCAATGTAACGATAATTCGAATTGCTCATTGGCACGTCTTTAAAACGAGGGTTTGATGGATTGGATATATTGACATTAAGCGTTTGTGCTAGCATTTTCGCTGCCTCTTCACGCGTAATTGCTTTATTTGGTTTAAATGTGCCGTCTGGATAACCGGATAAAATTTTACGGTTAACCAAATCCATGATCGGCTCAAAATAATCGGAATTTGGATTTAAATCGCTAAATGAGTAAGCATTCGTTGGCTGCGGCAATGCTACAATGACACCACTCGCTGCTAAAACTGTTGCTACTGTAGCTTTTGATAGCTTATGTGTTTTTTTCGAGTCCATTTAGACAATACCTCCTTTTTAAATTTGTGGATTTGAAACGGTTTTTCTGAAAGTTTTACGCTTTTTATATCGGCTAAAACTACTTGAAACTGTATAGAAAAAACAAATTGTTTTACTTTTTATGTAATGAAATTCTCTTTTTTATGAGTTTGCAATTTTCTTCCTAGCTTTCTACATTTCCGCTGAAAATATTGAGTATTTTCACCCCATTTCATTTATATCCCAATAAATTATGCCCTTTTGTAAAATTAAAGTCGAATTATCCTTATAAAATGAGTTAAATTACCTAGTTTAAAATGTCGAAAATGTGAATTTTTGATTCGATATAGTGGAAAACTTAATTTTATTATACTTTTTTCTATTTAACGTTATTAAATAAGTACTTTAATCAAAAATATCTTAACCACACAATATAATACATAAGAACAATAAAATGTATATACATTCATTTTATCTGTCGTTAACTAGTTCTATATTCCTTATTTATAAACTTACAGAACAAACGCAAGCTTTTTGCTCAAACGAGTTACATGAAATTTGTAGCCTATCATTATAAAATACTCTTCGTTAATTAAATAGAGAGACGAAGGGAAATGAACAATGAAAAAAGCTGGGTTAGTGGTGGCTACCATCATTCCTCTAATATTTAGTGCAAGTTTACTCGTTACAAATGCATCTTGGTCCAAAACATGGGAACCCTATTCAAATATACCAATCAATAAAGAATGGAAGATAACATTCAACCATGCAATTGCAGAGGAATCAATTGCATACAACGTCTACCTAGTAGATCAAAATAATACAAAGTTAGAGATCACAGCTTCTGCTTCAGGCAACGTTTTAAAGGTGAAACCAACTTCCGATTTAAACTATAATAGCCAATATAAAATTATCGTGACTAACAATTTAAAATCGACAAAGGGAAAAGCAATGAACCAAGAAATTACGATTCCATTTACTACGATGAAACAAACAGTAACAAAAGTTGAAACAACTAACGCGGTTAAAACATTTTCTTCTGAATACGATATGCTTTGGAAAATGCCTACGTCCGATTACAAGCAATTTCGCTTAGTTGGAACAAAAAATGACAATACCGTTGGTGGCTACGAAACTCGAACTGGTCAATCTATATTTGGTATTACAGTAGGTGACTCACGGGATTCAGTAAAAGCAAAATACGGTACACCCTTGAAAAGTATCCAAAAAAATAATGTGAGATATACACAAAACTATATTGATAAATATGAAAATGAAACGAGTGGAACATATTTAATCGATCAACACTACGTTACCTTTTTCTATGATGCACATCAAAACTATAAAATACGGTCAGTAACTTGGGTGAAGGCCCAAACTGAAATGTCGAAGCCAGGCTTTTTCGCGACACAAACTACCGGTTTACGCGATAGCTTCGAAAACTTAATGGTAGAATTAATTAACCAAGCCCGAGTAGCACAAGGATTGAACCCTTTAATATATACACCAGACAATAACCTAGTAGCACGTAAGCATAGTACAAGCATGGCTGAAAATAATTATTTCGGTCACGTCGATCTAAATGGTTTACGAGCTGGCGACCGTATGAAAAACGCTGGCATGAATTACAATTGGTGGGGCGAAAACTTAGCGTACGGTCAATATAGCGCAATCTATGCTCATGAAGCACTTATGAACTCCCTTGGTCATCGGGAAAATATTTTGCGAAAAGAATTTACACATATTTTTGTAGGGGTTAATTTCAACGATAAAAATCAGCCATACTTCACGATGAATTTTTACTCTTTATAAAATACAAGCTTCGGGACGATTCAGTCCTGAAGCTTTTTTATGGCGTTATAATAAACTCACTAATTTTTTCATCTAAAATAGTTGCTTCAAATGGGTACCAGTAATACGTTTCTCCGTCATAATGGAGGCTATAGCTATCTACAATCGGTCCCCCATGATAAAAAAGAAGATGATAATAATCTAGATTATGCTCCGTCCAATTTGGCTCAAACTCACGATCTTCCTGTCCTGCATTTAAGATTGATAACAGTGTTTGAATTGTTTCTTTGTTGTCAATTGTATTCATGTGCAGAAGCATTCCATCATCTAATTGCTGATATAGCTCTATTTTTATTACGGTTGTTTGATCCATTTCATCAAAACGGTTCCGCTCTTTTTCTGAATAAATTTGGTAGCCATTTATTTTATGGTCGCTTTTTACAGCAAATATCCCTTCCGTACCTTTCACTTCATAAATTTTAGTACCCTTTTCATGAAAGGCTGCATCCCCATTTTTAATTTTGTATGAGGAATTCGTGACATTTTCCGCTACTTTAAATTCCACAATGGATGCTACTTCACCTAAATCGGTTTCGGAGGTAATTTCCTTCGAGTAACTACCATAATAGGTTGTGTCGTTAAAGCGAACAAAATCAACCCAGTCGATTTCTGTATGCGTTTCGTTCAAGCAACCCGTTAGAATTAATGATAACGTCGCAAATAAAACCCATTTTTTCATTTTTTTTCGCCCCTTTTACACATTAGTCGCTTTATTTGTGTAAACGTTTCAGTTAATTTCTAGAACTCGTAAAAATTTCCTTCATTTTACTACTATAATTATCAGATAATTTTAACTATAATAGTATAAAGTGAATATCCATTCATTTCATTTTTTGCAATATTCTTATATGAAATTAAAAATACAACTGTTATAATACTGTTGTATACTTATTAATTCTGTAATATTACAGATTGTTTTTATCTACTTCAAAAAGGGGGATGGGATTATGACAATTTTAAACGGTTTAAAAGTACTTGATTTTTGTTCACTTTTACCGGGACCTTTTGCCACAATGATGTTTGCTGATTTAGGGGCCGATGTAATCCATATCGAATCAGAACGTCGTGTTGATTTGATGCGCATTATGCCACCATACGATGCAGATCGTGAATCTTACATTCATCAGCATTTAAATCGTTCAAAAAAATCACTGCAACTCGATTTAAAAACACCCGGTGGCATTGAGATTGTAAAAAAGCTTATTGCAGATTACGACATTGTCATTGAAGGATTCCGACCTGGAGTAATGAAGCGTCTTGGCATCGATTATGAAACGCTTAGAAAAATTAATCCGCGCCTTATTTATTGCGCCATTACAGGCTATGGACAAACAGGTCCATACGCCAATCGCCCAGGTCATGACAATAACTACTTATCTGTTGGCGGCGTGCTCGATCATTCACGTTTAAAGGATAAAAAACCTGTTGCAATGGGCATCCAAATTGCCGATATCGCCGGTGGTACAATGCATGCAGCAGTAGGGGTGCTCGCTGCCGCATTACACCGAGAAAAAACTGGGGAAGGTAAATTTATTGATGTTTCAATGACTGATGCAATGTTTGCTATGAACGCCTTATATGGGGCGCAATACTTTGGTAGCGGTCGTCCGCCACAGCCGGAGGAAGAAATTTTAAATGGTGGTACGTTTTACGACTATTATCGAACAAAGGATGGACGCTATTTCTCGGTTGGAAGCTTAGAACCTCAATTTCGTAAATTACTTTGTGAGGCACTCGAAATTCCAGAACTAATTGATAGTACCTTTAATGATTCTTCTTATACACAACAGCGTTTTAAAGAGGCGGTTCAAGATGCTTTTTGTTCAAAAACATTTGCGCAATGGCTCGAAATTTTCAACGAAGATTTCCATGGCTGTGTAGAGCCAGTCTTAACCTTTGATGAAGCATGTGAACATCCACAAATTCAAGCTCGCAACATGCTTGTAAATGTGCCAAAAGAAGATGGGTCAACGCAACAACAAATTGGAACCGCACTAAAAATTGATGGTGTCGAACCAACTTATCAATATGTTGGTGCAAAAATGGGTGCTCACTCCGAGGAAATTTTATTGCAATATGGCTATTCAAAAGAGGAAATTGAAGCACTGCGGGTACAAGGAGTATTAAAGTAACAATATAGGGGAAAGGACTTGAGGAAGAATTTTCTTTTGAATATAAATAGCTTTCGGGCATTCGGAATAGTTGGGCTGGGTATTGACGCGTAATAATGGATAAATCCCCTTGATTATAGGCCTTTTCTGAAGAGTTAATGGACAAGGGGAAATTATTGGACAATCAACTCAACTTATTAGACAATCTATTGCACTTAGAGGACAATTCGGCTTATTGGACATTTAATAAGGACTACTATCCTTAGACCTTCCAAGTAATAATAAAAAAGTGTATCAAAACAGCACTAATGAGCTTGTTTCGATACACCTTTTTTGTGCTTCACCCTACTGATACGAAGCTGTAGTAAATTCCAACGCCTAAACTTACCGAAAGCACGATACCTGCGCAGCTTAATAGAAATCCTTTTATCATCGTTCTCACTCCTTCTAATACAAAGTTTAATAGAAGGAGCTTTCCGTTAGCTGTGAAAAATTTCACAATAAAAGTAATAACTTTTTGATATTTGAGATCAATCAAAAATGGCACACTACACGACGAGACACTATGCCATTATTACATTCTTCACATCAAAACCTCATGAAATGGAATTTATTTTATACCTTTAATGTCATATGTTGTTCAATAAATTGTCGGAAATTTTGTAAATGTGACGGGATGAGTAAATATTTTTTATAAACGCTTAATAATTTTTCAACAATACTATCCTGCTCTGCATGAAATAATATTTTTAATAAGTTACAAATATGTTGCGATGACATTTCTGCGATCACATAGTAAGGGCCTTGTTTAATTAAGTATTCTGTTTGCCATGTCATTATCGATTCACGGATTCGTTGTGGGGTACCATCGACAAGTATGGCGATATTTTGTTGCACCATTGCTTCAATTTTATGCAGCTCCTGTTGCTCATTCTCTTTATTTACTAGCTCATAAATGACTGTACATGAAGCTAATTCATAATTTTTAATGAGCTTGAATGCGCGGTTAAATTGCCCCTCTTTGACAAGGGTATCGATCAGTACATAAAAAACATGCTCTAAATAATTCCCCTTATAGTCCTTTACTAATGCTCCCGGCTGAGGATTCATACTGCTCAATACATCCCCATATTCAACTACTAGCTCGATGGCATGGTCTGTTAAACGTTCATTTTCAATTAAATACTGGCCTTGCATAATAATATTTTGGCAATTTCTTTTAAACACTGCTTCTTGAAATAACATATAAGCTAATAATGTATTTTCCTTATCATTTAGTGCAAAAGGGCCCGTTGCCCAATTTTGTTGCAATGTTGAAATACATTTTCTTAACTTTAAAAAATGGCGTCGTCCACTTGTAAAGTGCGACCGAACATTGAATAAATGAAGCTGCTTAAGTGCAAAGGATTTAGGATTTTCATAATCAAGTTGTTGGATTAATTTATGTATAATTGTTGCCACACGATTCATAGTAAGTTGCTGCTGCAATTGGGTCTTGAAGATCGTCATAAGATCCACTGGTCGCTCCATTTTTTGAAGGGAAAATTGCAAAAATAAGGAATATAACTTTTTTGTATAAATTGTTTCCCAAAACGCCGAGTGCTCCGAATAAATTGGTTGAATTAAGTACCGTTCATTTACTTTAAAGACGCTAATTTTATCAAGACCTGTTGGTATAACTGGTGCACTAATCGGCTTTGCAAAAATAAATTCAACAATTTGTTCAAATTGTACTTCCCCGTGTAGAAGCAAAAAAGCAAATAGTTGCTGCCTATTTTGTGGATATTCAAAAAAATTTTTCATTTTTTCATTTGCTGTTTCAATATTAAAATTTGCTTCATGAAAAGAATCATAAAAAAATAAATTTACGTTGCCCCAATAATTTTTAAGCAATTGAAAACAAAAGCGTTCCGCTCGTTCCTGATCGACTAAAAACTCCGAACTATTGAGCGTTTCTCCCCATAGCATTTCACGAGGGGGCTGTTGATTTTTTACACTCAATGCTTTTTCTAATATCTCACCTGTTTGTCCATTTGTCCGTTGAAAGAGCTGCTCATCAAAGAAAAGCAACAATTGAATTCCCCCTTCAATCTTTTCCCATCTCTGTTTTCAAATATAGCAAAGTTTTGAAGTTTATGAAAAGTCCTTTTCACTTAACTATAAACTAAACGATAGTATATATTTTGCTCACAATCAAAAAAGCATAACTTCATCCTCTTGAATTTACGCTTAAAATGGTCCCTCAAAAGGATGCGGTATGCTTAGATTTATGCCATTTCTACAACGTTTGTTGCAATAATTTTTGTGGGGTTTGCTTGAGCTGGAATGCTTCTAGTTGTTGCTCCATGAAAAACGAATAATAATCTTCCAGCGAGGTTTTTCACATCGACACGCTTTCCTTGTAAATCCACAATTTCAGTCGCTTCATTTACATGTAGCTTTAATTTAAGCTGTTCACTATAAAGTCTTTCATCAAATGCGCCAACCGAAACCTCTCCCTTTTTATTATATTGATCAAAAATGACTAAAAGGGGAGTTATTTGTAGTGGATGAATCATTGGTAAAGGGTTACGTGAATCCACATATGCTATAATTTTTCCCTTTACAGGAATTGCAGAAACACCTATTAGTTGACCGTCCTTTGTCACAATTGGTGTGTTTGCCGTAATTTTTAGTACAACGTTCTTACTATCATCCCGCTCACTGACCGTTTCAATCATGCCTACACCAGATTGTACGCTAATTGAGTTGACCAGTGATTCTATTTTTTTCATAAATAGTTGCATAGCATCATCCCCTCTACTTCTCTTAAAATTAATCCCGAAAAGTAGTTATTTTATAAAAACCAATTAGCAATCATATTGACGTTTAATAGGTTTTAATATTCTCGCCTTTTTCAGGATTGTTTTAGGCATTTGCATTGTCGCTGTTACAACACCAGGGTGGCGACCAATTTCAATGGAGCCTGTTATTGTCGCTCGGTTTTTCACTTCATCAATGGATAACTCAAATAGTTTAGCCGCACGTTCCAGTGCATTATCCGTTGCCTCATTTAATGTCGCACCACTTCCGACGATCGATAATGGATAGCTATCTTCTATTTGCTTCACACCATATTCTTCCGCCAAATCTCTAGCAATGCGTTTTTCTTCCTTCGTAAAAGGCTTTGCTGTATAGGGTAAATCCTCCAAGTTCGGTAATAAAATTGGTCCCTCAAGATTCACTTTTTTCAAAACGCTTACTTGTAGCTGCACGATGCCTGCAACATCTGTTGTATGGCCTGCAATTTCACCATCACCTTGCATTGCGTGCATATCCCCAACATACACACCTCCACCAGCCACTTTTACTGGACAAATTAACACTGCGCCTTCACGTACGCGACTTATATCCATGTGACCGTCTGTTCGGTGAATGTGTAATTCATCCTCAGTCATTGTATATTCATGAGGTGCACCGATTAAAAATGTTCCAAAATCACCTGCATTATGTGAATCAGGCATTGCTTTAGAAGGGGTTGTACCAAGCTGACCTACGAATGGACGCATTCTTGCTATAACCCCGATTAAATCACTTGGTGCGAATGCCGTTATCGGATTTTGCACTGAATTTTCTGGTGTACGCATAAAGTTTTTTGCGTTTTGAGCAATACGTCGAGCTGTCTCTTTTCCTACCGTTAAACCTATATCACCCTTTGGATGAAAAGTCATTGTATAACCGTTCGCTAATTTAAATGGTGATGTGTCTGTTCCACAAGTTGCACAGCGTACAGATTCCTGTCCAATACCCTGTACGACCGTTTGTGGGTGAAGCTTACCACAGCCAGGACATTTTACCTTTACGAAAGGATCTCCAATAAAACGATCTCCTTGCGCTTCATCCGTTCCAGAAGAAGTTGCAATCGACGTCACTTGTATCGATTTAATTTGGATAATTAGTGCATCTCCCACTTCTGCGCCCTCAACATAGACAGGCTTTGTCACTTCATGTCCACCACGAATAGCAGGTGTAATCATCGGTCCCCAACAACCTGGTGCTGTGTTCGCAATAATTGTCCCTCCGTCTTTAAGGGGACCAAGCATTGCGTTCTGTGGATTTAATACACCATCTGTAAACTCATTGACAAATAAAGTTTCCACTGCCTGTATTGGCGGTTCTTCTATAAGTACAGTATGTTCCTGTACCTCTGTACTTGGTTGGAGTATCGGAGATTGTTCTTTTAACATCTTAAGCCCTCATTTCTTGATCAAATTTTTAATCAATACTTCCGAATAGACAAAATCTATAAAAATAAAATATTCAAAACAATTTCTACCTTTATTATACAATTTTCTACATATGGATTACGATAGGATTTCTAACAAAGTCAAAACATTTGCACTATTTGATAATGAACTATTGAAGGAGAGTTTTTGGGAACGCTAACACTGTAGGGATAGAGCAAATAGTAAAGCAGGTTAACAAAACTTATAAATTATCTTCTTATCAAGAAGTTTACTGGAGAGGAATTGGCAGAATCTGTCGTATCAAAACAACAACAACCTGCTATACAGCTAAAAATAGTTACCAAACATTTGTCTCTAATTTTGAAACACTATTAGCACATATGAACAATGCTATTGTATGCCCCTTTAATAAGATGAATGCTCAACTTTTTTACCAATTTTAGCAACATGTCAATCAAGTAAGATCTACCTAAAATAAAACAATTTGATTGTTAATACCGTATCTTACCATATTATTATAAGTATTTATATTTGAATTTCCAGTTGATTGACTATCAATTGCTTACATTAACACGAAATAATTATATTAAAATAATATATAAGATGTATAATTATTAGTAAAATTGAATACAATCACACCCCCTTCCCACCCCTGTAAATTACATGTATAAATTCGCAATAGAATGTATAAACATAGGCACCCTATTGCTGAAAATGAACTTTTTATAAATTTATGTTTATATTTTACAATTTCCTCGTTTATATTTTAAAGATTCATAGTTGTATTAAAAGGCTCAATCCTCACATTAGTAATAATTGATTATTTAATTGTATTTCAGCTGATGCTTCGTATTGCATTGTTATACATGTCATCTTTTTGTTATGCAATCTACATATGATGACAGACATGAAGTGAACAAATCTCCTCTAAAACCTTTAAATAGAAGGTTTCGGAGAGTTTCTTATACTTTACATATCATTTACAGTTTTGTTAAAAACGTATTTTTGTTATATTTTTGCGGTATAGTAAATACAAGTTCAAAAGAGTAATTGACGTTCGCACATTATTCCACCTAACAGAAAGTCCGAGCTGTTAGAATGTGTAAACAAAAATTGTTCAACTTTATTTGAACCATTTGACTAACACCTCTTTCATAAATTAAACAAAGAAGCCTGGCATAATATTGAACTGAACCCCGAATAGTAGACACTTTAGAAAAAAGTGACCTATTCGGGGTTTTTTCTATTTTCATTCCTAGAAATCCCCGTTATACTGACCATACGATTTAAGAACGGGAGAACATCATGAGTAAAATAATTTTTAACGAACATCAACGTCGACAAATTGAACAGAATCCAAATGTCGTTTTGATAACCGATCGATCTATTCAATATACAGTAGCTTTCAAATTAAAAGCTGTTCAAGAAAATCTAAAAGGCAAAGGGCCTACCGAAATCTTCAAAGCTGCAGGCTTTGATTTAGAAATCATCGGGATTAAAAAAGTTCAAAGTGCTGTTCATAGGTGGAAGAAAATTTATCAAACATACGGTGAGGATGGTTTTACACAAGAGCGTCGTGGAAAAGGCAGTACAGGTCGCCCACGTGCCGAAAAATTATCAGCTGATAAAAAGTTAGAGAAAGCAGAAGCTCGTATTCATCTATTGGAAGCAGAGCTAGCGCTCTTAAAAAAGCTCGACGAAATGGAAAGGCAGGCGAAGAAGAATCGTTTTTAACACCCAAAGAAAAATATCAAGCAATCAGTGAAACGATTCGATTATTTCAACTCAAAAATATGACACGGTATCTTTGTGAAGTAGCAAATGTCAGCTCGAGTGGTTACTATAAATGGCGACAAAATATGGAGAAACATTCATTACGTGAAGAAGCTGATTATCAAGATTATCTTTTACTAAAAGTAATCTATGATGAAGCAAAAGGCAAAATTGGTTATCGAGGGTTTTATATGGAACTGGTGGACCAATTAGGGAAACCGATGAACCATAAAAAAATTCTTCGATTGATGCGTAAATTTAATTTGTATGCGAAGGTTCGTCGTGCCAATCCTTATCGACTTATAGAAAAAGCGAATGAAGCACATCGTCAAATTCCAAATTACTTAAATCGGGCATTCAAACAAGACGAGCCAGGAAAAGTCTTCTTAACAGACATTACCTATCTCCAATATAAGGGTGGCCGTACGGCTTATTTATCATGTGTAAAAGATGTCGCAACAAGAGAAATCGTTGCGTATAAACTAGCTACTACTCTTAAATTGTCGATTGTTTATGAAACACTTGAACAATTAAAACATCATTTGGATGGGAATCTTCATCCGGAAGCAATGATTCATTCGGATCAGGGGTTTCATTATACGCATCCAGGATTTCAGAAGCTTGTGAAAGACATGGGGTTAAAACAATCTATGTCACGTCGAGGAAACTGTCTAGATAATGCGCCAATGGAATCGTTCTTTGGTCATTTTAAAGATGAAGTCGATTATCATGAAGCTGAAAGTTTCACGGAGCTACATACACAAGTCATTGACTATATCACGCATTACAACCACACAAGAAAGCAATGGACATTAAAAAAGATGACTCCGGCGAGTTACCGAAGTCATCTAATCGCAGCCTAATTAAATGGCTATCTTGTTTTTTATTAAACTGTCTACAAAATAGGGTTCAGTTCATATTTTACGCCTGGCTTCTTTGTTTTTAATTTAAGTTTCACTTATTTTATTCTTTTCTCCCAAAACGTTTCGGTGCTTGCATAAGTACATCCCATACCCCACTAAATGGAGGTGCATATGCTAAGTCTAAATTTAATAGCTCCTCAAAGGTCATTTCATTATATAGCGCTGTGGCAAAAACATCGATTCGCTTATCAACACCGTTTTGGCCAACAATTTGTACTCCAAGTAACTTACGACTTTGTTGCTCAACAAGCATACGAATTTTCATTGGTCGTGCATTTGGATAATAGCTCGCAATATCATTAGCCTCATATACAATTGCCTCGACAACTGCATTTAACTTATCGGCATCGATATTATTCAAGCCGGTCATGCCAATTTGTAAATCAAAAAATTTTAAGATCGATGTACCAACAATCCCCTTAAATTTTTGATCAAAGCCGACAATATTTAACCCAGCTATACGCCCTTGTTTATTGGCAGTAGTTCCAAGGGGTAAATAATCAACCTGCTTCTTTATACGATGATAATGAGATGCACAATCCCCTGCTGCATAAACATTCGTAATAGATGTTTCCATTCTTTCATTAACGATTAATGCACCGTTTTCTAGTTTTGCAAAGCCTTCTGCAAATTGCGTATTTGGACGCACTCCTGCGGCTACGATCACGACATCTGTCATATAGGTTCCTGTTTTTGTTTGAACACTTTCGACAAAATCTGTGCCATCAAAGCCTACAACCGATTCATTCAATAATACTTCAATCCCATTCTTAATTGCCTCATCATAAACAAGCTGCGCAAGCTCATAATCAAGCGCCTTCATTAGCTGGTTCCCTTGCTGAATAATCCTCACTTCAAGTCCACGCTCGCGCATTGTCTCTGCAACTTCTAAACCAATATAGCCTCCACCAATAATCGTTACATGCTTGGCGGAAGGAAGCTCCGCCATTAAAGTGTCCATTTCAGGAATCGTCTTTACATGATGAACCCCTTTCAACTGTTTATATTTTTTAAAGGGCATCGTTGGTGCTGCTCCAGTTGCAATTAGTAAACAATCATACATAAATTCAAACGGCTCTCGACTATTAACATCCAATCCGTACACCGTTTGTAGTTTCGTATCGATTGCTGTTACCTCATGAAAAATACGAGCATCAATTCCATACTTCGAACGGAATTCCTCTACATCTCGAGCAATAAGCGTAGTTGTATCACGTACTTTTCCATTAATGACATACGGTAATCCACATTGTCCGTATGAATAAATCTCGCCCTTTTCTAATACGAGCACCTGAGCAGCATTATTATTACGTACAATTTCCATCGCAGCACTCATACCTGCTGCGTCTCCTCCAATAATAATAACTTTCATTTTAATCACTCCTTATTAAAACATTCCCTATTTATGAACTATTTTTCATTTTTTATAATTGAAATTCCAACTTTTTATTGGACGACTACAAATTTTACAATGTTTCCTATTTCATAAAATATGCTACACTAACTATCAGAATAATCCCACATTTAAAGGAGCTATAGCAAATATGACAAAAACAACAATAGGTATTATTGGTACAGGTGTTGTTGGTGAACGCATCATTAACCAAGCATTACAAAATGAAAACTATGAAATTGCAGCTATTTTCGATGAAAATAAAGAACGCTTAACACTGCTTGCAGAAAAGTATAGCGTACGTAAAGTAGAAAGCTTACAACAATTGCTGTCACTAAAGCCTGATTGGGTATACATTGGTACCCCTCCTGTTAGTCATGCCCCACTTGCAGAAGAAATTGCTAAGCATGGCTTACATATTTTATCTGAAAAACCACTGGCACATGATGCTACAGACGGAGAAACAATGGTGAAGGTGGCAGCAGATGCGAAGATCAAATCGGCAATGCACTTCCCACTCATGTATGGTGCGGCTGTACATCAACTAAAAAAAGAGCTTGCCGAAGAAATGGGCGATATTACGCGCATCGAGCTCCATACATATTTCCCTGAATGGCCACGTAAATGGCAGCAAAATCCTTGGATTGCATCACGTGAGCAGGGTGGATTCATTCGTGAGATTTTCCCACATTACTTACAGTTAACACATCATCTATTTGGTGAGATTACTATTTTAGCGCACGAAACGACATATCCAGAAAATGTAGAATTATGCGAAACCGGCGTTACGGCTCTAGCAAAAACAGTAGGTGGAATTCCGATTGTAATTAATGGGCTCTCAACAATTGGTCAGGAAGAGCGTATCGATTACAAAATTTTTGGAACAAAGAAAGTTGTTACATTACGAAACTGGTCTCAAGTCTGGACGAGCAATGCGTATGAAGCAGAAATAGAAATTATACCAGAGGGCGCACCGCAAACAATGCTTGAAGCTTGTCGTAACCTACTTTTAGATGAAGAAGCGTTCGTCGTAACATTTGAAGAAGGATTAAAAGTTCAACGTTGGGTGGATGAGCTATTAAAGTAAATTGCACTAAACTCTAGATTAAAAGATAAAGAGACACTTTTAAGGAGTTAAAGACAAATTCATTTCTTAAATCATAATTTATGCGTAAAACCAATATAGCCGTAATATTCTAATAGTTAAATAGCTTTTAAGGGGGATTTTTATATGGATTTTTTAAACTATCCGTTTGCAAGTAAACGAAATACAGTCATTGCAAACCGTGGCATGGTCGCTACATCACAACCACTTGCGGCTCAAGCAGGGCTTGATATATTGAAAAAAGGTGGCAACGCAGTCGACGCGGCCATTGCAACCGCTGCGGCACTTACAGTCGTTGAACCAACATCAAATGGTATCGGTGGTGATGCTTTTGCGCTCGTTTGGATGAAAGAAGAACTATTCGGGTTAAATGCTTCAGGTCCATCTGCGAAAAGTATTTCAAAGGAAGCTTTAGCTGAGCGTGGCTTCGATAAAATACCGATGCATGGTGTCATCCCTGTAACTGTTCCAGGAGCCCCTTCCGCATGGGTTGCTCTTTCAAAGCGCTTCGGTAAATTGCCATTAACAGAAGTGCTAGCACCTGCTATCTCCTATGCAGAAGAAGGGTATCCAATTTCCGTTACACTCGGTCAAAACTGGCAAAATGGGTACAAAAAATATAAAACTACATTAACGTCAAAGGAATTTGATGCATGGTTCGATACGTTTTCCATCAATGGGCGTATGCCAGAAATTGGCGAAGTTTGGCGATCACCTGGGCATGCCGATACACTACGCAAAATTGCAGAAACAAACGGGGAAGCGTTTTATAAAGGTGAGATCGCAGACAAAATTGAGGATTTCATGAAACAACATAACGGCTTTATTTCAAAAGAGGATTTAGCAAGCTATAAGCCAGAGTGGGTAGAACCTATAAAAGTGCACTACAAAGGTTATGATGTGTGGGAAATTCCTCCGAACGGACAAGGAATCGTTGCACAAATGGCTTTAAACATTTACAAGCAAGCAGATCCAAAATGGCAGGACGCAGACACACTACATCAGCAAATCGAGGCTATGAAAATTGCTTACACGGATGGAAAGGCCTTCGTAACAGAGCGGAATCAAATGCCTGTAAAGGTGGAAACATTACTTTCTCCTGCTTACGGTGAGTCCCGTTTTTCAGAAATTACTGATACAGCACTAGAACCGAAGCCATTTGACATTCCAAAAGGTGGAACTGTTTATTTAGCAACAGCTGACGCAGAAGGAAACATGGTATCCTTTATACAAAGTAACTATATGGGCTTTGGATCTGGTATTGTCATTCCTGAGACGGGTGTGGCCCTACAAAATCGAGGCTATGATTTTTCACTTGATGAACAGCATCCAAACTTCCTACAGCCAAGCAAGCGTACTTATCATACAATTATTCCAGGCTTCTTAACAAAGGATGACAAGGCGGTCGGTCCATTTGGTGTGATGGGCGGTTATATGCAACCACAGGGGCATTTCCAAGTCGTTACAAATACGATTGATTTCCATTTAAATCCACAAGCGGCACTTGATATGCCAAGATGGCAGTGGATGGGCGAAAAACGAATTGATGTCGAACCACATTTTCCAAATTATTTAATACAGGCGCTTGAACGCAAAGGTCATAACATCCATGTAACGGTAGATGGAGGTAGTTTCGGTCGTGGACAAATAATTTGGCGTGATCAAAAAACAGGCGTACTTTATGGAGGCACAGAGCCTCGAACAGATGGTTCAATTGCAGCTTGGTAAATGTCAAAAGGGCAACCTCCTATGGTTGCCCTTTAACATAATCATTATTCTACTTCAGCTTGTTCTTCTGCATCCGCTACTAATTGCTCTTTACAAAAGGCTAAAATCATTGCCTCTTCCTCTTCTTCTAAAGCAAAATCAAAATATTCATTATTCGCCTTATCCATAATGTAATAGTTCATAATACGGACATTTTCTTCAATAACACCAACAATTGCACGAATTTCAATACCCGCAGCAGAATATAGTTCATCCTCTTCGTCTACTTCCACATCTATTAAAAACTCATAGCGTTTACCTTCAATAATATTGGTCGGATCTAAAATTTCTTCAATTGAAAATTGTGTAATATTCATTTTCTTGCTCCCTCCAGGACATCTTCTATTTAATCATAATCAAAAAAACGCAGTCGTCAACCAATAGCGAATTCCCGTGACAGAAATCTCTCACTATGCCAAACTAAACATAAGGAGTGATCGAAGTTGAAAAAATTACTTTATTATGTCGATGCGATGCAAAAAGAGTTTACAGCAAATGTTGTAAAAACAGGAAAAGAAGCAGACCGTTCCTATATCGTACTCGATAACACAGCGTTTTATCCAACAGGTGGTGGACAACCTCATGATACTGGCTGGATTAATACTATCGAAATTATCGATGTCGAAAAGGTAGAGGATGAAATTCGGCATTATTCGCACGAAGACGTGGAGAATATTTCCGGGGAAATTACAGGAAAACTAAATTGGACGCGTCGTTTTGATCATATGCAACAACATGCTGGTCAGCATATTTTAACGGCGGCTTTTGTCGAATTATTAAACATACCTACTGTTAGCTTCCATTTAGGTACTGACCTTGTAACCATTGATTTAGATGTAGCAGATGTAACAGAAGAACAATTGCAAGCTGTAGAGAACCGTGCCAATGATATTATTTTAGAAAATCGCACAATTGAAACAAAGTGGGTAACAAAGGACGAGTTGGCTCAGTTTAACTTACGTAAAGATGTCAAAGTGGAAGAAGATATTCGCTTAGTCATTATTCCAGATTTTGATTACAATGGCTGTGGAGGTACGCATCCAACATCAACAGGACAAGTTGGTCTTTTAAAAATTTTAGCTACTGAAAAAATAAAGCAGCAAATCCGAATTCACTTTATATGTGGAAATCGTGTACGGAAGCAACTTGCCATGCGAAAACAAGTACTGACAGATGTTGCACGCCAATTAAGTGTCCCAGAGGAAAATGCGGCAGAGGCGTTACGTAAATTTGCACAAACTGCAAAAGCAACCGAAAAAAGCTTAGCTGAATTACAAGATGAATTACTAATTTTTGAGGCAAAAGAATTAGCAAAACAGTCCATTCCTATTGCCTATTTTACAAATCGTTCAATCCAGCAACTTCAAAAACTAGCACGTTTTATTACGCAAGAAAATCCAGCAGCTATTGCTCTTTTAGTTGCCGACAATGGCGAGAAACTACAGTTCGTGGCAGCACGTGGCAGTGAACAAACCCAGTCAATGAAAGCTATTTCTACAGCTGTCCTTCCACTTATCAATGGGAAAGGCGGGGGCAATGATGCACTTGTTCAAGGGGGCGGAGAAAAGGTCGTTTCAGCCGAGCAACTTTTAAGGTCCATGGAAAAGGTAATCTCTTCATAAAAAAATAGGGGAAGATTTGCTCTTCTCCTACTTTTTTTACCCCGCTCGTAACGCGTTCATGCCTCGTCGCACATTCGTAACATCTGTATAGCCTAGTTTTACAAGCTCTTTACATGCTTGGTTGCTTCGAACACCGCTCTGGCAAATAACCACAATTGGCCTGTCCTTGGGCAAATCCCCTAAATATGCACCGCGTGGACGATTAATAAAATTTGGAATATGTGCTTCTTTATATTCCTTTACCGTTCGTACATCAACGAAAACATAGCGTTCATCATTGAGTAACGGTTGTAATTCCTTTGTCGTAATATACTTTACACCTTTCGTCGGCATAAAACGGTACGTCATTACAATGATTAATAGAATCGCAATGAGCGTAATAATTCCTTCCATGTCGAATAGCTCCTTGTATGCATTTTCTCTATTTTACGATACGAATGGCGGGCAAGCTATTTTGAAGTATTGAAAATAGCTTGCCTCAAAAAAAACGCCACTTTTGTGACGTTTTAATAAGATTTACTCTTTAATTCCATAACAACAATTTCTGGTAAATTAAAAATTCTAAACGGAAAAACGCTATTTCCAAGACCACGACTAATGACCATTTTCGTATCATTTTCTTCAAACGTACCTGCCGTATATTTTGGTAGAGCCCCTTGAGATGGCGCAACCAACCCTCCAATAAATGGCAGTCTTATTTGTCCACCATGAGCATGTCCTGTAAAAATAACATCTAGCTCTTTTTGTACATACATATCAAACTGCTCTGGTCGATGAGATAAAAGCATTGTAAAAAGATTGCTCTCTACATGTTGCATTGCTTCATCAATCGAAACATCCACAGATTGCCCCATTAACGGATCCTCGATACCGGCAATAGCGATACGTTCCCCGTCACGCTCTAATACTACTGCATCATTCGGTAACACGTGAACACCTAAATCAATCAGCGCTGCATAAATTTCATCTACCTTGTTTAGCGCAACCTCATGATTTCCAATCACGTAATAAACATCCGCAATAGCAACAAACTGCTTCACAGCTTGTAAACTATTTTCTAAATCATAGCGTCTACTATCAATTAAATCCCCTGTTACAAAAATAACATCCGGGTTTGTAGCACGTACTTTTTTTACTAAGCGAGATTGGTTTTCCCCAAACGTCGCATCATGCAAATCTGTCACTTGCGTAATGCGATACCCATCAAAGCTGGCTGGTACGTTTGATGACTCATGCATAAGCTCTGTCGTAACGAGCCAATGATTATTAATATATAAAAACCCATAAACTATCACTATAAAAACGAGTAACCTTCTTAACTTTTTCACCATAGTCGCTCAATTCATCATTAACTCGCGAGCTAGTAACTCCACCCACTATTATCAATGATATTGAAGTGTCTCGGAACATTCAAGTGTAAAATGCGAAGTCCGATGAAATCCTGATGAGGACCTTGATTTTGAAATTGATACATGGTCATACGTAGGGACTGCACTTTTACAAAGGTTGTTGGGTTTTCTATATATAACTTTTCATCTCGTAATTCAACTATAGGTTGCTGTACTTTATCCGATAAATTTATTCCATCGTAATATAAGGGTGTTTCATAATAAGAAGCGACAATCTCATTTGACTTCGAATCATTCCACTCAATCACTATACGTGTATCAAAACTATTGTCGCCTCGTACCACTTCAAGGTCAGGTGTGTTCACTTCAATGGTTTTAGAAAACTTTAGCAACGAACGTTCTAAGTTTTCATAATTACGAAGTTCTATTTCGTTACTCAACTTGTTATTAAATTCAATTTGCTTTTGTAACACTTGTTCGGATGGAAATTTTACTGCCTTATCTTGTAGTACAACAATTCCTATAACGGAAATTAAAGCGATTGAAAAATAAGCGATGCTTATGAAGAGCGTATGTTTCGGTCTCCAAATCGTCACTTTCTTTAAAAGCAATCCAATCCCCATCAATACTAAGACAATGAAAATTACCACTACTAACACCGGTAATAACGAAATTATACTCATCGGCGAATCACCTCGTTTTGCTTTCTACAAATAATCGTTAACCCCCAAAGAATTATTAAATAGAATAAGCTTCGCATGTTAATCGTACCAACATCTGTAGTAAATAAAAAAACAAAGAAGTCCTCTACCTGTATGGCTAGTAAAGCAAATACGCCAAGTACTGCAATAAAACCGACTTTCGAAACATCATAAAGGGATTTTAAGAAATAACCAACTGTACTTGCTAATAAGATAACGATAAAAAATAGAAACAGTATGGATGGATCTATGCCTAATTGAAATAGCTTAATTCCTTTATCATCTAATAGAATCTTTATAAAAAATAAAATAACAGTCGTACATAGTGCAGAAACAATCGTATATAATGCTAGCAGTATTAAAAGGATAAAGCTAGAAACCGTTTCTTGTACATTTGTATTTGGGATTGAGTAGCTTTGGTTGAGAAATGGCTTTGCAGCTAATGACCAACCTAATAAGAACAGCATAAAAATACTTACTATAAAAACAAATTCTAGACCATAAATGCTTTCTTGGATCTCTAAAGAACTACTCCCTCCCCAACGATTAGCTGATCCGTTATAAAAAGTTAACAAGCCAAATATAAAGTGTACAATAATGACCGTACTAAACATTGAGTTATACACTTTGCACTTCCATTTTACTTGTTCAATAACGTGTTCCTTTGTACTTATTTTAACGATAGATGTCATCGACTGTTCCCTCCCGTTCATTCGTTATATATTTGCATACCTCACTAGCTGATAAAGCTTGCTGTTGAATCCCGTGAGGAAGCTCTTTTGGTGCTTGTTGAACAACTACTTCATAAAACGGGGGATTATCATTGATTGCGAGTACACCTAGCTGATCTACAAGCGGTACCATTACGTCCTTTTGCCCAATAAGCTTTACTGCAAGTTGTTCTACTTCCTCCACGGGTGCAAATAAGGCTACGCTTCCATTGTGAAGGAGTAAAATATCTTCGATTAAATGCTCTAGCTCATTCAAATAATGACTAGATAAAATAATCAATCGCGGATATTCGATATATTCCTTTAAAATGACACGGTACATATCATCTCGAATGGCTTCATCTAACCCGTTCATTGGTTCATCTAACAACGTTATCGCACTGCGTGATGCTAATCCATAAATTAAGTTAAAGGCTGCCTTCTGTCCTTTAGAAAGCTGATAATGGTAGCCTCTTTCAGAAATACCAACATAACGGAGAAGCTTCAGTGCTAATTCTTTTTCAAAGTTTAGATAAAATTTCGGTGCGGCATTGATTAGCTCTCCTATTGTTAATACATTCGGAAAAGTCATCGTTTCTTCAATAAAAATCGTATTCGCTGCAACAGTTAAATTTTGGTAAGGGTTTTGATTAATGACTTCTAACTGCCCACTAGAAAGCTTCATATACCCTGCTAATAAACGTAGCAATGTCGATTTCCCCACACCATTCCGTCCAATTAACCCCACAATTTTTGGCTCACCTATTTCAAAGGAAATATCCGTTAAAATCGCCTTTTTACCATATTTTTTTTCTAAGCCCTTACATAGAATCATTACCTACACCTCCTTTTGAATGTGTTTAATCAATTCAAGTAAATCTTCATCTGATACAGCTAACCGTTTTGCTTCTAGCACAATTTCCTGCGCCATTTTCGTTAATGTTTCATTGCGTCGTGTTGCTAAAATCTTTTGCTTTGCATCCGTAACAACAAACATACCAAGTCCCCTCTTTTTATATAAGATTTCTTTTTCAACTAAGATAGTTAAGCCTTTCCCCGCTGTGGCAGGGTTAATGTTGAATATTTCAGCAAGCTGATATTGGGAATAAACTTTACCATCGGGAAGTAATCGATCAGCAAGTATTTCATTCTCCAGCCATTCTGTAATTTGTAAATAAATTGGCGTTGTATTTTTTGTATGTAAATCCAAAATAAAGCCTCCCTTCAGACGGACTTCATTAGTACATTAGTGTTGTAATGTACTATATTTTAAAAACACCTTTTTGTCAATAAATTCAGAAAAAACTATCCACAATTCATACTTATCCACAAAGTTATCCACTTTTCATTCAGTTATTCACAATTTACACACGCTTTTTCAACAGGTTATTAAAAAGTTACCCACAATTTTTGTTGTATTTCTTTTTCAACATAACTTTTCCCCATTTTTATTCCCAACAAAAAACATCCAGTAAGCTATTTACTTACCGGATGTATGTTTTAATTTTTACTATTTTAATTGTTCGATCTCTGATTTTACTCGTAGTTCTTCGTCATCAAACAGCACTGACTTTAATGCATCGTTACCTGAGCCTTCTGCTAAAGGAACGCGTGATCGATAAGCCGCGCGACATACTAAATGCCCTGCAACTGGTGCGGTAATGAAGACAAAAATAATTCCTAAAATTAAACGAATGCTGACGTAGCCATCGTGAATCCAAAAATATACGAACGCCCCAAACAACACACATAATACGGAAAGCGTTGCAGATTTTGTTGCTGCATGCGAGCGTGTGTATACGTCTGGTAAGCGAATCATTCCGAATGCACTTATGACACTTACAATCGAACCAAATAAAATGAGTAGTGCCGCCATTAACTCAATCAGCTGATTTACGTTCAACGATGACACCTCTTTCAATATATTTCGAGAACGCAATTGTCCCGATAAATGCTAAAATCCCTAATATTAAAATCGCTTCTAAAAAGGCCTTCGTTTTTAAAACAATCGACACAATCGCAATAGCTGATATTAAATTAACACCAATCGTATCGAGTGCAATTGCACGATCTGGCAAGGAAGGTCCTTTTATTACACGAAAAAGCGAGAGTGCTATTGCCACCATAAATAGGACAAGGGACGCTTTTAAAATCGTATCGATCATTGTGTCACCTCCAAAATAGCTGCCTCAAATTTCCCAATCGAACGAATTACTGTTTCCTTTGATTCCTCTATATCCATCGCATGAATATAGAACATTTTCCCGTCTTCTGAAACTTCCATTACAACTGAACCTGGTGTTAACGTTAAAAGTAAGGCCAGCGTTGTCACTTGCCAATCTCCTTCTAGACGCGTTTCGTATGTGAAAATGCCTGGTGTAATCTTTAATTGCGGATCTAGTACTTGCTTTAACACTTCAAAACTTGATAAAAGTAGCTCTCGAATAAATAGCAGGATGAGCTTAATAATTTTTAACACACGGCGTAAATAAAACTGCGTCCCGAAAAAGCGGTGCATTGCATATAAAATTAGCGTCCCGCCCAAAAAGCCCGACATAAATGTTGTGAAATCTGCATTGGGATCGTCTTTCAATAGAAACCATAACGCCGCAATAAATAAGTTAACAATAAATTGTCCTGACATGTGCTCACCCCTCCTTTATTTATTCGTATTTAAAATCGCATCAATATAAACGGACGGATTCACTAATGTATAGGCTGCATCTTCCACATAAATCGCGATGCCTTCTGCACCAACACCTAGGCCAATCATACAAATCGCTAACAATACGAACGATACCATTGCACCTCGTGGAATTGGCATTTTGTCCTCTTCACTAATCGTAGTTTCACCGAAGAATGACGCAAGGAAAATACGTAGAAGAGAGTAGAGAACGATGATACTTGAGCCAAAGCCCAATGCTAATAATACATACGAGCCAGTTTCAATTGCCCCTTGCCCGATTAATACCTTCCCAATAAAGCCACTTAATGGAGGTATACCAACAAGTGCACACATCGTTAAGAAGAATAACCAACCGAATAATGGGTAATTACGAATTAAACCGTTCATTTTTTTTACGACAATTTCACCTGTTAGCATAACCATCGTACCAATGAGTAAAAACAACATAGCTTTTGCGATCATATCGTGAATTAAATAGTAAACCGCACCAGCCACCGCTTCCTCTGTACCAATCGCTAATGCTAACAAAATAAAACCGACTCCAATAATGACATTATAGGTGGCAATTGTTCGCACATCTCGTCCTGATAATGCACCCAGACAACCTGCAATAATCGTTAAACCAGCCATGACACCAATAATCGTATGAGTTATGTCTGGTTGCAATGGGAACATTAATGTAAACGTACGAAATAATGCATAAATTCCGACCTTTGTAAGTAATGCGGCGAAAAGCGCTTGTACTGCAGTAGGTGGAACACTATATGAACCTGGAAGCCAGAAAAATAAAAGTAATCCGGCTTTTAGTGCAAAGACAATTAAAAAGATGATGGACACAAGTGTAAGAACCGGATCTTGCCCTGCCTCAGCCACACGCTGCGCAATATGTGCCATATTGAGTGTTTTGACTGTGCCATATAAGTACGCTAGCGCCACTAAAAACATCCAAGATGCCACTACATTAATGAGCACATATTTTAACGATTCGCGTAATTGAACCTTTTCTCCGCCAAGCGCAATTAATACATAGGATGCAAGCAACATCACTTCGAAGCAGACGAATAAGTTAAAAATATCGCCTGTCAAAAATGATCCATTAACTCCAGCAATTAAAAACAACACAAACGGGTAGAAATAATGTTTCTCACGTTCCTCCCCAATTGTAGAAAAGGCATATATTAAACAAATTGCTGTGACAATGCTTGCTGTTAATACGAGTAGTACTGAGAATGAATCCCCCACAAATAATATTCCAAACGGTGGTGCCCAGCCACTGAAGTCTAATCGTAAAATCCCTTCCGTTTGTATCAATTGGAGTAATACTACTGAAGTGATTGCTACAAAAACCATTGTCACTAAACTCACAATTCGCTGTAGTTTAATATAATCATGTAAAAAAACTAATAAAGCCGCCGTAATAATCGGCACAATTAACGGTAATACAAGAATGTTACTCATCTGATGACCCTCCAAGCTGTTGGAAATCATCCGAACCATTCGTTAAATACATACGATATGCTAGCACAAGTAAAAAGGCAGTTACCGCAAAACTAATTACGATTGCTGTCAAAATTAATGCTTGTGGAAGCGCATCTGTAAATGGTGCTGCCGCTTGACCTAACAACGGCACACTTCCTTTTTTCAAACCGCCTACTGTCAAAATTAGTAAATGCACAGCATGCGATAAAATAGCTGTCCCGACAATTACACGTAATACACTACGCGAGAGGATTAAATAAGTAGCGACTGCTACGAGTATGCCGACAAGCACGATCATTAACGACTCCATACTATTCATCCTCACTTATATTTAAAATAATTGTAACAAGTGTACCGATAACCGTTAGCGCCACACCTGCCTCAAACAATGTCACAGTAGATAAATGCTTTTCTCCAAGTAACGGAATGTCAAAATAGCCATCTGTTTGCGTTAAAAATGGAGCATCAACAAATATCGAGCCAATCGCAGTACCTGTAGCGAGCAACACCCCAATAGCTGCGACCTTTTTAAAATCGAAAGGCATTCCTTTATGCACTGTTTCAATGTCATAGGTTAAATACAGCAACACAATACCTGAACCAAGAACAAGCCCCCCGATGAAGCCGCCTCCTGGTGCATTATGTCCTGCAAAAAATAAATACATTCCGAGCGTAAAGACGATAAAGACAACGCCTCGTACGACCGTCTTCAAAATTACATCATTAATTTTCAACGTCTGCATCCCCCTTTTTCGCCTTTAGCTTAATGAGTGTGTAGACGCCAAGCCCTGCAATAAATAGCACGACTACTTCAAGCATTGTATCGAATGCACGGAAATCGCCTAAAATCGTATTCACGATATTTTTTCCACCAGCCAAGTTGTAGGAGTCCTCAAAATAAGCAGAAATTGGTTCGAATTTTTCATAATTCATAACTGTTAAGCCAATCAATGTAACAGTTGCACCAACAGCAATCGAAATCGTTGCTTTTGTTGCCCTCCAGCCCTTTGATACCTTTTCCTTTGAAAGCTTAGGTAAAAACTTGAAGGACAATAAAAACAGCGCTGTCGTAACTGATTCTACAACCAATTGTGTTAAAGCTAAATCTGGTGCTCGGAAGACAACGAAGAAGAACGCCACTGAATATCCAAGAACTCCATTTAATAACACGACGGTAATACGTTGCTTAGCAAATAAAATGGCCATTGCTGCAAATATCATCACGAACACTAAAATTAACTCATATGGTTCGATAACAGAATCCTTTGATGGATCCCAGCTAAATACATCTGCATAAATCATATAGCCTGCCAAAATAGCCACGAAGAATACATAAATATAGGTGAAGTAATAAGTTAAATTGCCATTCATATAACGCTTTGTTACGCGCTCTGAATAGTTTTCACTAAATCCAATTACACGCTCATATAAGCCATTAAGCGTATAGTTTGGTGGAATAAGCTGATACACTGGGCGCCACTTCTTTAGTGTCCGGTATAAGAAAATACCAGCTACAATAACACCAAATGTCATTATTAATTCCGTACTGATATAACCATGCCATGCTGAAATATGAGGCGTCATATCTTCTGTTGATGGGAACATTGGATAAATACTTGCCATCGCTGGTCTTAAAATATAATGACCGAGGACGTTCGGGAAAATAAAAATACCAATAACAAGCCCAATTAAAATATACGGTGAAATTAACATGCCGATTGGGGCCTCATGCGGTGGCTTCTCCAAACGATCTGGTTGAATTTTGCCGAAGAATGTTCGCATCACGATAATGACACAGTAAATAAACGTAAATACACTCGCTATCCATGCAACGATAGGAAATAATAATCCAACACTATTTAGTGAGAAAATATCAAGCTGCGTAATTTTTACTGTGGCCATAAAGAACATTTCTTTACTTAAGAAGCCGTTAAATGGTGGTAACCCTGCCATTGAGAAGCTACCAATGACGGCAATTGTAAAGGTAAAAGGCATGAGTGACATTAAACCACCTAAACGACGAATATCTCGTGTTCCAACTTCATGGTCGACAATACCAACCATCATGAATAATGCGCCTTTAAAAGTTGAGTGATTGATCAAATGGAATAGTGCAGCAAACGTCGCCTGCGTATAAATAATAGAACCTGTTGAATAACCTAAATGTAATGCAGCAGAACCGAGGCCAAATAAGCTCATAATTAATCCGAGCTGACTAATTGTAGAGTAAGCTAGTAATGCCTTTAAGTCATACTGACGGACCGCATTAAGTGAGCCCCAGAATAACGTTAAAATACCGACACCACTTACCATCCAGAACCATACTTCATGCCCTCCAAAAATCGGCGTCGTACGGGCTACTAAATAAATCCCGGCCTTTACCATCGTTGCGGAGTGTAAATAGGCAGAAACCGGTGTTGGTGCCTCCATCGCATCTGGTAACCAAATATGGAATGGGAATTGCGCGGACTTAGTAAAAGCACCAAGTAGCACTAATAACATTGCGGGAACAAACATTGCACTTGACTGAACAACATCTAAATTCGCTATAATTTCGCGAATACTAAATGTACCCGTCATTACATATAACATTAAAAAACCAGCAAGCATGGCAACGCCACCACTTACAGTGATGAGCATAGCCTTCCGTGCACCTGCACGTGAAGCTTTACGATGATGCCAAAATGCGATTAACAGGAATGACGAAACACTTGTCAACTCCCAAAACACATATAACACCATTAAATTATCTGAAAAGACAACGCCTAGCATAGCGCCCATGAAAAGTAATAAATAACAATAGAAATGATGTAGCGATTCTTTCGTTGATAAATAAAAAATAGAATATAATATAACTAAACTACCTACGCCCGTGATGAGTAAACCAAAAATCATACTCAAGCCGTCTAAGTAAGTTGTTATATTAATACCGAATGAGGGGATCCACTCGAATGTTTTAACAAATGTTTCGCCACTTGCGATTCGAGGGATATATGTAGCTAATAACGAAAATAAAACAACGGGTACTACTAAAACAAACCATCCTAAGTGAATGTTTTTGAATCGCCTGTATATTAGCGGAATCAATGCCGCAGCGATAAAGGGAAGTAAAATTGAAGATGCAACAATCAAAAGCAAAAACCTCCTAGAGTAAAGTCAATGTATATGATTTATATGATGTATAGTAAGGATGAAAAAGACAATCACACTTGACTATCCAATTAACTCAATTCATAATAATGTGGCATATGGAGAATCTATCTTCCAATACGAAAAATTTATCCGATAAAATATATCCAATAATAAATTATTATGGAAAATTTACTAAACATTAAAGAAACAGTACAGGTATAAGTATACAATAATAATGTGCTTAATGCACTGTAATAGCATTAGTTTTCTCTCATTTATGCTAAATTTCTCAATATCAATTACGTCTCGACGTAATTGTGTCTGGATTAGACTTTGTGCTTTCACAAAGATTCCATTCCAAAACTATGACATCTGCCAAAGTTTTTAATTCATTATCATAGGATAAGAAAAAGAGGTGCGAACTAAAATGAAACATGTAAAAGGTCGAATGGATGAAAGTATTTTAGTTTGTGTGTATTACGGACAAAACGGCGAACGCTTAATTCGTCGTGGACACAAACTAGCTACTTTACTAGACTGCCCACTATACGTGCTAACAGTCGATTCTAAGCCACTTGATGCATTTGATGCAGAAAAGTCCGGTTATATTGAACAGTGGGAACAGCTTACTAATGAATTAGAAGTGGAAAAATTCATCGTAAAAGACAATGAACGTCGCCCAATTCATAAAGTCATTACAGAAATTGCAATGGATTATAATATTACACAAATCATTGTAGGACAAAGTGCACAAAGTCGATGGGAAGAAATTACGAAAGGCTCTTTCTTAAATGTTTTACTGAAAGAAATTCCATTCGTCGATTTCCATATCGTATCAGTGAAACGTCCGAATGACGATGAGTTAATTGATATTTTTGAAAAAGGTGTACGTGCCTACCTAGTAGAAGAAAACGAGCATTATAAGGTTGCATTTACATGCCCGAAAATCATTTCAATCGAGGGGATATTCTTCAAGGAGATTGGAACAGATTTTGATAATGGTATTTTCAAATTTACGTATGACAACAAAATGTATGAAGTAAACATTACTGAAGGCATCGTTACAGATCCAGACCGTATTCCTGCTGCAGTACGGACTGCACAAGGATAATTCTTTAAAATAATATGTTCGTTAACTGCACTTCAATTGTTAAAAACAGAACAATTGAAGTGCAGTTTTTGCATTTAAATTATATGAACATAACTTCTCTAACATGCAACTTAATAATAGAATTAGAACAAATCAATATGCTACATCAAAAGTGCAAATGTGTGATTTTAAGTACAACGTAAAATCGCGGAGCGTCAAATTGAAAACGCGTTAAACGTGCTTAATTAAAGCAGCTTATAACTGAAAATCGCAAAACCATACTAGCACAGATAGACATTGAAAAAAGGGACAATACATTATATTAATATAGCCAATATCTCTACACAAAAATCGCGTACACGTGGACTGCCCTCGTGCACGCGATATTTTTTAAATTGCGACTTTGTCTTTCGGTAGGAAAAAGGCAACGAGTAAAAGTATGGTTAAGCAAGAAACAACAATCATTGTTGGCTCAATGCCAAATTGATCCATAAACATCCCAATTACTACAGAACCTATTGCACCCATACCAAATGCAACTCCAACCGTTAACCCTGCCATTGTCCCAATTTTTGTTGGGACAAGTTCTTGCGCGTATACTACTGTCACAGTAAAACTAATCATAATAAGCATTCCGATAATGCTTAAAAAGATCATAACGAGTGGTAACGGTAAAAAGGGTAATGCTAAACAAAGTGGGATGGGCCCTATGACAGAAATCAAAATTGCATTTTTTCTCCCAATTCGATCGGATAACGGCCCACCAAAAAATGTTCCTACAACCCCTAAACCCATGAAAATAAAAATTAGTAATTGTCCAAATTCAATTTTTATTTTGTACACTTCGATCAAATAAAACACGTAGAAACTTGTCATATTCGTCACATAAAATGAACGAGCGAAAATAATGACTAATAATAGCACAAGCGCCTTCCCTACTTGCCTTTTCGTCAATGGTGGTAGTGAAGAAACGAGCACTTTTTTAACATTAGATAATTTCTCTTCTTCAAGCTGACGCTTATACCATGCCGCAATTTTAGTTAATAAAAAAATACCAATCGATGTCAGTACTAAAACAAGCGCTACCCCATTCATACCAAAGGGCAAAATTAAAAATGCACTCAATAATGGCGCTAATGCTTGTCCCGAATTTCCGCCTACTTGATAAATGGACTGTGCCAATCCGCGCTTATTCCCTGCAGCCATAAATGATACACGGGAACCTTCGGGATGGAAAATTGCCGAGCCTATCCCTAAAAAGACGACAGACAATAAAATCATCCAATATTGATCAACGACAATTAGTAATGTTAAGCCGATAAAAGAACTTGTCATTCCTAATGGTAATGCATACGGAAACGGCTTTTTATCAGTCATAAATCCAACAGCTGGTTGCAACAAACTCGCAAATATATTTAATACAAATGAAATCATCCCTAGTTGTGTAAAAGTTAAGCCTAAATCACGCTCTAACAATGGGAACATCGCAGGAATTACGGCCTGCATCGTATCATTTATTAAATGACACACACCAATTGCAACCATGACTGGATAGATTGGATTCGATCGATGTTGTTGTGTAATAGTTGACATATTTTCACATTCTTTCTGATTACGTTAAATTCGTATAATTTCACCATCATTCGACCACTCTATCCGTTAAGGGAGTGATAAAATGGAACTAAATTTAGGTGAAATGCTTATCCGGACGAGTGTTGCATTTTTTGCTATTTTACTGCTTGCGCGCATAATAGGCAAAAAACAACTCAGTCAGCTCACTTTTTTCCACTATGTAACAGGTATTACATTTGGCTCGATTGCCGCTGAAATTTCGGCACAGGTAGAAACACCATTTTTAGATGGACTTGTCTCATTAACTTGGTGGACTGTTTTAACGATTTTTGTCAGTTTTTTATCACTTAAATCAAAAAAAGCCCGTGTCCTTTTTGACGATAAACCGATGATTGTAATTCAAAATGGTGTCATACTAAATGACAACTTAAAAAAATCAAGGCTTCATACCGATGAATTAACAATGATGTTACGGGAACAAAGCATATTTTCTTTAGACGAAGTACTTTATGCTGTTTTTGAAACAAATGGTCAGTTAAGTGTCTTGAAAAAACCACTTATGCGTACTGCTACAGCGGAAAATGTAAATGTCTCAGCACCTTCACCTCAATATTTACCAACAGAGCTCATTTCTGATGGGAAAATTATTTTAGAAAACTTAGCTGAACTCGAGCTTACGGAGGAATGGCTATTAAAAAAATTGTCCAAAAAAAATATTCATTCCGTTGAGGATGTTTATTATGCCCAAGTTTTAGAAAATGGTTCACTATATATTAGTATTAAAAATGCTAGTCCACCTTCATAATAACAGAGCATTGGTTATATTTTAGATAGCAAAGCAATAACGCCTCTTATTATAGTCTCAATTTTCTAAAAAGTTAACAAAAAAACACAAAGGACTTCCCTAAGCGAGAAATTCTTTGTGTTTTCTATTTATATTTTTAACATATTCATCCGTTTTTTACTTATCATAATTCCACTAATTATAGTAATAATTATTAGTACTACTACCGCACTAAACGTCCACCAATAATTTTTCATTAACACACTATCTGTTAACAGTGCTAAGCCATAATTTGATAGCTTCCAAGGCGTCACCGTCCAAAAGCTACCGATTAATGCATCCACTATAAGTCCAAATGGAATGAGTAACAGTGTAATCGTGGCAGCAACTGCTGTTGAAAAGGCAGCACTCATTGCGACGGTTATTGCCATTACAAAGAGGAGCCAAACACAGTATGTTGTGAGCATTGCCAAAAATTTCATCCAATCGACAGTTCCGTATAAGAGCACTGTATAATATATGCTGCCCATATAACCGGCTATTGCACTGATTACAGCTATAGCACTTGCCACTACCCATTTACTAAAAAATAGTGACGTAAATGAAATCGGTCTTACATATAACAACGTCGCTGTACCATTTTGACGTTCCCGACTAAAGATGCCAATATAAGCTGCAATTAATACAATTAGCCCGATGGATTGAAATTGACCAGTTGAAGCAGCTAATAAATCTGCAGGTTGGAATTCCGGTAAAGTCATCGAAAAACCTTCTGGCATATTGCCAACGGACTTCATAATATCATCCATAAAATAATTTACTAATGGATCACTAACACCAAGTAATATAAACACGAGCGGTATCCAAAGTATTTTAAAGCTTCTTACACTGTCCCGCCATTCTTTTAATAGTAACGTCCTAAATTGTTGCATTTATTCCCGCCACCTTCATAAAGATTTCCTCCAGACTTGCTACTTCACGTTCAACTTTCTCGACTTCGTAAGGCGAGGCTACTAGTCGTTGAAGCAATTGCTGCATCGTTGGCGCATCATTTAAAATGTCGACATAAACAATATTTTGCACAGCTGTTGCATGAAGCTGAGATTGGCTCGCAAATTGATGGGCCTGTGCTTCGTTCTTAAACTGTACTTTATAGCGTGGTAGCTCAAACTTTGCCTTTACTTGCTCGAGTGAGCCTTGTTCCACTAATTGACCATTTCGCATAAACAACAATTGGTCGGTCATCTCTTCTGCGTCATTTAAAATGTGTGTGGAATATAAAATTGTCGTGTGCTGTTGAATTTCCTTTAATAAATTCATAATTTCCCTACGCCCGACTGGATCAAGCGCTGACACTGGTTCATCTAACAAAAGTAGCTTCGGCTTATGAATTAATGCTTGTGCAATGCCTAAACGTTGCTTCATTCCCCCAGAAAAAGTTGCTGTCTTTTTTTTCATTGCATCCCCAAGCCCTACGAACTCAAGCATTCTTTGACTTTCCTTCTTAATTGTTCGCTTCTCTAATCCACTTAAACTAGCTACCATTTGTAAATATTCTATTGCAGTTAACCAAGAATAATATTGAGGATATTGCGGTAAAAAGCCAATTGCTGTTCGCACGTCTGTTACCCCTGGCATGTAAATAGCTCCTGCTGATTGTGGAAGTAAGCCTGCTAACATCGATAACGTCGTCGTCTTTCCGGCACCGTTTGGACCAATAAGTGCCGTAGCTGTACGTGCTTCTAAAGTAAACGAAATATTATCGACAACCACATTCTCTCCATATCGCTTCGTCAGTTGCTTTACTTCAATGCAACTCATGTATTTTTACGCCCGATTAAAAAGTAAAGAATTGGTCCAATTGTATTAACAACTAATGAAACAACAATCCACACCCATTTTGGACCGCGCGTTTCATGGGCACGCACAATATCAATAATCGCAACTGCCGCTAAAACAAATTGTAAAATAAGTAATGGGGCAATCAATGCCCACGGAATATTTAGGATTTCTTCCATTTGTTATTCCTCCCGTAATCGTAAATAATGTTTTAAATTCCTTAGTACCAATTGGTAGCGCGTATCCATTTGTAGCGCTGCAAACAATGGATTTTTCGCCACACTTTCATACAATGCCTTTTTAATCGTTTGATCATCGCGTGGTGCCTGTGAGCTTAATAGTACTTCACGCTCAATCCAATTTTCTAATAAGTAAAAAAAGTTATCTCCTTGAAGACGAATAGGAAATGTAATACTCATACATGTTTTAACATAGTTTTCGATGCAAACAAACGCATCATCCAATCGTTGTTGCATCGCATAGCCACTAGCTGCCTTAATGTAAAACACAAGCGCTGTATTTGCATTTAGCTTATTCAATTCAAATGTTTCTAACAATACATTAATCCGGCGAACTGTTTCATCAAAATAAGCAGGATGATCAATTTCAAGCAAAATCGTTTCAGAAGCATTCGATACGACCGATAATAGTTGCTGATACATATTGACTTGCAAAATTTCCTTCGCTTTGTCCGTGTTACCGAGCATTTTTTGCGCTGTTGCTACAAGCTCTTCGACACCCAATTTTATTGATACATCCTCACCTAATAGCTCAAGTACTTGCTTTGCATCACCTTTCATAATATAGACAAGCGCTTCTAACATAAGTGCCTCATTTGCAAGTTTGTAATCCCCGCTATGAAGCTTCACGCGGATACATAATGCTAACACCTTCTCAAGTAATACCGCTTTATTCGTTGCTACGTCAGAATAATTCACATACAGTTGCGCCATTTTTAAAATAAGTGGAAAGCAGGAATAATATTCTGTTAAAAGCGTATCAATTTCTTTATCTACTTCTTCAAAAGGTTTGGTAGCAAATGCTTGTGCAAGTGTTGCATACGTTTCTAAAATGCGTTGTTCGGTCATTTGTGGCTCATAACCAAGTAATTCATCAATCGATACATTAAAATAGGCAGCGAGCTTTGGGAGCAGTAAAATATCCGGATAACTTAGTCCCTTTTCCCATTTTGAAACGGCTGCTCTTGACACCCCAACATAGCGTGCGATTTCCTCTTGTGTAACATTTAATGCCTTACGTCTCGTCGTAAAGATTGTGGCAAATTGAAAGCTATTCATTGTACTCACCTCTATAATTTCATTATATGAAAAAATTCTCACTCATTATAGCGAATCGTCGTTACAATTCTCGACTTTTGTCAACTACAAGTTACGCATATATAAAAAAGAAGACAAACTCAAAGTTCTCTCAAGTTTGTCTTCATCGATTATTCTTCTATTAAATGCTTAATTTCTTCATAGCTTGGTAAGGCAGTTAAGGCACCTGGCTTTGTTGCAGCCATTGCGCCAAGCTTATTACTAAACGACACACACTTTACTAAATCTTCCTTCACAGTTGGTAAACCATTATAGTGAACATAGCGTAAAATGCCAGCCATGAAAGCATCTCCAGCACCAGTTGTATCAACTGGTACAACCTTCTCTACTGGCACATGCGTTATTTCTCCATTTAATACCGCAAATGCACCATCTGCACCAACCGTTACTAAAATTATTGGCACTAATAGCTCGTCTAATTTTGCTAAGCCTTCTTCAATCGTTTCTGTCTCCGTTAAGAAAAATAATTCTTCATCCGTAAGCTTTAATATATCCGCATCTTCAAAAAATGCAGAAATTGTTTCCCTACATTGCTTTTCTGAGTCCCAGCGTAACGGTCGAATATTGGCATCAATCGCAATAATGGCACCCTTTTCCTTTGCCATATCTACAGCTGCACGTGTTGTAGCTAATGCAGTTGGCTCAAACATCGTACCTGAGCATACATTTAAGAGCGATGCACGCTTGAAAGCCTCTTCCTGCAATTGCTCCGGTGTCACTTGTAAATTTGGTGTCTCATCGACATAGTCTTTAAATACGCGCTCACAGTTTTCTGTTAAATGGACATACACACCGCTAACACGCTTTGAAGGATCATATACGGCATAATCTAAATTAACGCCTTCTTTTGCGATTTCTTGACGACAAAATTCCGATGTTTCGTCATCTCCAGTAATCGTAATTAAAGCTGACGGTGCGCCAATTCGACTAATTCCTGCCGCGACATTAATCGTTGCACCACCTAAATATTTTGTAAATGTCGTATTCGTTTTGTCATTAGCAATATAATCAACGAATGCATCTCCGTATACTAAGATGAATTCTTTGTCTGACTGACTCATGAGTTGTCTAACCTCCGACTTTATTATCATTTAAATTTACCACAAATAATATATATTTATAAAGCTTTATACTATTCTGAATCGATTGATTTTTCCTTCTCGTTCATTATTCTGTTATACTTTGTTCGATAAGGAGAGGATTTGAAATGTCCATTTTAATAAGACAAGCTCAAATAACTGAAGCAAGTGCAATTGCTCCTCTAATTTATGATGCGATTGGTGACATTGCAAATAATTTGACTGGAGAGCACGAATTACAAAAAATTTTGGCTTCTTTAGAGCAGTTAATAAAGCAAACAACAAATCGACACAGTTATTTAAATACGTATGTAGCTGTACAAGAAGAATACGTTCTTGGTATCGTCGTTTTATATGATGGGAAACAAGGAAAAGTACTTGATCGTCAGCTTGAGGCACAGCTAGCAACTAAAATGATCCATGTCTCATTAGACGTAGAGGCACATGATGATGAGTATTACATTGATACAGTTTGTGTATCAGAAAAGGCTCGTGGACGAGGTATCGGGACAAAGCTTCTCCAATTTGCAGAACAGCAAGGAAAAGAGCTAGGCTACGACAAAATTTCGCTTAATGTTGAGCTTGAAAAAGTTGATGCACGCCGTTTATATGAACGGATGGGCTATGTTGTGACAGAACCTTGGACAATTATAGAAGAACCGTTTCATCATATGGTGAAATTGCTTCATTAGAATAGGAAGAAAAATATTATGAAATATACTTGGATATACCCTTTACTTATTGTCATCGCTTCAAGTAGCTATGGGATTTTATCAACAATTGTAAAGGTTGCAATGCAGCATGGCTTTACATCTTCAGAAGCGATTACAAGCCAGTATGTTTTTGGCTTTTTGCTGGCCCTAATTTTATTTATTACAACACAACGTACACTACCAAAATTAACAAAATCCGGCGTAATTACATTAGTCCTTGCTGGTATATTAACGGCGATTACTGGGATTGTTTATGGAGAATCTCTTAACTATTTACCAGCATCACTCGCAGTTGTAATGCTGTTCCAATTCACTTGGATCGGACTATTCATAGATTGTGGCATAAAAAAACGATTCCCTAGCCGAATCGAGTTAATTTCTTTAGCCTTTTTAATCGCTGGTACAATTTTTGCGGCGGGTATACTTGATGTCGATTTATCACAAATTGCATGGCAAGGCTGGGCACTTGGTTTAGCTGCTGCCTTTAGTTTTGCTGCCTTTTTACAAGTAAACTCTCGACCAGTAGAAGGTGTGACAACGATTGGTCGAACATTTATTTTATCTATCATTTCATTAGTTGTTATTTCGGTCTTTTTATCGCCAGAAATTATATGGAATGGACAAATTGCAAATGGCTTATGGAAGTTTGGTATAGTGCTTGGACTATTCGGCATTATTTTACCTATCCTTTTGTTTTCAATTGCTGCTCCAAAAGTTGGGGGCGCACTCGTATCTATTTTAAGTGCAATGGAATTACCGGTAGCCATTATTGTTTCAGTCATTGTATTACATGAAAGCTTGACCCTTTTACAGGTTGGGGGCATCATTCTCGTCTTAATCGGCATGATTTTGCCGTCCTATTTTTCGTCTAAAAAATATACGGTAAAGCAACGCAACGAGGAAGCTATGATTAAATAGAATAAACTACTCCGAGGTTAAATGTTCAACAAGTTACAAATGAACATTTATCCTCTTTTCCATTTGTATTTTAGGAACATTTGGAATTAACTTCCGTCTTATTGATAATGATAAAATCCGGGAGGTCGAATATGCAAAAAGTCAATGCTACTCTTTTAAGCTTAGCCATTGTTTTAATAGGTATAATCATTTTGTTATTGTGTGTGTTTGTTTTACCGAAGGTGGCGGATGAAACCGCGCTCATACACCCTGAAGTTGCGTATTTAAAATATCCAATTTTACTAGGCATGTATGCAACAGCAATACCTTTTTTGTATGCTATCTATGAAACAGTAAGCATAATCCGCATCACTCGAAATAAATCTATATTTTCATGTCGCATCATTCAAGGCTTAAATCATATTAAATATTGTGCATTTGTCATTATTGGCTTATATGTTATAGGGATATTTATGCTTGATGCTGCAAATGCGTTCCCTCCAATAGTTGCCGTAATGGGATTCGGCATACTTTTAGTTACAACTACGGTAGCTTTAGGTGCTGCTTTTATAAAAAATGTGCTCATAAAACATCAATTGAAATTATCTAATTAATAAAAGACCACCACTCCCTATAAAATCTTGGAGTGGTGGTCTTCTGTTTATGATTTCAATCTTCATCATAGTCAGCAAACATATAGTACTGGTGATGAAAATGCATACTGAAAATAAAGCCGAGTGCCAGTGCATTGCCCATTAGTGAACTACCGCCATAGCTAATAAACGGTAATGGAATGCCCGTAATCGGTAATAGCTGAATCGTCATGCCAATGTTTTCGAACACATGGAATGTAATCATTGCGATAATACCGGTGCAAACGTATGCACTATATGGATCCTTTACCTTCATTGCAATATTGATTAAATGATACATTAATATAAAATACATACAAATAACAAAACTCGCACCAATGAAACCCCATTCTTCACCAATAACTGTAAAGATAAAATCTGTGTGATTTTCGACTACATATACTTCACGATTAAAATAGCCTTTGCCAAATATTTCTCCAGAACCGATTGAATTCATTGAAGAAATTAATTGAAAGCCTTCATCTGATGCGTATGTGTAAGGGTCAAACCACGAAAAAATACGTCCCAATTTATAAGGCTCAATACCAAACTTATTTTTCAAAAAATCTTGCATGTTAAATACCATCCAAATAATAAGTCCACCAGCTGCTGTCCCTAGTGCAAATAATGGGGTAATAATGAGCCAGGATATTCCCGAAACGAGTATAAGTGCAATTGTAATAGCAATAAATACAAGTGCAGAACCTAAATCAGGTTGATCAAAAATAAGATAGAATGGTGCAATTAATAAACCAAATATTTTGATTAATAAATAGAAGTCGGTTTTCAAAGTACGCATATAATATTTTTCATTATGCAGGCTAATTGCTCTTGCACAAGCAAGTATGTAAAAAGTTTTCATGAATTCGGAAGGTTGAATATTGCCTAGTGGTGTATGATACCAACTTTTCGCCCCATTAATGACCTCTCCAATTTGCCCTTTTCCTTCTGGCATAAATATTAATACAACAAGTAGTAAAATACCTAAACCATATAGAAACCACGTGATTTTTTTATACTGCTCAATATCAAAATACATGACACATAGAATAATGAATGCCAAAAGACCGTAATAAATTATTTGCCGGGGAATAAAATTAATACCTGTATAGCTAGTCGTTTGAGCAGAAGAAATGGCTAGCAAACTAATACAAAAGAAAATGAATAAAATAGAAATTAATGTCCAATCAACCCTTTTTAAGAAGTGTTCTCTAATGTTCAATGGCCGGCCCCACTTTCATTCAAGTTATTTATAATTACAACGTTCAATTTGTAAAATTGTTCCTTTTTATTTACTTTGTATTAAATAGTCCTTCTTATAAAATATGCTTTGTCCCACGCAATTTATTTACTTTTTTATTTTGTTCCTCATAATAATTATTCAGTAAGCATTTATTATTAGAATTGATATAATTTTCTAACAATTGTAAGATTAAAGAATATGAACGTTTACTAGCATAGACTGGAGGCAGATTTTCTATGTACTTTCAAGATTTTCGCAATCGTGTTAATGAGGTAGAAGGCATTCAGTTCCCTTCAAATAGCTATCGTCAAATGGTATTACAGCCCGCCTATGATGAGGCACGTAAACATTTTTTAGATGCAATGGTCCAAATTCATATTGCTCATTTAAAAATGCTAGAGGAGCAAAATTTAGTGACTGCAAATGAAGCACGTCAAATTGGAGTAGCCATCAATAAATTAGATTTAGAATATTATAAGACGCGTGATTATAACCCTCAATTCGAAGATTTATTTTTCCGTATTGAAAATAAGTTAATTGAAATAGGTGGTGATATTTCAGGCAATTTACATATTGGACGTAGTAGAAATGATATGGGGATTGCGATTTATCGTATGACTTTACGTAAAAAAATGCTCACCCTTATGCAAGAATTGCTTTCTTTACGGAATTCACTCATTGCATTTGCAGAAGAGCATGTTGAAACAATTATGATTGGCTATACCCATACACAACAAGCACAACCAACAACTTTTGCCCATTATTTGAAAGCCGTCATTGATCAATTAACTCGCGATTACAAACGTATGCAAGCCGCTTATATGACAATAAATCGAAGTAGTATGGGTGCAGCTGCTTTAACGACAACTGGCTTCCCAATTAACCGTGAACGAATGCAAGAGCTTTTAGCATTCGACGACATTATTGAAAATGCATGGGATGCGGTTGCTGGTGCAGATTATATAGCAGAAACTGCGAGCATCGTCCAACTTGCTGCGCTAAACTTAGGACGTACATCTCAAGACTTTTTATTATGGGCAACACAGGAATTTAATGCATTCAAGCTCGCGAATCCATATGTGCAAGTTAGTTCCATCATGCCCCAAAAAAGGAATCCTGTATCGATTGAACATACAAGATCATTATTATCATCAGTAGTTGGCGATGCCGGCACGGTGCTACAAATGGTTCACAATACACCTTTTGGGGACATTGTAGATACAGAGGACGATATGCAGCCTTATTTATGGCGTGCCATTGACCGTTTAGTCGGGATTTATAAGCTGTTTGGAAGCTTAATCGTGACGATGGATGTTAATAAAGAAAGCTTATTAAAGCGCGCACAAAATAGTTTTGCTAACGTAACAGAGCTAGCAGATACTTTAGTACGCTCTGAAGGGATTTCATTCCGCCAATCTCATAAAATCGTAAGCTTGTGTGTGCGTGAACTCATTGTCAACAATGAAGAATCCCTTGCTGGACTAACATGGGAATTTACCAATTCGAAATGCTTAGAAATTACTGGGCGCCCTTTGAAAATTAATCAAAGTGCCTTTTATCAGGCCATTCAACCAGAGTATTTCGTCAATATTCGTACATTAAAAGGTGGACCATCCCCTGCTACAATGCGAGAATCATTAAATCGATCAGAAGAAGATTCCGCGCAATTAGAGCAGTGGTTAAAAGAGAAAACGGACGCCATTATACACGCAGAATCACAACTAGAGAAAATTTTGAAGAGGTGGACTGACAATGACTAATCACTATATTCTTGCTGTCGATGGGGGCGCAACTAAAACGGGAATGACCATTCGTACGTTTGATGGACGTGAACTGTTTTCTGCCACATCGACAAGCTCCAATTATCAAGCTGTCGGTATCGAACATGTACAGCATGTCCTTATTGGGCTGTTGCGTAGTGCTGCCGCGCATTTGTCCCAGCTACACATTGATGTAGCGGTGTTTGCCATTTCAGGTATCGATACAGCAAAGGATAAAAAAATCGTAGAAGAAATTATCGAAGAAAGCATCGCACGTAGTCCCTTTACCTTTGACCAGATTATTATTGAAAACGATGTCGAAGCAACCTTAAAGGGACTCGGAAATGATCATGTGAGTATCTTACTTTCAGGGACTGGGGCCATTTGCTATAGCTTTAGAAATGGGCAAGTATACCGTGCTGGAGGTTGGGGACACCGGATTGGAGATGAAGGAAGTGGCTACTGGATTGGCAAACATATTGCTAAGGCCATTTTTCGGGCCGCAGATGGTCGTAATGAGCAAACAGTATTAACGGACATTATTTTAAGGGAACACCATGTAGCAACTACTGATGAATTATTTAATTTAATTTATTCATCAGATTATACGAATGCTCGACTAGCTCGCTTTAGCTCGTGTTTGCAGCAAGCGGTTGAACTAGGCGATCATGTGGCTATTCATATTGCCAAAAAGGCTGCAGATGAGCTAGCGCTTCTTACAACAACGGTCTTAAAAAATGCTAAGTATAAAAATGGGGTACATACGCTATATTTAAATGGTGGCGTCTTAAAAAATACCCCTTCTATTGCAGATCCCCTAAAGCAACAATTACAAGAAGTATTTCCAGACCTTTCAATACAGCTCTGTGAGGATAAACCATTAGAAGCGATTGTTAAACGTGGACAAAGTGTACTACATGCAAAATTAGAAAATAAATCTGTTTAAGCGTACAGTAAAAAGGCAGTAACAATGATTTCAAAAGAATCGTGTTACTGCCTTTCTTCATTCTCATCATTTTTATTAAAATGACTTATTGCGAATCAGCTTTTCCAAATTTGGCTTCTACTAAATCCTGTGCTTCTATCTTCATCTCATCAGTAATTGACATATAGACCTTGCCTAAAGCAGCCAAAATAACAAAAGTATCATCAGTCAAACCAGCTAACGGTAAGAAGTCAGCTACTAAGTCAAAGGGTAAAATGAAATAACCTAATGCACCAAGCACAATGAGTTTACTCGACTTTGGCATATCTGGACTTTTTAATGCCACATAAAGCATGGCAGCTGCATTCATTGCCTTTTTGCTTAGACCGCCTCCGAAATTGACCATTTTATTTAAAAACTTTTTATCTGAATAATGCTTTTCTTGTTCATTAATCATTTTATCGAAATTATACTGTTCACTCATGGTCAGTCCCCTTTCTACTTATCAAGATTTTAGAACGATTGTATATATTTTTCACATAATGTATTCTACCCATTTTCTCTTTTTTAAAAATCTTTTGCTTTCCTACTACCATTTAGCAATAGCTTATTTACGGCTACTTTTAGAAAAAGTTTCATTTTCAATAGGGCGATTGTAGAGCATTATTTAAAAAAGTTAGTCCAAATTTGATGTAAGATTTTTTTCGTATCCAGTACTTCATCATAATAAATGACCGAGTTTTTTCGCAACTTTGCATGCCCTATCGGTACTTCATAAATCGGAACTTTACGTCTAATGGCCTCAACGAGCATATTCGTATCATAGCTAAAGGTCTCGCCCTTCACTTTATATAGCCACGTTAATTGTTGCTTTGGTATGTATCGTAAACCGGTTTGCATATCGAGCAAGCGCTTATGAAAGAAAAATTCAAATAATAATGAATTCGCATGATTTTGAAGCTGACTAATAAACGGAAAATCCGAATCTTTAAAATCTCGGACGCCTAATACAATGCCATCTGAAAACACCCTTGTACTCGCAATAATTTGCTCTACATCTAAAACGGAATGCTGTCCGTGTGCTCCTACTGTGACAATTCCTTTCGCGCGTGATACAGAGTTTAATACGTACTCCATCGCCGTCTTAATGGCACGACCTTTGCCACAGTTATTTTCATGTGTTAATACAATACAGCCGTCTTTACGGAGCAATTCAAATGTATTTTTGTACTTTCCGTCACTGCCATCGTTAATGACGATAATTTTTTCCACAGGCAATGCCTTTAGTTTCTTCACATAATCCACAATAACTGGTAATGGATTTAACGCGGGAATGACGACAATGACTGGCTCCATTTTATATCCTCCTTTAAAGTAGAAGAAATTCACAAAAAACTTAGCGGTATCTCCATTAAAACATATTTAATGCATGTTTAGTTGAACAAAATAAAACAATCGGCCGCTTTCCATCAAAAGAAAAACGACCGACTTACTATGCAGAAGAACAAAGATCTATGCCTCGATCTCCACTGGAATATGCTTAAATGCTGTCACATCAAATAACCCTGTATCCGTCAATTTAATATCTGGAATCACTGGTAACGCTAAAAATGATAATGTTAAAAATAAATGATAATCGATTGTTGGATGAATGATATGAAGTGCATCATGAAGCTTTTGCAACGCCTCTTTCGCTTCTTCAGCAACCGCATCCGTCATAATTCCACCAATCGGTAAGCTTAGCGACGCGAGCACTTTCCCTTGATCGACTATCACGAGACCACCTTGCATAGCTTGCAGCGCTTCTAGTGCAATCACCATATCCGTATCATTTGTCCCGACAACGATCGCATTATGAGAATCGTGGGCAATGGTTGTTGCCACTGCGCCTCTTTGAATACCTATACCATGAACAATTGCTACACCTTTTGTTCCTAAATTGTGATGACGCTCTATAACAGCAAGCTTTAATAAATCTTTTTTAATTGAAGGCATAAAGAAACCATTCTCTACATCGACTTTTGTTATCATTCGCTTTGTAATTAATTGATTCGGAACAATTTGAATGACATTCGCTTTATTTCCTTTGAACGGAATTGCAAAATCCTTTGCAACAAGCTTCGGTAAATGCATGGATTGTAAAATGGATGGTACAACGACAGATTTTTCTGGCGTTGGTGTTAACATGACACCATTTTCTGCAACCTTTTTACCATTTTTCCAAACTGTAGCAGCTTTCATCGATTGTAAATCTTCGAGGACTATAAAATCTGCTTCATAGCCTGTAGCAAGCGCACCCTTGTCCTTTAATCGATAGCACTCTGCTGCGTTTAAAGATGCTATTTGAATCGCTTGTAACGGTTCCATTCCTTCTGCAATCGCAAGTGCTACTGCATAGTTAATACTACCTTCTTCAATTAATTCATCCAAATGCTTATCATCTGTACAAAATGCGAAGCGACGGGCGTTTGCCGGTGTCACGGCTGGTAAAATTGCCTTTACATTTTTCGCTGCAGAACCTTCGCGCATTAGAACATACATCCCTTGTTCTATCCGATCTAGTGCCTCTTCTGCCGAAACACATTCGTGATCCGTTACTATACCCGCCGCGCGGTAACCACGGATTTGTGCACTATTTAAGCCAGCGCAGTGCCCGTCAATGACCATACCTGCATTTTGGGCTAACTGAATCTTAGCAAGCATATCATCTTCCCCATTCAGAACTGCTGGGAAATCCATTACTTCAGCTAACCCTAAAATTGATTTATGACCGACAAACTCTGCTAAATCTTCCGCCTTCAATATGGCACCAGCATTTTCAAATGACGTACCAGGTACACTAGAAGGGAGCATGTAATAAATATCCATTTCAACATTTTGACTATCATTCAACATAAATTCAAGGCCTGTCTTACCAGCAACGTTTGCAATTTCATGGGGATCCGTTACAATTGCAGTTATCCCGTGAGGCAGCATAATACGATTAAACTGTGATGGAGTTAACATAGATGATTCTATATGAATATGTGCATCAATTAATCCCGGAACAACATGCCTTCCTTCTGCATCAACAACCTCATGTGCTTTAAATTCATTGTTTTCATCAATCGCAATAATTTTGCCGTCAGCAATGACCAGATTTCCTTTACGCCAGCGTAAATTAAATACATCAGCAATTTTGGCATTCTGAATTATTAAATCCGCTAGTTCTCGCTTTTGGGAAACATTTATTTTTCTCTTCATACGGACACCTTCCCTAATTAATTTTATCTATCATACATTATTTTTCGAGAGTCGACTGCTTTAATCTCAAAATTTTTAATTATTTCACTTATTTTTCTGATAAAACATGAAAGTTTATATAAATAGGGAGGGGGGATGTAGAATTACTGTTGAATTATATTGTATGGAGAAGGTATAACAACGAAGGATAAATATATAAAACAAACGAGAATGCCCTTCTAGTCCCATCCTAACTAGAAAGACATTCCCTATTTTAAAACCCCTTTGTGTATATATGTGGGAGGCAATCCCGTTCTAAATCGTTTTCCAATCCGATAAAGAATAATATTGAGTAGAAGAAATGTTCAAGTTCAAGTTCAAAAGTTCTTTTGTGAAATAACGTTTACTTCATTATTGCTACTTTAAAAGTGAACAGTTAAATCGCTTCGGCATAACGATTATTTTCCTACGCTTGTTCCCCAACAGCGCTTTAAAGTAGCAATAGTAAGCTAAATTTTTCACAAGTTCTTTACAGTCCCCATTTGGGTGAATTAAGCTTCGTTAGCTTATACGAATTGCTCAGTTTCAGTTGAGCCAGCCATAGCAGTTGTAGAAGATTGACCACCTGAAATTGTTTGTGATACTTCATCAAAGTATCCAGTTCCAACTTCGCGTTGGTGACGAGTTGCAGTATAGCCTTTTGACTCAGCAGCAAACTCAGCTTGCTGTAGCTTAGAATAAGCAGCCATGCCATTATCTTTATAGTCATGTGCAAGCTCAAACATAGAGAAGTTTAAGCTATGGAAGCCTGCTAATGTAATGAATTGGAATTTATAGCCTAGCTTTCCTAACTCGCGTTGGTACTCAGCAATTTCATCATCTGTTAATTTCGCTTTCCAGTTAAATGAAGGTGAGCAGTTATATGCTAACAATTTCCCTGGGAATTTAGCGTGAATTGCCGTAGCAAACTCACGTGCTTCCTCTAACGACGGGTGAGAAGTCTCACACCAAATTAAATCTGCGTATGGTGCATATGCTAAACCACGAGCGATTGCTTGCTTAATGCCAGCATTTGTTCGGAAGAAGCCTTCTGGTGTACGCTCTCCAGTAATAAACTCTGCATCACGTGGGTCAATATCAGATGTTACCATGTCTGCAGCATCCGCATCTGTACGTGCGATTAAAATTGTCTCTACGCCCATAACGTCTGCAGCGAGACGTGCTGCAATTAAGTTACGTACTGCATTTTGTGTTGGTAGTAATACTTTACCACCTAAGTGACCGCATTTTTTCTCAGAAGCTAATTGATCTTCTAAGTGTACGCCTGAAGCACCTGCCTCAATCATACCCTTTACAAGTTCAAATACGTTTAACGGACCACCAAAACCTGCTTCAGCATCTGCTACGATAGGTGCAAACCAGTCAAACCCATCTTCACGGCCTTCTGCATGATCAATTTGGTCTGCACGTTGTAACGCTTGGTTAATACGTTTAACCACTGCTGGTACAGAGTTTGCTGGATATAATGATTGGTCCGGATACATTTGACCTGATAGGTTTGCATCAGCAGCTACTTGCCACCCCGATAAGTAGATTGCCTTTAAACCTGCCTTTACTTGTTGTACTGCTTGGTTACCAGTTAATGCACCTAATGCATTGATAAATGGTTCCTCATGTAAAGAGTTCCATAAACGTTTTGCACCCTTTTTAGCTAAAGTTTGCTCCTGTATGAAAGAACCTTGTAGCTTTACAACTTCCTCAGCTCCATATCCACGCTCAATCCCCTTCCAACGTGGGTTTTCATTCCATTCCTTTTTTAAAGCTTCAATTCGTTCCTGACGTGTTGTCATAATTCATTTCCACCTTCCCCAATGTGTTTAAAAAATATTCTGTTAGGAAAATTGTTATTCGACTGTTCCATAACAGTTATACTTGATGTAATATAATATATAACAGAATATTTTAATTTTCATTATTTTCCGATAAAACGGTGTTATTTTCCGACGAAGTATCTTATATTTGAGATGAACTACTAAAATTTGGATAATACAGAAGGAGCGATTATGAATTGAATTTTAATAATATTGCACTTGAAAAAAGTATATTAGAACAATATAAAGTACTTTTAGAAGATTGGATTCCAGCAGACGCTTCCATCGCGATTGCAATAAAAGATACATTTATTTATTTCCACTCCGGACATCATGATTTTTCAATAAAAGTAGGAGCAATAGTGCCCGAGGATAGTATTGCTTATAAGGTTATACAATCAATAAGTAAAGTTGAAGCGGTTTTGGATAGTACCCTATTTGAAACACCTTATTATGCAATTGGCTATCCGATATCATTTAATGGACAGCAGGGTGCTCTAGTTGTTGTATTACCACCACTATTTAAAATTGAGGATATTCAACAATATCAATTTTTAACGGGGAAACAAGGGGAAGACTGGATTCCTGTTCCGATTGAACAAATCTCTCACATAGAAAGCTTACAAAAAAGTACTTGGTTTTATAAAGATGGAGAGCAGTTCAAAACAGCCGTTACTTTAAAGGAACTACAAACCCGATTACCAAACAAATTTATTCGAATCCACCGTTCTTATATTATTAATATTTATTTCATAAAAAAAATAACAAGAGATATAACATCGAACTTTATACTTCAATTAAAGGATGGTACGGAGCTCCCTGTAAGTCAGTCCTATATCACTCATTTACGAAGTGTTTTAGAATTTTAATAAATACGCTTCATTTGATCAATTCAACACTTTTTTAAATACAAAAAAACCACTGAAATCTCAGTGGTTTTTACGTTGCGAAGCGACGTCCTACTCTCACAGGGGGAAGCCCCCAACTACCATCGGCGCTAAAGAGCTTAACTTCCGTGTTCGGTATGGGAACGGGTGTGACCTCTTTGCCATCATCACTTCACTATGAAAGTTTGTTCTTTCAAAACTGGATAAACGTTTCATTGAATTTGCAATAAAATGTGGTTAAGTCCTCGACCGATTAGTATTCGTCAGCTCCATACGTCACCGCACTTCCACCTCGAACCTATCTACCTGATCGTCTTTCAGGGGTCTTACTTACTTGCGTAATGGGAAATCTCATCTTGAGGGGGGCTTCATGCTTAGATGCTTTCAGCACTTATCCCGTCCACACATAGCTACCCAGCGATGCCTTTGGCAAGACAACTGGTACACCAGCGGTGTGTCCATCCCGGTCCTCTCGTACTAAGGACAGCTCCTCTCAAATTTCCTACGCCCACGACGGATAGGGACCGAACTGTCTCACGACGTTCTGAACCCAGCTCGCGTACCGCTTTAATGGGCGAACAGCCCAACCCTTGGGACCGACTACAGCCCCAGGATGCGATGAGCCGACATCGAGGTGCCAAACCTCCCCGTCGATGTGGACTCTTGGGGGAGATAAGCCTGTTATCCCCGGGGTAGCTTTTATCCGTTGAGCGATGGCCCTTCCATGCGGAACCACCGGATCACTAAGCCCGTCTTTCGACCCTGCTCGACTTGTAGGTCTCGCAGTCAAGCTCCCTTATGCCTTTACACTCTTCGAATGATTTCCAACCATTCTGAGGGAACCTTTGGGCGCCTCCGTTACCTTTTAGGAGGCGACCGCCCCAGTCAAACTGTCCGCCTGACACTGTCTCCTACCCCGCTAAGGGGCATGGGTTAGAAGTTCAATACAACCAGGGTAGTATCCCACCGACGCCTCCTTCGAAGCTGGCGCTCCGAGATCTCTGGCTCCTACCTATCCTGTACAAGTTGTACCAAAATTCAATATCAGGCTACAGTAAAGCTCCACGGGGTCTTTCCGTCCTGTCGCGGGTAACCTGCATCTTCACAGGTACTATAATTTCACCGAGTCTCTCGTTGAGACAGTGCCCAGATCGTTACGCCTTTCGTGCGGGTCGGAACTTACCCGACAAGGAATTTCGCTACCTTAGGACCGTTATAGTTACGGCCGCCGTTTACTGGGGCTTCAATTCGCAGCTTCGCTTGCGCTAACCACTCCTCTTAACCTTCCAGCACCGGGCAGGCGTCAGCCCCTATACGTCACCTTACGGTTTTGCAGAGACCTGTGTTTTTGCTAAACAGTCGCCTGGGCCTATTCACTGCGGCTCTCATGCGCTTGCACGCTCAAGAGCACCCCTTCTCCCGAAGTTACGGGGTCATTTTGCCGAGTTCCTTAACGAGAGTTCTCTCGCACACCTTAGGATTCTCTCCTCGACTACCTGTGTCGGTTTGCGGTACGGGCACCTCTCACCTCGATAGAGGCTTTTCTTGGCAGTGTGAAATCAGGAACTTCGCTCATACGAGCTCGTCATCACAGCTCAACGTTATAGTGTGCGGATTTGCCTACACACACGCCTTACTGCTTGAACAGAGACAACCAACGCTCTGCTTACCCTATCCTACTGCGTCCCCCCATTTCTCAAACGGTGAGGAGGTGGTACAGGAATATCAACCTGTTGTCCATCGCCTACGCCTATCGGCCTCGGCTTAGGTCCCGACTAACCCTGAGCGGACGAGCCTTCCTCAGGAAACCTTAGTCATACGGTGGACGGGATTCTCACCCGTCTTTCGCTACTCATACCGGCATTCTCACTTCTAAGCGCTCCACCAGTCCTTCCGGTCTGACTTCAACGCACTTAGAACGCTCTCCTACCACGCATACCAACGGTATGCATCCACAGCTTCGGTGAATCGTTTAGCCCCGATACATTTTCGGCGCAGCGTCACTCGACCAGTGAGCTATTACGCACTCTTTAAATGATGGCTGCTTCTAAGCCAACATCCTGGTTGTCTAAGCAACGCCACATCCTTTTCCACTTAACGATTACTTTGGGACCTTAGCTGGTGGTCTGGGCTGTTTCCCTTTTGACTACGGATCTTATCACTCGCAGTCTGACTCCCGTGTATAAATATCCGGCATTCGGAGTTTGTCTGAATTCGGTAAAGCGAGATGCCCCCCTAGTCCAAACAGTGCTCTACCTCCGGTATTCTCAATCACGAGGCTAGCCCTAAAGCTATTTCGGAGAGAACCAGCTATCTCCAGGTTCGATTGGAATTTCTCCGCTACCCACACCTCATCCCCGCACTTTTCAACGTGCGTGGGTTCGGGCCTCCAGTAAGTGTTACCTCACCTTCACCCTGGACATGGGTAGATCACCTGGTTTCGGGTCTACGACCACGTACTAATTCGCCCTATTCAGACTCGCTTTCGCTGCGGCTCCGTCTTCTCAACTTAACCTCGCACGTAATCGTAACTCGCCGGTTCATTCTACAAAAGGCACGCTATCACCCATTAACGGGCTCTAACTACTTGTAGGCACACGGTTTCAGGATCTATTT
>NZ_JBBOUI010000001.1:3812500-3996048 GCF_038005985.1 Solibacillus sp. FSL R7-0682
AGCTCCAAATCAATTCGCTCGACTTGCATGTATTAGGCACGCCGCCAGCGTTCGTCCTGAGCCAGGATCAAACTCTCCATAAAAGTAGTTTGAAAGCTCATTTGCTTTGCTAGCGATTCAACAATTAAGTTGAAATCTATTTTTGCTTCATTTAAGAAGCTTGTTATCATTAACGTTGCTTGTTCAGTTTTCAAGGTTCATGTTGTTTCGTTTATTGCATCACCTCTTGGCGACTCACTTATAGTAACATCGTTTTGTTATATCCGTCAACACTTTTTCATAAGTTTTTTTATAGATATTGTTTTTTCTGTTTAAATCCATTAGAAGGCGGGTATGCAAATATGCTGAGAATCTTGGTATCACTGGCTTTATGTCTATTTTTAGTTTTATTCTATTTTGAGGAGAAAAATTTCACTTTACCAACATTTCAAATGACTGAAACCCCTACAGTTATAACAAAAGGGACTTATGGTCACAGTCTAATCATTGAACTTAGTTATTCACACAAAGGTCTATCTGAGTGGATCACCAACCTACGTGAACCATATCCGTTATTTCTAATTGATAGTGAATGGTTAGAAAGAAGTCCTGACCTTGTAAAACAATTAAAAGAAAAAAATATTCAAGTGGGTCTACTCGGATCGCCCAATGTACTTTACGAAGATGATACTCTTTTAGAGAAGCAACTTAAAGTATATGAAAAAACATTCAACGAATTGCCACTCTGGTTTGCTACTGCTGATTATATAGTAGATTCTAAAATACAAAAGGTTTTACACGCAAGAGGGATTAATATAATCGCCCCTTCAACTTCGTTTACTACACTTGATGGTGACTTAACAGATGGTGAATTTGTTAGTATCCCAATTCATCGAGAGCAAAACATATCTTTCGAACAAATTACACAGTATATGAATCAACATAAGTTTATTTCTATTGAGGAAAATATATTTGGCTATAAAATCAATACAAAACGCCTACCTTAAAACTAAAACTATTAATAGTTTTTATCGATTGCTGTAGACCAAAAAATAGTTGTGGAAATAAAAAGGATTCAATTAAGGTTAGATTCATATAAAAATTAATGAATAGTATTTTAAAAAAGCATGGGGAAATTGATTTCCACATGCTTTTTGATTGCTTAAGAAATTTAAAAGAGAATAAATACTTTTTTTTATGCTTTCGCCGTTTTTGTCGTTTCTTTACGTGCTTTGCGACGCTCTTCTAAGTTTTTTCGATCAATTTCTGATTGTGAGTTGTACTTTGGCAACATTAATATTTGATATGCATTGACTGCTACAAGTGGGAATAATAATAATGCGACATACACATCGATATTTTCTTGACGTCCCATTAACGCAATAATCCATTCTAATGATGTGACTACAATCATAAAGAACACTGTTGAAATTAAAACATGAGGTTTTTGCGTCATTTTCACTTTTTTTAATGCTGTTGCAAAGGCAGCACCAATTAATACAATTAATAGAAATCCATAAATAAACCAATCACTTGCTGTATTTGCGCCTGGAGCAAATCGGAAAATAATAATATCAACCAAAACAATTATTATTAATAAAATTTGCACCCAGTTCCACAGCGTTAACGATCTAAATACATTCACACCTACTTGATGCAATGTTAAGTAAGCAAAAAAGCCGGCTTGAGCCATTACACTCATTGTAATCCCTAATACTATATTCCATACAACCGCAGCTAGAAATTCTACAAATTCACCATTCACTAAATACGGTTGGTAGAAGTCCCAACGTATAATTAACGATGCAACTGCATTTACTATACCGCCAATTAATAAAGCCCAAAAAGCAAATTTAACCCAGTTTCGTATCGTCACGACATTACTTCCTCCACTTTTTTAATATACTTGTATATTTTAACAAGTGAAAGCAAAAAAAGCGACAGAGGAAGTGACTGGTTACATAGAATTTGTAGAATTGTGAACAATAATTGAAAGACTGAAGATAGAAAGGAGTGATACAATGGCACGACGTTTTTTATTGCTACCCTTTTTCCTCTTATTACTTGCTGGCTGTGGCGATGCAAAATCAACTACCCTTTCTTATGAAGAAGTAAAAAAGATTATGGTCGATGCGGTTCAGACTGAAGAGGGAAAAAAAGCAATCCGTCAGTTGTTTGAAGAAAAAAGTTTTCGTGAGTTACTCGTGTTAGATACAGAAGAAGTAAAAAAGGCGACTGAAGAAACATTGCTTTCAAAAGAAGCGAATGAATTTTGGATTAAAACATTCGAAGATCCTAAATTCAAGGAGTCCTTCGCGAAAAGCATGAAGAAGCAACAGCAAGATTTAATGAAAGATTTAATGGCTGATGCATCTTATCAAGAAGATTTAATATCCTTCTTCAGCCAGCCGGATATGCAAAAGCAGCTTGAAACGATTTTAAAAGGAACAACTATGCGGAAAGAAATCGAAAAAGTGGTAATGGAGACAATTGATAATCCACTACTTCAAACAAAATGGCAAGAATTAATTAAAAAGAGTGGAGAAGCCGCTTCTTCTGATAAAGGATCTGGAGGTAGTGGTGGAGAAAGCGGAGGTTCAAAAGGAGGAAACAGTAGCTCAGAATAAAAAAATAACCAGCTGCTTATTTTTAAAGCAACTGGTTATTTTTATTATTTATTTAGCTGTGCAATAATTTCTTCAGCAATTTGTAAATATATTTTACCTGTTGGGTGATCAGCTGCATAAATAGATGGTGCGAAATCTTCTTCTGTCCAGTCTGGCTGACCTAGTGGAATTTGTCCTAATAATTTTGTACGTAATTCCTCAGCTAATTTTGGACCGCCACCTTGGCCGAACACATACTCTTTTTCACCAGTTTTATTTTCGTACCACGCCATATTTTCAATAACACCTAGAATGTCATGATTTGTTTGTAATGCCATCGCACCTGCACGTGCTGCAACAAATGCTGCCGTTGGGTGCGGTGTTGTTACGACGATTTCTTTTGATGACGGAAGCATTTGGTGAATATCAAGTGCCACGTCCCCTGTGCCTGGTGGTAAGTCTAATAATAAGTAATCTAATTCGCCCCACTCTACATCACGGAAGAATTGATCTAATACTTTCCCAAGCATTGGACCACGCCATACAATTGGCGCATTGTTTTCAACGAAGAAGCCCATTGAAATCACTTTTACGCCTAAACGATCTACTGGATAAATGCGGTCTTCTTTTACGACTGGCATTTCTGTTACACCCATCATATCTGGTACACTAAAGCCGTAAATATCTGCATCAATTAATCCAACTTTTTTCCCTAGACGAGCTAATGCTACTGCCATGTTAACTGAAACCGTTGATTTACCAACGCCACCTTTACCTGATGCAATAGAAATAAATTGCACGCTTGATAATGGTGATAAAATATCTTGAGCTTCCGCTTCTGTTGCTTGTCCACGGAAAGCTTGTAATGCCTCTTGAGATAATTCTTCAAAGCGAATTCCGACTGAAGCCGCGCCGTTTTCTTTAAGCACTTCAACAATTTTCATTTGAAGTGTCATTTGCTCTGGTGTATTTGTTTTTGCTATTGCTATGCGTACACTGACATGCCCTTTTTCTTCTTTAATTGAAACATTAGTTATTCCGTTTGTTTCTGCCAATGGTTTATGTAAAAACGGATCCTGTAATTGACCTACTAGTTCTCGGACTTGTTGTTCATTTATCACATCAAACACTCCCCTAAATGAAATTTCCAATGTTAGTATATCATAATCGCATCGTATTACTATGAATGTTGCCTAATCAATTTTCACATTAATATAATTTTCAATGCCACGTGCTATAGCAAACGCCATTTTATCTTGATAGCTCTCTGTTGCGAGTAATTGTCGCTCTTCTTCATTACTAATAAAGCCTGTCTCTACTAATACTGCTGGCATATCTACCTTCTTTAGTAAGTACACTTGCTTAATCGATAATGCCTCACGATCTGTGTTTTCTAATGTTTCTCGGATGGAGTTTTGGACAGCTCTTGCTAAAACCTCCCCATTCGGGTGACCGTCTTTATGGTAAAACACTTGAGCTCCCCGCCACTTACTATTTGGTATAGCGTTCGCATGAATTGTCACAAATAAATCGGGCTCATGCTTAACTACAAGTGATTCGCGCAAGAAAATATCTTGCTTTTTGCGTTCACGATTGGTTGGGAACTGTTCACTTGGGGCATGTTCACTTATTACATCCCCATCCGTTGAACGCGTTAAAATGACTTCCGCACCTAAGCGCGTCAGCTGACGTTCTACTTTTTTTGTTATAGCAAGTGTGATTTCCTTTTCAATGATATCCCCGTTAGAGGCACCACCATCTAACCCTCCATGCCCTGCATCCAAAACGATTTTTACCCCACCTAATGGCTCTGGTAAAAAGAATCGTTTATCTGATGCGCTCGTTTCATAAACAACAACTAACATTGAACATAAGATTACAAATGCTAATGCAAGCCAACGCCTCAAAAATACCACCGCCCTTTTTGCCTACTATACGCAAATGGTCGATGGTTTATTCACAAACTAGGACATTAGCTGACGTTGTAATGTCGCATAAAACCCATCTTCTCTCATTAAACTCTCATGATTTCCTTGTTCTAAAATTTGACCATCTTTTATAACGAGAATTTGGTCAGCATTTTCGATCGTCTTTAAACGATGAGCAATGACGAAACTTGTACGTCCCTTCATAAGATTGTTTAAACCTTTTTGAATGTGTACCTCTGTCATTGTATCTACACTTGATGTTGCTTCATCTAAGATTAAAATATCCGGATCCTCCAAAATAGCGCGAGCAATCGCGATTAACTGACGCTGACCTTGACTTAAGTTCAAGCCACCACTTTTTAGCACCGTATCGTATTGTTCAGGTAAATATTTTATGAAGTTATGAGCATAGGCAATTTTTGCCGCCTGTTCTACTTCCTCATCTGTCGCACTTAGTTTACCAAACCGAATATTTTCACGAACCGTTCCTGAAAAGAGATACGTATCCTGAAGCACAACCCCGACATGATCACGAACGCTAGCCATTTTATACTGCTCTATTGGTTCGCCATCAAGCAAAATGCGTCCCCCAGTTGTATCATAGAAACGGGTCAATAGCTGAATGATCGTCGTCTTGCCAGAGCCTGTTGGGCCAACAATCGCAATCGTTTCCCCAGCTTTTGCATGGAAATCAATGCCACGTAAAATAGGTTTTCCTGCTTCATAAGAAAATTCAACCTGTTCAAATACTACATCCCCGACAAACTTCTCCTTTGTTTTTGCATTTGCGACATCAGCCACTTCCTGCGCCTCATCTAATATTTCAAAAACACGTTCTGAACCTGCGACTGCTGATTGAAATGTATTTAGCAAGTTCGATAATTGATTTATTGGTCTGAAAAACTGACGCGTATATGTTACAAACGACGCAATAACCCCAATGGATAACCCACTCGTAACGGCCATTATGGCACCAACCCCAATGACTAAACTTAAGCCTAAGTTATTCATAAAGTTATTGATTGGGCCCATAAAGCCTGAAATAATATCCGCGCGCATCGCAGAACTTCGTAGTTTTTCATTTGCTACCTTAAATTCCGACAATGTCTTTTTCTCTTTCCCAAACAACGTAATAATATCTGCATTGGAAATTGTTTCTTCAATATAGCCATTTAAATTGCCTAAATCACGTTGACGTGCTTTATAGTTCACACTGCTTCGTTTAATAATTTGTTTTGTCGCCCAAACAATTAACGGAATGATAATTAGTGTCACAAGGGCTAAGCGCCAATCTAAATAAAATAGTGCAAACGCTGTTCCTACTATTGTTAATGATGACGAAACAATCTGAATGACACTTTGTGACAGCGCTGCATTTAAGTTTTCTATATCATTCGTCATGCGGCTCATTAAATCGCCTTGCTGCTTTTTATCAAAAAAGGCTAGCGGTAATGACTGATACTGCTCAAATAACTGCTGGCGTAAACGACGAATCGTCTTTTGTGAAACACGAATCATGATAAATGTTTGGACCCACGTTAAGATGGATGAAACGCTATATACACCAGCTAAAAGAAGTGACATACGAATTGCACCAGAAACATCGAACTTCACAATGTAATCATCAATTGTTTTCCCGATTAAAAATGGACCCACTAAACTAAGAATTGTGCTAATGATAACAAAAATGACAACACTTATTAGTTCTATTCGCTGAACACGTAAATAACTCCATATACGCAATAGTGTTTCTTTTTGGTTTTTTGGCTTCACGATTGGCCCTGAAAATCTCCCACCTGGATGACCCATTGGTGGACGAGGCCCTCCTTGTTGCTTATTCACTTAGGGTCACCCCTTTTTCCGCCTGTGTCTTTGCCATCTCTTCATATAAAGGGCTTATTTTCAATAATTGCTTATGCGTCCCCTTCGCAACAATTTCTCCATCATCCATGACGAATATTTGATCTGCATGGCGAATAGAAGAAATTTTGGAGGAAACGATGAATTTTGTCACATGCCCAAACTGAGTTTGAATAGCTTCTTGAATATTTTTTTCAGATATACTATCAACCGCGCTCGTTACATCATCTAAAACTAATATACTTGGTTTACGAACAAAGGCACGCGCCATTGCAAGTCGCTGCTTTTGACCACCTGATAAATTCGTTGCGCCCTGTGTTAGCTCATGCTCAACACCACTAGGTAACTTTTCGACAAACTCCGATGCACTTGCTGCTTGTAATGCTTCTAGTAACTGTACTTTAGATGCTTCATCTTGTCCGTAACGAATATTTTCTGCAATCGTTTTTGAAAAAAGTGTCGCCTTTTGTGGGGCAAAACCAATTGCCTGTCGTAATTGCTCTAAATCATATTGTTGAACAGGATTACCATCAATTTTCACTATGCCCTCATCTACTTCAAATAATCTTGGAAGCATTTTTACTAATGTTGACTTCCCACTACCAGTCATCCCAATAATGCCAATCGTTTCTCCTGCATTTACATGGAAGCTAATATTTTTTAAAACTGGTTCTGTGCCTTTTATATAAGAAAAGCTCACATTTTCAAAGGTAACACTGCCCAGAATAGCATTCTGCACGGGTCCTTCTGGATTTTTTACGTCCGTTGTTTCCTCTAACACCTCGACAATCCGTCCAGCACTTGGAACCGCCCGCGCAAGCTGGACAAGTACCATAGACGAACTCATAAGCCCTTGCATAACCATCATTAAATAGTTTATAAAAGCTAAAATAACCCCGACTTGAAGCGTGTTATTTTCCACTTTAATCGCACCTAACCATAATGCCGCTACAATGCCCAAATTTACAACGAACATCGTAAGCGGTGCTAATACGCCAATAATTTGATCTGCTGTCATACTACGCTTCATTAATTGCGTATTCACATCTGCAAATTGATCAATTTGATGGTTTTTACGATTATATGCTTTAATGACCCGAATACCGGCTAAGTTCTCCTGTACCTTTGTATTTACTTGATCTACAACGCGCTGTACTTTATGAAATAACTTACCAGATAATGCAGTGAAGTAATACATACAAAATGCCAATATCGGTACAACTACTAATAAAATCGGAAATAGTTCACGAGCTGTAATAAATACAATGACTACCGCGCCAATAAACATCATCGGTCCACGCACGAAAATCTTCAGTAGCATCGTTAAGGCACGCTGTAGCATTTCCATATCACTCGTTAAGTTAGTTACTAATTTTCCTAACGTAAATTTATCTTTACTACTATTCGAAAAATACGTAATCGTCGCATATAAATCTTGGCGCAAATCAGTCGCAAAATTGACCGCTGTACGTGATGCATAAATCGAACAGCCAATACCACCTATTAACCCAATAAGCGATGTCACCAGCATTAGCCCAAACATTTGCACGATATATGTCGTATCACTTTTCGCAATCCCATCATCAATAATGTGCTGTAAAATCGTCGGTTGCAATAAATCCATACTCACTTCAATGACCATCATGACCGGTGCAATAATAGCAAATAAAAGATACGGTTTAATATACTTAGATAATTTCCAAACGGCATGCATCTTGAAAATTCACTTCCTCACTCTACTGGAGCTAATTAGGCTTCCTCTGTTTCTTCTAATAATTCATCTAACTGAAATAATTCGACAAATTCATTCATTATTGCTTCCGTAGCCTTTAATTCCCCTGCAATGACGGGATGAATCGACTGTAGCTCGGTCGCCTCTAACTGACTTTTTAACGTTTCACGCTTTGTAACAAGCTGACGATAAAAATCGAGAGCACGACCACGACGAAATGTTTGCGCCCCTCTTCTCCCTCTTTCATTATGCCCCTTTTCCTCTCTATTGAGAGGTCTTCCTCGTCCTTCACGTCTCATAATATTGTTTACTCCTCCACACATTTGAATACAATTGTATACTTTTGTATACAAAAATGCGAGAAGAAATTAGTAAAATGTAAATAAAATCCTTCAATTGTAAAGACGCTTTTCCTTGTGCTTTTCTATAAAAAGTCGATACTATAAAAAAAACAGCGAAAGTAAAAGGAGCTTTAAATGAAAAAAGTTATAAGTGATGTCATCCAATTTCGGGGCTCCCATTATGATTTTGGACTAATGCAAGGAGATCTACTTCTCCATTCATCCTTAATGCAAAACCGTAAAATACTGTACGAAAAATTAAAGCATAAATTTATCGTCGATTTGCCTCGTGTAAATTCTTTATTAAAAAATTTTGCACCAGGAATTCAAGAAGAAATCCAAGGATTACAGGATGCTCTTAACATTACAGAAGAACAAGCATTTTTATATTTCGGTGGCTACTACACAGCCTATCCTACAAGCGGTTGCTCGATTGTGACTGGCTCGAACTTCCTTATTCGCAATTACGATAATGATCCTTTTAGTTATGATGGTCGCTTCGTATTGTACAAACCAACGGATAGTGGTTTTGCTACTATCGGGCCGACAATGCTAGTGACGGGGAGAATGGACGGCATGAATGAAAAAGGACTCGTTGTTGGTTACAATTTTGTTAATACAAAAAATCGTATAGACGGTTTTGTTTGCAATATGATTGGTCGTATTTTGTTAGAAAGGTGCGCAACCACTCGTGAAGCGATCGATTTATTAAACGAGCTTCCACACAAGCATTCTTTTAATTACGTTTTACTAGATGCATCAAATGACGCAGTTGTCGTAGAAGCCTCTCCTCGTAGGATTGCAATAAGGGAGACTTTAGCATGTACAAATCATTTTCATATTTTAACAGATGAAAATCGTTATCGTATGGAAGACTCAATGGCACGTGAGAAGATTATTACGTCCGCGCAACAACACAACCTTTCATTTTACGAAGCATTCCAATTGATGAATGGGGTTGAAAATGGCGTATTTGCTAAAAAATATAATGCTTGGGATGGGACAATTCATACCGCAGGCTATATTCCAACCGAGCGAAAAGTAATGTATGCACTTGGCGGCAATGCTTTACCAATCGCTTTTGATTTTGCTAGCTGGATCAATGATAAAAATATTGCAATCTCTAAAATAAAAGGACAGCTCGATGCAACGGCTGGCTTTGTCAATGAAGCAATAGAAAGATAATGCTCTTTATGTAATTTAGAAGATACTTGCTTATTTTTAGATGACTGACTATGATAGTTAAAACATAAAAATTTAAAGACGTAGACAACTAGGGGAGAAATGAATATGTTTTTTTATGAAGTAGATGCAGAAATTCAATTAAAATTAATTACACCAAATGATGCAGAAGAAATCTTCTCTTTTGTAGATCGCTCACGCCAATATTTACGTGAATGGCTTGGCTGGGTAGATAATACACAAACGGTTGAAGACACGCGCCAATTTGCGGCACTCAATTTAAAAAAGTTTGCGAATCAAGAAGCATTGGATACCGCCATTATTTATAAAGGGAAATTTGTTGGTAAAATATCGATTAACTCCATTAATTGGGCGACAAAGAAAGCTGAAATCGGTTATTTTTTAGATGAGTCATTCCAAGGTGACGGCATTATGACTCGTGCAGCAAAAGGAATTATAGATATTGCATTTAATGAATACAAATTAGAAAAAATAGAAATTCACGCTGCTATCGGAAATACGAAAAGCCGCAATATTCCGGAACGATTAGGTTTTACCTATGAAGGGACAATTCGTCAGGCGGAATGGCTTTATGATCATTATGTCGATCACGCTGTTTATGGTTTATTAGTAGATGAGTGGTTAGGGAAAGAAGAATAGCTAGTATATTTCTTTATAAAAAAACCCTTTCTCGAAAATTCGAGAAAGGGTTTTGTAGTTTCGCAAAATAGTTGAATCCGTAAGATTAACGTTTTGAGAACTTAGAAAGTATATACCCCAAGCACTTGCGGGTTACTTTGTATATTACCCGTATATTATACAAACTTTGCCATAGATACATAAACTATAAAGGATATTTAAAATGGGCACAATATAATAGTAGAAACTCCATACTTTTTAGGGTTTTTAAATTAATCAAACTTCTATCAAATTATATACTTTTACTCTTTAACAGCATCAAAATAGGATCATTTTGTGTACTTCCAACATCTTTTACTGTTTATAAAAGACCTTCATTATATCTATTTCATCTAATAATAACAAATAATAAACTATCATTTAATTTCCACTATCGTAAAATATTGTAATATATTAAGGGGGCTATAAAAATGAGTGAAGAAAAAAAAGTTTTGCTTGCACCAAACGAAAATGAAAAAAAGAAACCTGGTTGTTTCAAAGGATGCTTAACATTTATCATTATATTTATTATTTTCGGTGCCCTAATTAGCGCATGCTTTGGTGATGAAACACCAACTGAAGATGTAAATTCAACTAATGAACCAGCTGATACTTCTGCTAAATCGTCAGTTAACAAGCAAGAATCAAAGGAAAAAGATACAACCGATAGTTCTAAACCGTCAGCTGATGAGGTCGGATACTATAAAAATGAGTTAGGACCAGAACTAGATGCAATACAAAAAGAATACGATCGTATCTGGAATGAACAATGGATTACTACTTTCAACGGAATTTCTGATGGTTCGGTCAATGTATATGATGCATATAAAACTATGACATTCATTGAGACTAACTATACTGCGTTGTCTAAGAATATCAAAAAAATTGAAAGCAATAATCTTTCGAAGGAAAATAATAAACTTTTAGAAGAATATACTTCGAAGTTGAAAAAAGCATCAGACTACCGGTCTTTTGCCGCTAGTGAAGCTGCGAAAATGTTTGATAATGGGGATTTTAAACCGTCTGAGTTTGAATCAATTAAAAATATTGTTTCGATGTCAGATAATGAAATGTTAAGCGCTATTGTAAATAGGGTTTCTATTGAAAGTAACCTTGGGTTGATTGAAACAACTGAATAAAAACAAAGTAGTACATTACTTATTTTTCATTTGTTCTCATATATCTTAATAAATATAGTGGGTTCCATCATCATCAAAATAAGTGTAATGATCTATCTTTCTCGTTACAGAACCGTTTAACTGTACCTCTTTACCTATAGTAGCGAAAGTACCACCTATACCGCCCGTAAATGTCATTTCGCCTTGGTGATAAAAATCACCATTAATTAACCACCAAACTGAAGTAGAGGTAGTTAACTTCGCTCTGATTTTCCCTTCAAATCCTTTAGCAGTATATGAATCATTAACTCCATCTCTGTCTAAAACTACTTCTTCTATATACTTCATTTCCCTAAATGAATTAGAAGTATAAGTCCATGCATAAACTGTAATTGCTGGTTTATAAAAAAACCCTACATCTTGTATAATGTTGATTTTAAGCATAAAGTAACTATTAGCCGCTAATAATTGTGTTCCTTTGCTATCAACGTAAGGATTTTTATACATTTTTCGAGCTTCTGTTATACTGATTCCTTTGTCTGCTGCTCTCTCTTGAATAAACTCTTCGTAAGTGAGTTCCTCTACTATCACTTCACCCTTTTCTTCCATTAACTCCAAATCGTCCAAGTTAAAACTACCTGAAATTGGCTCTAATGACGTTGCCTCAGGTTTTGATGGACTAACTAAAAATAAACTTAAAACCATAAAAAAGCTAACAAATGTAATGACGCTTCTTTTCATGAAATAATTTCATCCCCTTCCTATTATTGTAAATATAATACATTATATATAAAAATTTGTAAATATTCGTTTTTTGAATATTCAATGATATAATTATTAATAAATTAATTAGTTAGGAGGAAATAAATTGAAAAAAATTTTTTTACTTTTAAGTTTAACTATTTTATTATCTGGGTGTTATGCTAATGAAAATAATGATGGTTTTAAAGGGAATAATGATAATTATAAGGGGAAAAACTTAGATATTGGAGTAGTAGGTAATGAATTACCTGATATAAGTAACGTTAATTATAGATACGTAAAATTAAACGAAATTTTTAAAAATAATAATATTAACTTTGATGCTTTGATTATTACATCAGACGAATTTGAAGAAGCTGATAATCCAAAATATGTACAATTTTTCGATAAAGTTACTTATCCAGTAATCTTTTTTGGAGAAAAAGACTTTAGAATGTTTGCCTTTACAAATGAAAATATGTCAATTGAAAACTCTAAAGATAATAATGACAGTTTTATTGAGGGATTCAGAAATATAGATGATGAAAGAGAGGGTATGAAATTTTATAAATTTGACGAAAATGATACTGATGTAGATATGTTAGTTCGTCTTTTTAATTATTTAGATAATCTTGATTAATTTTAATGTGTATTACTATATAACTTTAAAAGTCAAAAGCCCACTACTCATAAACAAGGTAATGGGCTTCAATTTTTATTTTTTAGTTAAACGTTCAGCATATGTTAGTACATAATCAAATAACTCATCATTACTATACTTATCAACATCATCATGTGGAGATGTGAATACATTGGTAGCTACTGCATTTTTGATTAATGCGATGGCACGTTGGCGCTGTTTGTCCTCCACAGAAGAAGTTGTGGAAGGCTTTAACGTTTTACCAACAGTCTTCGCTAATTGTTCAGCGTTTGCATAGCATATCTTTTCGAAGTCCCTACGGTAAATAGCTACATCCACTGAATCATTAACAAAGCAGACTTCGATTAAATAGCATGGTTTATTAGTGCCTTTTAATAATCCTAAGTCTGGACGAATTTTAACGCCGCGGTTTTTAAGTCCACTCCCTCTGCTAATTGCATCTGTAATCGCTGTTGCCGTATCAATATTTTTCCCGTTGTGAATTAAGGTTTCTGTACCGATACCTCTAGAATGAGTACCAGCTGTTGAATTAAAGTGAATTGATACGTCAATTTGACGATTAGACTTATTATGTTGAGCAATCAACCATCGAATGTTATCTGATTGCTTTTCACTTACATTATCCTCGATGTAATTAGTTGTAATGCCAGCTGCACGTAAAATGGATGTTACTCGCTTTGCTACTTTGATTGCTTCTGTAACCTCATCTATAAATCCATATGCACCTGTTTTTGGTCCATAATGTCCTGGAGAAATACTAATCATTATTCATCACCCTTTGGCTTATCATATCGCAAGGCTTGTGTGCTATCACCTGTACCTGTTGTCGTTGGATCTACCACAACGCCTATTAGCACTAAAATAGCAAGTACCGTGTTAAACAAGTCGGTAACTTGCTCATTGTAAATGGTTGTATCAATTCCAAAAAACGTTGCTACTTGTTGTACTAGTAACATTAGTAACGCGAAAAGCGCTACAAGAAATGGTTTGTGTTGTAATCTTACTTTCCAATTAATTTTCATTGTGTGAACCCTCCAATTTATCAATTCGTTTATGTGCCGATTTTGCCACTTCATCTACTCGTACCAAATCGCGAGCAAAGGCATTCATTTGTTCTTTATTCGTTTTAACATCCAGTTTGATGTCATCTACCCCTCTACTGATATGAGCGAGTGTTACTTTCATCTCTGCCTCACTCGTTGCATTATTCTTCTTGTCACGATCACGGTTAAGAACGTAACCGAAAACCGCAAACAATAATCCCCCAATACCGACTATAATCGGAATATCTACTGCCATACCCACACCATCCTCATCCATAATAAAAAGGACACGCAATAGCGCATCCTTTTAAATTCCCAAACGTTTGGGATTTTAGTTTTTTCCATAAAAAATAACGCTAGCTTATGCTGCGTTTTACTCCGTTACCTCGTTATCTAGCGTAATCATCTGAATTAAATTTCGACTTACCACATTGCCACCTAAGTTAATGAATAACATATTACCGTTTAATTTCGACGTGAAATCCGATGCATCGAAATCTGGAATATTTGCCTTAATTGGTGCTTGTTGATTGTGTAAATAGATTAATACATTCATGTGTGTCTCTCCTTTTTTAGGTTAATTTTACTGACCCTATTGTGCTACCGTTTACTTGCACATATAAATTACCGCCTGATGTTGAAATACCAATGCCACTAGAGTTAGCTCTTGCAACACCTATGATACTGTCTGCATATTGAAAGTTTACATTTCCGTTAAACGCAACAGTTGATCCGCTAGCCCCTAAAGTTACATTGGAATCAATCTTTACATTTGAAGCCGATATACCGATGTTACTCCAGTCACCAGTGATACGCGATATACCCCCAAATTGAATGCTCTTTGTACCACCTGAACCGTTTGCTAGATACACGTTATTGCCAACGTATAAGTCTGTGCCGACGTTAATTGTGGACGAACCTGTAATGCTACCATTTGCCATGACAGCACCGTTCAAATTAATCTTACTTGCACTTATACTTATGGATTCAGGGGACATATTGATTGATGAAATAAGGTTATTTGCGTCTACTTTTAGCGAAATACTATTTTGTAATATGTTGATAGATGCGCTCGAATTGTACTCTAAATTACTTACACTCAATGCAATCTGATTAGCACGTATATCTATGGCTGCTACTTCATTTGTTATTCGATTGTTCACGCTTAAATTGATATTGTCGGCTTTAATATCGATAGCTGCAATGGATTTGTCTAACTGGTCAACTTCCAAAGTAATACGGCTATCTGTTTGGTCAAACTTACTTCGATATTCTTGTTTTGCTTCATCGACATTCTCATTTGTTTCATGAATTTGATCTTGTTGTTCTACCAGTAAATCAATGGATGATTTAATGAGTGTATTCCCAAAAGTGACGCTAGAGATATGCAATTACTTCTATAGTGAGGGGACAACAACTACTTTCGACTCCGAATTAGCTATAGAAATATCGGAAGAATTACCTTCTGCTAAAGAATTAAATTTTATTATTCATCATTTAAAAGTAGATGATAATAATATACTGCTATTTAGTAGACAAAATCGCATTTCACTTAATAAAAAGAAACGCATTTACCAAATAAATTCTGATAATGATTTCAGATTAGTGAATGACGAAGACTTCTATCTTTTTAATCCTTTTATAATTTGCATTTTTATTAATAATGATGTTTATGTTGCTGATTTCAGAAATTTTATTGAGATATTTAACTATAAACAGCATTTGAAATCTCATGTTGATGAAGTGATTAATGTTTTAGAGCAAGAAAGCATAATAATGAATATGGAACCATTTCGTGAAGAAATAAAACATTATAGACATTTCAACGCTTTAACGAAGGTAAGTAAAAATCCTACGGAAATCAAATCATATATTTCTAAATACAAGAAAAAGATTCAGGATATTTCGCAAAAACATAAAGTTAAATTTACCTTCAACCCTGTTGACGAAAACTTTGAAGTGGAAGATGAAGAAGGTATCAAAATCATCATTAGAATTATATCTGATAGAGCAGGCTTTGATTTTGGAGATGAATTTATTACCTTCCCAATTAAAGAAAAAGTAGAAAAAAGGGAAATGAGCATAACACAAATATAGAATATATGTTCGCTTAATGGTATTATAATATAAGGGGGAGAGAACAAATGAAAATGTTATTTAATTTCTTTTTATATTTCCTGTACTTGATTGCTGCAGAACTCCCCTTATTTATTATATTTTTAATAAGAGCTGACCCAACAACAGACTTATACATATATTTAAAAATATTATTATTGATTTCAATTGCTTTAAACATTTTAATATTATTAATAATATTACTACATAAACCTAAACCAAAATTTAATGAAACCATAACAGTTACAAATAATAAAATTGGACGAAATAGTATAAGTGATTTTTTTAGTTTCTTCTTATTGCCTTTTTTTACATTCTCAATCAATAGCAGTGCAGACCCTAACAAATTTTTATTAGAAATGCTAATTTTATTCATATTATTAACAATTTATTTATTTAGAACAAATAATTTAACAGCAAATATATTGATTTTTTTACTTTTCAATATTTATGATGTTAAATCAAAAGGAAACCATTTCACTTTATTTACTTTCGTACCTACCAGCTTTGATTCATTTGATTCAACTAAAAAAATTATAAAAATTAGCAGAAAATATTATATATATATTGGTGACGAATATAATAAATTTAGAATTATATTACTTACTATTTCTATATTATATTTAATTAGTTTTTCACTTCTATTTTATTACATTTAGCTCCACTACCAAATAGTGGGGTTTTATTATATACTAAAAACGAACAAATGTTCTTATTTGTATTACTGGAGATGATTAAATGGCTACACATTACACGCACACAGAAGATTACATAAAAACACTTTATTTAAAATTAGACATTAAAAAGCCACAGGAACTTAAATTTCAATCAATCGCCGAACAGCTAGGAATACACGTTTTTTACTGGCCAGACGCAAGCCAGGCGCTTTTTACAGGAAGTAAAGCGTTCATTTTACTAAATGAAAAGCTAACACCACAGCAACAATGGGAGGAATTTTGCCACGAACTTAGCCATGTTTTATTCCACGTTGGTAATCAAAGTAAGATTCCTACGAGGTTTATCGAATACCAAGAAGCCAAAGCTAACATTTTCATGTACCACGCAGCTATCCCTACCTTCATGTTAGATCAATTACATATCTATCACTTAGATATTGAAACGGTATATGAGGTAGAGAAGCTGTTCAATGTTACTCGCGAGTTTGCGGTAAAGCGTTTAGAACAATACATAAATAAAAAATTGTCATACCAATATGGAATTGTCAGTTTTTAATAATATCTTGTCAAATATATTCAGAGGAGGTTTTAATAATGAAAAATCCAAATGGATATGGCTCTGTTTTTAAATTAAGCGGTAAACGACGAAAACCTTTTGCTGTACGCGTAACAGCTGGGTATACAGATACGGGGAAACAAAAATACGAATACTTAGGTTACTATGAAAAACGAGATCAAGCTATGATGGCACTAGCTGAATACAATAAAAGCCCGTTTGACATTACAAAGGCAAAAACAACTTTTGCAGAAGTTTATGATTCAATGATGAAAGAAAAATATCCTGATGGGCCAAATGAAAAGGAGCGTTCAAATTGGAATGGTTACAACGCTTCCTACAAAAGTGCGGAAAGGCTACACCATTTGAAGTTTATAGATATTAGAAAGAATGATTTACAAGAAATTATCACGGCTTCAACTAAATCACACGGCACAAAACGGAAAATAAAAGTTTTGTTCAATCAAATGTTTAAATATGCAATGGAACAAGATCTTGTAACAAAGGATTATTCGGTTTTTGTTGATGTCGGTAAAAATGACTCTGGTACTTATCGCAAGCCATTTAATGATGTTGAAATTAAAGCACTTTGGGACAACGTAGAACGTTTAGAATTTATTGAGCTAATATTAGTGTTAATTTATACAGGGTTGCGTCCAGGAGAGCTTTTAGAAGTTAAATTAGAGGATATAAATATTAAAGAAAGATATTTACGTGGTGGATTTAAAACGGAAGCTGGAACGAATCGTTTAATTCCACTAAATAAAAAAATACTGCCATTTCTTGAAAAACGAATGAACGCCCAACAATATTTAGTCGTAAATTCTAAAGGTCAGCAAATGTCCTATCATAACTTCCACTACGATCATTTTAAGAAAATAATGGAGCAGCTTAAATTGGAGCATAAGCCACATGATTGCCGCCATACGTTTGCAACATTAATGGATAATGCAGATGCAAATAAATTATCGATTAAGCGCATTATGGGCCATGCATCAAAAGACATCACTGATAAGGTATATACACATAAAGATATTACACAATTATTAGCTGCTATCGATTTAATTTAGCAGCTATTCATTTAAAAAAGTTTGTGTATTACTTGTGTATTATGTGTATATTACGTGTACTTATCCACAGGTTTTTACACAACTTTTGTAAGCTATGAAAATAGATAAAAACCCTGCAAACGCAATGGTTGCAGGGTTTTTGTTGAAACGAATAGTTTGAAAAAATTAACGTTTTGAGAACTGAGGTGCACGACGAGCGCCGCGTAAACCTGGTTTTTTACGTTCTTTCATACGAGAATCACGAGTTAATAGACCCGCAGCTTTTAAAGCTGGACGGAAATCTGGATCAACTTGTAATAATGCACGAGCGATACCGTGACGGATTGCACCAGCTTGACCAGTGAAACCACCACCGTTTACGTTTACGTGTACGTCATAAGAACCTTTAGTTTCAGTTGCTTCTAATGGTTGGTTGATGATTAATAATAAAGTTTCGTATGGTAGGTAATCAGCAACGTCACGGTTGTTGATTACGATTTTGCCTTCGCCTGGTACTAAACGTACGCGGGCAGTTGAGCTTTTACGGCGACCTGTGCCGATGTATTGTACTTGTGCCAAAGTTATTTCCTCCTATTATGATTTATTAATTAACCACGTAGCTCGTAAGCTTCTGGTTTTTGTGCAGCATGTGGATGCTCAGAACCAGCGTAAACGTTCAGTTTAGAGAACATTTGACGACCTAAAGAGTTCTTTGGAAGCATACCTTTGATTGCTAATTCAAGCATTTGAGTTGGGTATTTTTCTTTCATTTCACCCGCTGTACGTTGTTTTAAACCACCAGCGAATTGAGTGTGACGGTAGTAAATTTTATCTTGTAATTTTTTACCTGTTAACTCAATTTTTTCAGCGTTGATGATGATCACGTGATCTCCTGTGTCAACGTTTGGTGTGAAAGTTGGTTTATGTTTACCACGTAAAATAGCAGCTACTTCAGAAGCTAAACGACCTAATGTTTGGCCTTCTGCGTCAACTACTAACCATTTACGTTCTACTTCTTGGCCTTTAGCCATGAAAGTTGTGCGCATGTTTGTATCCTCCTAATCGATATAAAATTACCGTTATTTTTCATTATATACACTTATAAGTTTTCGGGGCTTATTTTGTGGTGGTAATGAAAATACCATACATCATCATATAATGTATTGAGTTAGAAGTCAAGATATTTAATTGAACACCTGGAGATGTTGTTAACCCTATTTATCGAGCTATTTTAACCTCTTAACTTACCTCGTTTTAAATTTATTTCATATTTTTTATTCACATGAATTTCACTAATTAGGTTTTTATAGCCCTTGTTTTTCTTAAGCTCTATCATAAAATACTTCTTCTAAATAGAGTCCGTGCGCCGGTGCTGTTTTTCCTGCTTGCCCTCGTTCTTTTGAGGCAATTGTTGCAGCAATAGAATGGACTTGTCGTCTTCCTGTTCCGACTTCCCATAGCGTACCTGCAATAATACGTACCATATTATATAAAAAGCCGTTTCCTGCAATCGTCATATGTAGCTCCTCACCATGCCACTCGAGCTTTAATGAATGAACTGTTCGTACTTTATCAACTACACTCGTATTGGCCGCGCAAAAGCAGCTAAAATCATGCTCCCCTAAAATTGCCTCTGCCGCCTTTTGCATCGCTTCTACATTTGGTTTAATCCCATTCGTTTCAACCGTATACAAACGTCTAAAGGGACTCTGTACAGCATTACAATCCCAAATATAACGGTAGCGCTTGCCCGACACATCATAGCGAGCATGGAAATCATCGGCTACTTGTTCAATTTGTAAAACTCGAATATCTCGAGGTAGCTGAACGTTAAGTGCCTTCATATATTTCTCAGTAGGAATCGATAAAGATGTGTCAAAATGAATGACTTGTCCCGTTGCATGAACACGTGCATCGGTACGCCCACTTGCCGTAATCTTCACCGTAGTTCCTTTATGCATCACGGCGAGCACCTTTTCAATTTCAGACTGTACCGTACGTTTTCCCGGCTGTACTTGATAGCCGGCAAATTGAGTACCGTCATAACTAATCGTTGCCTTTAATCTTGTCATCTTTCTACTCCTTTAGCTTCGTAACATCCATAAGCAAACAGCAACAACAAGAAGTACAACTAGGCTTAATGAATCCTTCATATCCCATTTTAGCTGACGATATCTTGTACGACCTTCACCACCGCGGTAGCCTCGCACTTCCATCGCTGTAGCTAAATCTTCTGCTCGCTTAAAGGCACTTACAAACAGCGGAACTAAAAGTGGTACAACGGCCTTTAAACGATCTTTTATAGGGCCCGCACTTAAATCCGATCCTCGAGCCATTTGTGCCTTCATAATTTTATCCGTCTCATCCATTAACGTTGGAATGAAGCGCAATGAAATTGACATCATAAGCGCTAACTCATGTACCGGTAGCTTTATTTTCTTCAATGGATGTAATAATGTCTCCAAACCATCCGTAATCGAAATAGGTGATGTCGTTAACGTTAAAATGGATGTAATAAACACTAAAACTAAAAAGCGTACTGAAATAAATATACCTTGCCGTAAGCCTTCTTCATAAATTTTCATAAATCCTAAATCTAATAGTACAGCACCTTCTTTTGTCATAATTAAATGTAAAATAAGGGTGAATGCCATTAGAAAGATGACTGGCTTTAATCCATTTATTAAAAAGTACAGACGGATACGTGATAGTAGTATGACAAATAACGTAAACGCTAGCAGTAGTGCATAGGTTACAACGTTATTAGCTAAAAACACAATAATAATAAAGGCAAATACAAACGACAATTTTGAGCGTGGATCTAATTGATGTACAAAAGAATTACCTGGAATGTAACGACCAAAAATCATTTTCTCCATCATTGGTCATCACGCTCTTTTCTTATAGCTTGTCCTAATTCGTGCGCAAGCTCTTCTTCCGTCAAGCACACTTTCGCTAATTTTTTATGCATCATTTGCTCAATCTTTTGCTGGAAGCGCACAATACGAGGTGGCTCTAAACGGTACTTAGCTAACGCTTCGCTATCTGCAAAAATGTCACGTGGTTCACCTGTTAATACACAGCGTCCTTCATGCATAATTGCAATTCGGTCTGCATAGCGTGCTGCGTCTTCCATACTATGTGTAACTAAAATCGTTGTTAATCCTCGACTTTTATGCAAGTCATAAAATAAATCCATTATTTCCTTTTGCCCGCGAGGATCTAGGCCTGCAGTCGGCTCATCTAATACAATCACTTCCGGTTCCATTGCAAGCACGCCTGCAATTGCAACACGGCGCATTTGCCCACCTGACAGGTCAAACGGAGACTTTTCTAATACACTCTCCGGTAAGCCAACAAGCTTAATTAAATTACGCGCGCGCTTTTCTGCATCCTTTTCCGAAACACCAAAATTCATCGGGCCAAACATAATATCCTTTAAAACAGTCTCTTCAAACAACTGATGTTCTGGAAACTGGAACACAATACCTACTTTTTGACGAATAGGTTTTAATTCTTTTTGCTTTTTCCCAGCTTCAATCGTCCGGTCACCAATTATTACAGTTCCACTTGAAGGCTTTAATAAACCATTGAAATGCTGTAGTATTGTTGATTTACCCGAACCTGTATGCCCAATTATCGCCTGGTACGTACCACTAGGAATCATTAAATCTACATGGTGAAGGGCGTATTTTTCAAATGGTGTCCCCTTTGAATATGCGTATTCTACTTGTTGAAGTTGGATGTCCATAAATCATTCACCAGCTCTTCTTCTGTCATATGTTGTCCTACAAGCTGTACACCTTGAGCTTGTAAAAGTTTTGTCATGCGCATTGCAAATGGTAAATCAAGACCAAACTCAATTAACTCATTACCTAATGCAAAAATCTCCGAGGGTGTACCTTCCGCATACTTTTTACCATCATTCATAAAAATCACACGGTCAGCTAACAACGCCTCTTCCAAGTCATGCGTGATTGATATTACTGTTAAACCAATGTGCTCACGTAGTACTTGCACTGTTTTTAACACTTCGTCCCTTCCTTGTGGATCGAGCATCGAAGTCGCTTCATCTAATATTAAAAGTTGTGGGTGCATTGCTAGTGCTCCAGCAATGGCAACGCGTTGCTTTTGACCACCTGATAAATAATGCGGCTCATGATTAATAAAGCCATCCATCTTTACTTGCTTTAAAGATTCATGCACACGTTGTACCATTTCTTCATAAGGTACGCCGTTGTTTTCAAGTGAAAATGCGACATCATCCTGTACAGTTGCACCTACAAATTGATTATCTGGATTTTGAAATACCATTCCGATTTGAGAACGAATATCCCATAGATTCTCTTCTGTTAGCACGTCATGCTTAATACGTACTTCTCCTTGCTCTGGAAATAGTAAACCGCTCATTAATTTTGCCATTGTTGATTTACCAGAACCGTTATGTCCTACAATCGCAATCCATTCACCCTTGTGAATCGAAAAGGATACATTTTGAACAGCTTTACGTGCTTCTGGCTGATCTGGCGTATATGAAAATGTTACGTCATTGAATGATAAAATCTCTGTCACGCGTGTCTTTTCCCCTCTCTATTCTCTGCTCTACAAATAACTTACACAATTTTTCTATGTGCCGCTACCTTTCCCCAGGAAATAATAACAGACATATATAAAAATAAAGCACGTTTTCAAACAAGTCGGACTCATAGGCCACCTATTTAAACGTACTTTATGTTTGCATATGTATAAATGGAAGTGAGGTGCTCAAACCTCCATTCCAATTAAAATAAAAAAGCGCGCACCTCATTCAGAGAAATGCGCTTGTCGTTACATTTACAAGGTGACGAGGTGCTCAAGCCTAGCCACCTGATGAATGAGGTGCGGAGAGCTAAACGAGACGCCAGCATAACATGCTCCGCTCATCATAACGCTCAGCTTAATTATTGTCGTATAAATCATTTTAATAAAAGCACACGTATATGCTTAAGAAAAAAGAGGGGTGCGGGTTCAACCGGTGAACCGGACACCCCTCTTCACCATTTCGTTAGAATTAAACTAATTCGATAACTACTACAGGTGCGCCGTCTCCACGACGAGGACCTACTTTAAGAATACGAGTGTAACCACCTTGACGCTCTGCATAACGTGGTGCGATATCGTCAAATAATTTTTGAAGTGCGAAAACAGTTTTTTCTTCTTCGCCTTCTCCAACTGTTACTAGCTCACGACGGATGAATGCAGCCGCTTGACGACGAGCATGTAAATCACCGCGTTTACCTAAAGTAATCATTTTCTCAACAGCTTTACGAGTTTCTTTAGCACGCGCTTCAGTAGTTTCGATGCGCTCGTTGATGATTAAATCAGTAGCTAAGTCACGTAATAATGCTTTACGTTGAGAACTTGTACGACCAAGTTTTCTGTAACCCATGGACGTTTCCCTCCTTTATTTGTATCTGATCTAGCTAAATTTTATAATTTTTCGCTTAGTCTTCTTTACGTAATCCTAAACCAAGCTCTTCTAACTTATGCTTAACTTCTTCTAAAGACTTACGACCTAAGTTACGTACTTTCATCATATCGTCTTCTGACTTATTAGCTAACTCTAATACCGTATTGATACCAGCGCGCTTTAAGCAGTTATAAGAACGAACAGAAAGATCAAGCTCTTCGATAGTCATCTCTAATACTTTTTCTTTTTGATCTTCTTCTTTTTCGACCATGATTTCAGCAGTTTGTGCTTCGTTCGTCATGCCTACGAAGATATTTAAATGCTCAGTTAAAATTTTCGCTCCTAGCGAAATCGCCTCTTTTGGACCGATGCTGCCATCTGTCCACACATCAAGTGATAACTTGTCGTAGTCAGAATTTTGTCCAACACGAGTGTTTTCAACTTGGAAGTTGACGCGTGAAACTGGAGTGTAAATAGAGTCGATCGGGATCACGCCGATAGGAAGATCCTCACGTTTGTTTTGATCAGCAGGAGTATAACCACGGCCGCGTTGTGCGTACATACGCATACGTAAGTGACCGTTTTTAGCGATTGTTGCGATATATAGATCTGGATTTAAAATTTCTACATCACTGTCATGTGTAATGTCAGCAGCCGTAACCGTTCCGTCACCCTTTACATCAATCTCAATGACTTTTTCTTCGTCAGAGTAGATTTTTAAAGCAAGCTTTTTCACGTTTAAGATAATTGATGCAACATCTTCTACAACACCTTCTACAGTTGAGAATTCGTGTAGTACGCCGTCAATTTGAATTGACGTTACAGCAGCTCCAGGTAATGAAGACAAAAGGATACGACGTAGAGAATTACCCAAAGTGTTCCCATATCCACGTTCAAGCGGTTCTACAACAAACTTGCCATACTTGGCATCTTCGCTAATCTCCACTGTTTCAATCTTTGGTTTTTCAATTTCGATCATTCCAATTTACCCTCCTTCAAAACATCTAATGTATAGGTTCAAACCATCATAGTTGTCAATCTAAGATAGACTTTATATATGCACAAGACTTTTGCACAAAGAAACATGATGTACCTAGAAGATTATACCTCTAAGTTGCACCCATTACACGCGACGACGTTTTGGCGGACGGCAACCGTTATGAGGAACTGGAGTAACGTCTTTAATAGCAGTTACTTCTAAACCAGCAGCTTGAAGTGCACGAACTGCAGCTTCACGACCAGAACCAGGACCTTTAACTGTAACTTCAATAGTTTTTAAACCATGTTCCATTGAAGATTTTGCAGCTGTTTCAGCAGCCATTTGAGCTGCGAATGGAGTAGATTTACGTGAACCACGGAAACCTAAAGCACCAGCTGAAGACCAAGATAATGCGTTACCTTGCACATCTGTGATCGTTACGATTGTATTGTTAAATGTAGAACGGATGTGTGCAATACCAGATTCGATATTCTTTTTCACACGACGTTTACGAGTTTGTTGTTTACGAGCCATGTTAAGAAGGAACCTCCTTTACTTAATTATTTTTTCTTGTTCGCTACAGTTTTACGAGGACCTTTACGCGTACGAGCGTTGTTCTTCGTATTTTGACCACGAACAGGTAAACCACGACGGTGACGGATACCACGGAATGAAGCGATTTCCATTAAACGTTTGATGTTTAATGAAATTTCACGGCGTAAATCACCTTCTGTTTTGTAAGAGTCTAATTGTTCACGAATTTGGTTTAATTGATCTTCTGTTAAGTCTTTAACACGAGTATTTTCGTCAATACCAGCAGCTGCTAATACTTTTTGAGAAGTCGTTTTACCAATACCGTAAATGTAAGTTAATGAAATTACCACGCGTTTGTCGCGAGGAATGTCAACACCAGCAATACGTGCCATATACGTTGTGCACCTCCTTGTTTAATTACCCTTGTTTTTGTTTGTGTTTAGGATTTTCACAGATTACCATTACTTTACCGCGTCGGCGAATTACTTTACATTTTTCGCAGATCGGTTTCACAGATGGTCTCACTTTCATCTAACCTAACCTCCTTAATAGTCCGGAGTGCAAAAGATTATTTAAAACGGTATGTGATACGACCGCGAGTTAAATCATAAGGAGATAACTCAATAGTAACCTTATCTCCAGGTAGGATACGGATAAAGTGCATACGAATCTTTCCAGATACGTGTGCAAGCACAGTGTGCCCATTTTCTAATTCTACCTTAAACATCGCGTTTGGCAAAGTCTCAACAACTGTCCCTTCGACTTCAATTACATCGTCTTTCGCCATCTTCTCGTCTCCCTTCTATATGCTATTATCAAAAAACTCGTTTGAGCTCTTGCAACTGTTTTCTCCTAAATAAGAAGCAACTCGTTTCAACATATGTTTTGGATTGCATGAGAGATGTTCAATAAGACGCTCGTCTGGTTTCGCTTCACACAATCCATGGATGTACAGTATCCGGTAAAGGAACTGTATCCCTTATGTTAACACGATAGCCGGAATGTCTTGGATGAGAGATTCATACCCGTTACACAGATGCTTCCACGAAACCCATTATACCTTGAAAAGATGTCATCACACGATAAAAGTGCTCAACCTTTCCCAGTATATACCGGGCACAATATGCTTTTGCAACTCTCAAGAAATTATGTTTCGTTGTTGCCTCCGCATGACTACCGCGGAAGCTGTCTAGCGCCCGGACGGATATCAGCTGCGGCTGCCCTGTAATAGAGCATCAAGATCAGCAAATACTTTAGAAATTTCTTGCTGTCCATTAATATTTTTAAGTACACCCTTTGCTTCATAGAAATCAAGTAAAGGTTGTGCTTGGTTCATATTTACTTCCAGGCGGTTTGCAACAGTTTCAGGATTGTCATCCGCACGTGTGTATAACTCGCCTCCATCTTTATCACATTTTCCTTCCACTTTTGGTGGATTGAAAACTAAATGATAGGACGTACCACAAGTTTTACAAATACGGCGGCCACTTAAACGTGCAATTAATTCATCTTTTTCAACTTGAACATTAATTGTATGCTCAACTGGACGACCTAATTCTTCAAGGATGCTATCTAAAGCTTCTGCTTGAGGAACTGTACGTGGAAATCCATCTAATAAGAATCCTTTTTCACAGTCTGGTTGTGATAGACGCTCACGAACGATACCAATCGTTACTTCATCAGGAACTAATGCCCCTTGATCCATAAACGATTTCGCTTGTAAACCTAGCTCTGTACCATCTTTAATAGCGGCACGGAACATGTCACCTGTAGAAATATGAGGGATAGCGTACTTCTCAACAATTTTGTCAGCCTGAGTACCTTTACCAGCACCTGGAAGACCCATTAAAACGATATTCATACGAATGCTCCCCCTTTAAACTACGCTGGCTCAGGAAACACAATTGTTTCCTAAACCTGCATTATTTCATAAAGCCTTTATAATGACGTTTCACTAATTGAGACTCTAATTGTTTCATTGTTTCAAGAGCAACACCAACTACGATTATCATACTTGTTCCCCCGATTTGAGCCGAAGCTGGTAGGTTCATAAAGTTAATGAAGATAATTGGCATGATTGAAATAACTACTAAGAATAGTGCCCCAACAAATGTTAGACGATAAAGAACTTTTGTTAAATAAGCTTGTGTGTCATTACCTGGGCGAATACCCGGGATATAAGCACCTTGCTTTTTCAAGTTGTCGGCCACATTTTCCGGATTCACTTGGATGAATGCGTAGAAATATGTGAAGGCAACGATTAAAGCAACATATATAATCATCCCTACTGGTTTTGAATAGTCAAATGTGTTCGAGATGAATGCTGTTACATTATTGTCACCGAAGAATGACGCTAAAGTTTGTGGTGTTACAATAAACGCTACTGCGAAGATTACCGGAATAACCCCTGCAGCATTCACTTTTAATGGTAAGTGTGTTTGTTGAGCACCAACTTTTGGCGAATTACCTGCAACTCGTTTTGCATATTGAATTGGAATTTTACGCAACGCTTGTTGAATATAAATAACACCAACTACAACAGCTAGTAGCACTAAAATTAATAAAATAAGGATAGCAACCTTAATGAAAAGTTGATCTCCTGCTCCTTCAATTTGTTGTGCATACACTTGGTTTACTGCGTTAGGAATCGCAGCGACGATACCAGCGAAGATAATGATTGAAATACCATTACCAACACCATATGCAGTAACTTGTTCAGATAACCACAATAGGAAAGCAGTACCCGCTGTTAACACGATTGAAATCGTTAAATACGATTGAATACTAGTATCCATGATCAATGATCCACCGTAGAACTGGTTAAACCCGAACGACATCGCGAAAGATTGAATGAAAGCTAATACAATTGTGAAATAACGTGTGAACTGAGCTAACTTACGTCGACCCACATCACCTTGTTTCGCCCATTCTGCAAACTTAGGCACAACGTCCATTTGTAATAACTGAACAATAATTGAGGCTGTGATGTATGGCATAATACCCATCGCGAAGATAGAGAAGTTTGCTAAAGCACCACCGCCAAACGTATTAAGGAAACCAACTAAGTTAAACTCATCAGTTGCCTTTAATACATCTGCGTTAACGTTAGGTACCGGGATAAATGTCCCGATACGAAAAACGATTAACATTAATAGTGTAAAGATGATTTTATTTCGTATATCTCGAACGCGCATAAAGTTAGAGATTGTCTGAAACATTAAATCACCTCAGTTGTTCCGCCAGCGTTCTCGATCGCTTCTTTAGCTGAAGCAGAGAACTTGTGAGCTTTTACTGTAAGCTTAACGTTTACAGTACCATGACCTAGAATTTTAATTCCAGCTTTTTCGTTGCTCACGATACCAGTTTCTAACAGTAATGCAGGTGTTACTTCTGCACCAGCTTCGAAACGGTTTAAAGTGTCAAGGTTAACGATAGCGTATTCTTTACGGTTGATGTTCGTAAAGCCGCGTTTAGGTAAACGACGGAATAGTGGGTTTTGACCCCCCTCAAATCCTGGGCGAACGCCGCCGCCTGAACGAGCGTTTTGACCTTTATGACCTTTACCTGCAGTTTTACCGTTACCAGAACCGATACCACGACCAACGCGGTTACGAACTTGACGTGAACCTTCTGCTGGTTTTAACTCATGAAGTTTCATAATGGGTGGCACCTCCTTGTTCGAATAATTGAAATTAGATTTCTTTAACAGTAACTAAGTGAGCTACTTTTGTAATCATTCCGCGGATAGCAGCGTTATCTGCTTGTTCCACAGTTTGGTTTAATTTACGTAATCCTAAAGCCTCTACAACTTTACGTTGGTTTGGTTTAGTACCGATTACAGATTTTGTAAGGGTGATTTGTAATTTAGCCATTATAATTCCCCCCTTATCCTAATAACTCTTCCACTGATTTACCGCGTAGTTTTGCTACATCCTCTGCGCGTTTTAATTCAGTTAAACCTGCTACAGTTGCACGCACCATGTTGATTGGTGTGTTTGAACCAAGAGATTTTGAAAGAATATCAGTAATACCAGCTAGTTCTAGTACGGCACGTACTGGACCACCAGCGATAACTCCTGTACCAGGAGCTGCAGGTTTGATTAAGATTGAACCTGCACCGAAGCGACCTTGCACTAAGTGTGGAGTAGTTCCACCCACGCGTGGTACTTCGATTAAGTTTTTCTTCGCGTCTTCAACAGCTTTGCGGATTGCGTCTGGAACCTCTTGAGCTTTACCAGTACCGAAACCTACATGACCATTTTTATCTCCAACTACAACTAATGCAGTGAAGCGGAAGCGACGACCACCTTTAACAACTTTAGCAACACGGTTAATAGTAACTACGCGTTCTTCAAGTTCTAATTTGTTTGCGTCAATGCGACTCATGAAGTATGTCCCTCCTTCTTATTAAAATTCTAAGCCGTTTTCACGTGCAGCTTCAGCTAAAGCTTTCACACGTCCATGATATAAGTAACCGCTACGGTCAAATACCACAGTAGTAATATTTTTTTCAGCAGCGCGTTTAGCGATTGATTCACCGATTTTAGCAGCAGCTTCTACGTTTGAGCCCATACCTTCGAAAGCTTTTTCTTGAGTATTAGCAGAAACTAAAGTTACGCCAGCTACATCGTCGATTAGTTGTGCATAAATGTTCTTGTTAGAACGGAATACGTTTAAACGAGGACGTTGTGCAGTACCCGAAATTTTAGAACGAACACGCCCATGACGTTTTTTACGAACTTGATTTTTGTCTTGTTTCGTAATCACAGAGGTCACTCCTTTCAAAAATTAATGCAAATTAGGCTGCATTATTTACCTGTTTTACCTTCTTTACGGCGAACGAATTCACCTTCGTAACGAATACCTTTACCTTTGTATGGCTCTGGTGGACGTACGTCGCGGATGTTAGATGCTAAAGCACCAACACGCTCTTTAGAAATACCTTTAACGATGATTTTCGTGTTCGAAGGAACTTCGATCTCTAAACCTTGCTCAGGTGTAAACTCAACTGGGTGAGAGTAACCAACGTTTAATACAAGCTTGTTGCCTTGTAATTGTGCACGGTAACCTACACCGATAAGTTCTAGAGCGCGAGAGAAACCTTCAGAAACACCAGTTACCATGTTAGCTAATAACGCACGAGTTGTACCGTGGTTAGTACGGTGTTCTTTAGAATCAGAAGGACGAACAACAGTGATGATGTTGCCTTCTTGCTCGATTTTCATATCTTGATTGAATTGACGAGTTAATTCGCCTTTTGGACCTTTAACTGTAACAGTGTTGTCAGCAGTGACTTCAACTGTAACGTTAGCAGGAACCTCGATAATCTTTTTACCTACGCGAGACATTTATGTTGCACCTCCGTTCTTTTCTTACTAATTACCAAATGTATGCTAAGATTTCTCCGCCAACTTGTTTAGCGCGAGCTTCTTTATCAGTTAATAAACCATTTGAAGTTGATACTAAAGCGATACCAAGACCGTTTAATACTTTTGGTACTTCATTTGTTTTAGCATATACACGTAAACCTGGTTTAGAAATACGTTTAAGACCTGTAATAACACGCTCATTATCTTTACCGTACTTTAAGAAGATACGGATGATACCTTGCTTGTTGTCTTCTACATACTCTACGTCACGTACAAAACCTTCACGCTTTAAAATTTCAGCGATCTCTTTTTTTACGTTAGAAGCAGGAACTTCTAACTTCTCGTGACGAACCATGTTCGCATTACGAATGCGAGTAAGCATATCTGCAATTGGATCTGTCATTGTCATGAAATTTACCTCCTTCCCAAATTAGGGGATTACCAGCTGGCTTTTTTAACGCCAGGAATTTGTCCCTTATATGCAAGTTCACGGAAACAAATACGGCAAAGTTTAAATTTGCGGTATACAGAGTGTGGACGGCCACAGCGTTCACAACGTGTGTATTCTTGTACTTTGAACTTTTGCGTGCGTTGTTGTTTAACAACCATTGATTTTTTAGCCACGTTTTCGCCCTCCTTGATTAAATTACTTTTGGAACGGCATACCGAACTGTGTTAATAACTCGCGAGCTTCTTCGTCAGAATTCGCAGTAGTTACGATCACGATGTCCATACCGCGTACTTTTGAAACTTTATCGTAATCGATTTCCGGGAAAATTAATTGTTCTTTAACACCTAATGTGTAGTTACCGCGACCGTCGAATGCTTTTTTAGAAACACCACGGAAGTCACGTACACGTGGAAGTGCGATTGAGATTAATTTATCCAGGAATTCGTACATACGCTCACCGCGTAATGTAACTTTAGCACCGATTGCTTGGCCTTCACGTAAACGGAAACCAGCGATTGATTTTTTCGCTTTAGTTACAACTGGTTTTTGACCAGTAATGATTGTTAATTCTTCCACTGCTACATCTAGAGCTTTAGAGTTTTGAACAGCGTCACCAACACCCATGTTGATTACGATTTTCTCCACTTTAGGAAGTTGCATAACTGATTTATATTCGAACTTGCTCATTAGAGCAGGTGATACTTCGTTTAAATATTTGTCTTTTAGGCGGCTCATGTGTGTACCTCCCTTCTTAGTTTACTTATTAGTCGATTACTACACCTGATTTTTTTGCAACACGAACTTTTTTGCCATCTTTGATCTCAAAACCTACACGAGTCGGCTCGCCAGATTTAGGATCGATTAGCATTACGTTCGAAACGTGGATTGCAGCTTCTTGAGATACAATACCACCTTGTGGGTTAAGTTGGTTAGGTTTAACGTGTTTCTTAACGATGTTTACACCTTCAACAAGAACGCGTTCTTGTTTTGGGTAAGCAGCTAAGATAACGCCTTCTTTACCTTTATCTTTACCAGTAATTACTTTTACTTTATCGCCCTTTTTAACATGCATTATGTGTCGCACCTCCTTGATTGGTACTGTCATGAAATTAAAGAACTTCTGGAGCTAGAGAAACGATTTTCATGAAGTTGCCATCACGTAATTCACGTGCAACTGGACCGAAAATACGAGTTCCGCGTGGTGATTTATCATCTTTGATGATTACGCAAGCGTTCTCGTCAAATTTGATATAAGTACCGTCTTTACGACGTGCACCTGTTTTAGTGCGAACGATAACAGCCTTAACAACGTCACCTTTCTTGACAACGCCACCTGGTGTTGCTTTCTTAACTGTACATACGACGATATCGCCAATGTTAGCAGTTTTACGTCCAGAACCACCAAGTACTTTAATAGTTAAAACTTCACGTGCACCTGAGTTGTCAGCAACTTTCATACGACTTTCTTGTTGGATCACTTAGGTTACCTCCCTTCGGAAATTTAATTGTATTCCGAAATGTGTTATTAAATAATAACCGCTTTTTCTACAACTTCAACTAAACGGAAGCGCTTAGTAGCTGATAGCGGGCGAGTTTCCATGATACGTACGATATCACCGATTTTCGCAGTGTTTAGCTCGTCATGAGCTTTATACTTTTTAGAGTATTTTACACGTTTACCGTAAAGCTTGTGCTTTTTGTGTGTTTCAACTAAAACAGTAATTGTTTTATCCATTTTGTCTGAAACAACACGGCCCGTGTAAACTTTGCGTTGGTTACGCTCAGTCATACTTAGAACCCTCCTTTATCAGTTATTTGCACTGATTTCTCTTTCACGAATCACAGTTTTCATACGTGCAATCGCTTTGCGAACTTCACGGATGCGAGCTGTGTTTTCTAATTGACCAGTCGCCAATTGGAAGCGAAGGTTGAAAAGCTCTTCTTTCAGTGATTTCACTTTTAATTCGATTTCAGAAGTGGCAAGGTCACGGATTTCATTAGCTTTCATTAGATTCACCACCAGTTTCTTGACGTTTTACGATCTTACATTTAACAGGAAGTTTGTGTGATGCTAAACGAAGTGCTTCACGTGCGATCTCTTCAGATACACCAGCAATTTCGAACATTACTTTTCCTGGTTTAACTACTGCTACCCAGCCTTCTGGAGAACCTTTACCAGAACCCATGCGGACTTCTAGAGGCTTTTTCGTGTAAGGCTTATGTGGGAAGATTTTGATCCAAACTTTACCGCCACGTTTCATGTAACGAGTCATTGCGATACGAGCAGATTCGATTTGACGGTTAGTAATCCAAGATGCAGTTGTTGCTTGTAAGCCCCACTCACCAAAAGTTACTTCTTTACCGCCTTTCGCTTCTCCACGCATGTTACCACGGTGTTCACGACGATATTTTACGCGTTTAGGTAATAACATATTATTTGCCTCCTTCCACAGAGTTCTTTTTAGTAGGAAGGACTTCACCACGGTAGATCCAAACTTTAACGCCTAATTTACCGTAAGTTGTGTCTGCTTCAGCATGTGCATAATCAATGTCAGCACGTAATGTATGAAGCGGAACAGTTCCTTCACTATAGTGTTCAGCACGCGCGATATCAGCGCCACCTAAACGACCAGATACTTGTGTTTTAATACCTTTTGCACCAGCGCGCATTGTGCGTTGGATAGATTGTTTTTGAGCACGGCGGAATGATACGCGGTTCTCAAGTTGACGAGCGATGTTTTCAGCTACTAATTTAGCATCAAGATCTGCACGTTTGATTTCAATAATGTTGATGTGAACGCGTTTACCAGTTACATCAGTTAAGTATTTACGTAAGTTTTCTACTTCCGTACCACCTTTACCGATTACCATACCTGGTTTCGCAGTGTGAATTGTAATGTTCACGCGGTTTGCAGCGCGTTCGATTTCTACTTTAGATACAGATGCATCTTTAAGTTGAGTTTCGATATATTTACGTACTTTGATGTCTTCGTGTAATAAGTTAGCGTAGTCTTTCTCAGCGAACCACTTTGACTCCCAGTCACGAATAACACCAACACGTAGTCCTATTGGATGTACTTTTTGACCCACGGATTAAACCTCCTTCTTCTCAGATACCACGATTGTAATGTGGCTTGTACGTTTATTAATTGCCGATGCACGACCTTGTGCACGTGGACGGAAACGTTTTAATGTTGGACCTTCATCAACAAAGATTTCAGATACAACTAAATTATTTACATCTAACTCATAGTTGTGTTCAGCATTAGCAACTGCAGATTTTAATACTTTCTCAACGACTGGAGACGCCGCTTTTGGAGTATGACGTAAAATTGCAACTGCTTCACCGATTTGCTTGCCTCGGATTAAGTCTACTACTAGACGTACTTTACGAGGAGCGATACGAACTGTACGAGCGATAGCTTTAGCTTGTGTCATTAGGATTTACCTCCTCTCAAAATTAGCGTCGTGTTTTCTTATCATCTGCACCGTGACCTTTGTAAGTACGAGTTGGTGCGAACTCACCTAATTTGTGACCTACCATATCTTCTGTCACGTATACAGGAACGTGTTTACGTCCATCATATACAGCGATTGTTAAACCGATGAAGTTCGGGAAGATAGTAGAACGGCGAGACCAAGTTTTAATAACCTGTTTTTTCTCAGAAGCCTCTTGTGCTTCCACCTTTTTCATTAGGTGGTCATCAACAAAAGGTCCTTTCTTTAAGCTGCGACCCATTTAGGAACCTCCCTCCGTGATACGACCACGGCTCTCGATATGAACCGTAGTTTTACCACATTATTTTTTACGTCCGCGAATAATAAATTTAGATGATTTATTTTTCTTGTTACGAGTTTTGTAACCAAGAGCTGGTTTGCCCCATGGTGTCATTGGAGATTTACGTCCGATTGGAGAACGTCCTTCACCACCACCGTGTGGGTGATCGTTAGGGTTCATTACAGAACCACGTACAGTTGGGCGTTTACCTAACCAACGAGAACGACCTGCTTTACCGATGTTGATAAGTTCGTGTTGTTCGTTACCAACTTGACCGATTGTAGCACGGCAAGTAGCTAAGATTAAGCGAACTTCACCAGATTGTAAACGAACGATTACGTACTTACCTTCACGACCTAATACTTGCGCAGAAGTACCAGCTGAACGTACTAATTGTCCACCTTTACCAGGTTTCATTTCGATGTTATGGATTGTAGTACCCATTGGAATGTTTGCTAATGGTAAAGCGTTACCTACCTTGATGTCCGCTTCTGGACCTGAAACGATCGTTTGACCTACTTCAAGACCTTTCGGAGCTAGGATATAACGTTTTTCACCGTCAGCATAGTTAATTAATGCGATGTTCGCAGAACGGTTTGGATCGTACTCGATTGTAGCAACGCGTCCTGGAATGCCATCTTTAAGACGTTTAAAGTCGATAACACGGTATTGTTTCTTGTGACCGCCACCGTGATGACGAACAGTAATTTTACCCTGGTTGTTACGACCAGCTTTGCGTTTAGTTGGTTCTAATAAAGACTTTTCAGGTTTATTAGTTGTGATTTCAGCAAAGTCAGATGATGTCATGTTACGACGACCATTTGAGGTTGGCTTATACTTTTTAATCGCCATTTGTTTTCCCTCCTTCTTTAAGGTTGAACTATATTAAAAATTAGATTTCGAATAATTCGATTTCTTTTGAATCAGCAGTTAATTTAACGATCGCTTTACGGCGTTTGTTAGTGTAACCACCAAATTTACCAACACGCTTGAACTTACCTTTGTAGTTCATGATGTTTACTTTCTCAACTTTAACGCCGAAGATTTCTTCTACTGCGTCTTTAACTTGAGTTTTGTTAGCGCGAGTGTCTACTTCAAAAGTATACTTTTTCTCTGCCATAATTTCTGAAGAACGCTCAGTAATGACTGGACGTTTTAAAATATCACGAGCTTCCATTATCCAAGCACCTCCTCAACTTTTTTCACAGCATCTTGTGTGAATACAACTTTATCATGACCTAATAGATCTAATACGTTGATTCCTTCAGCTGTTAATACTGTAACACCAGGAATGTTACGAGCAGATAAAGCTACGTTTTCGTTAACTTCAGCAGTTACGAATAAAGCTTTTTTGTTGATTTCTAATGCAGCAAGAACTGCTTTGAAATCTTTAGTTTTTGGTGCATCTAAAGTTAATGCATCTAAAACTAAGAAGTTTTGTTCTAACACTTTAGCTGATAAAGCTGATTTAAGAGCTAAGCGGCGAACTTTCTTTGGTAGTTTGTAAGCGTAGCTACGTTGAGTAGGACCGAATACAACACCACCACCACGCCATTGTGGAGAGCGGATCGAACCTTGACGAGCACGACCAGTTCCTTTTTGACGCCATGGTTTACGACCACCACCGGCAACTTCTGAACGGTTTTTAACTTTGTGATTACCTTGACGTAAAGATGCGCGTTGAGCAACAACTGCGTCGAATAATACAGCTTCGTTTGGCTCGATTCCGAAGATCGCATCGTTTAATTCGATTTCGCCTACTGAAGCACCTGTTTGACTAAGTAAAGTTACTTTTGTCATTCCTGTTTCCTCCTTTCTTTAAGAGAATTATTTTGATTTAATAGCAGTTTTAACTGTTACTAATGCTTTTTTAGAACCAGGAACATTACCTTTTACTAATAGTAGGTTACGTTCAACATCAACCTTAACGATTTCAAGGTTTTGGATTGTTACAACGTTTCCACCCATTTGACCAGGTAAATTCTTTTGTTTGAATACGCGGTTCGGAGCAACTGGACCCATTGAACCAGGACGACGGTGGTAACGAGAACCGTGGGCCATAGGACCACGAGATTGACCATGGCGTTTAATTACACCTTGGAAACCTTTACCTTTTGTAACACCAGTTACATCAATTACATCGCCTTCTGCGAAAATTTCTACTTTGACTTCTTGACCAACTTCGTAAGAAGTAACATCTAAGTTACGGAACTCACGGATGAAGCGCTTAGGAGCCGTGTTAGCTTTTGCTACGTGTCCTTGTTCTGGTTTGTTAGAAAGCTTAACGCGCTTGTCTTCAAAACCAACTTGGATTGCTTCGTAGCCATCAGTTTCAACAGTTTTCTTTTGTAAAACTACGTTTGGAGTAGCTTCGATTACTGTTACTGGGATAAGATCTCCGTTTTCAGCGAAAACTTGAGTCATACCAATTTTTCTACCTAAGATTCCTTTAGTCATTTGTCACACCTCCTGTAAATTTAGAAAAAGTTTTATATTTGTTTTTACCATTAAAGTTTGATTTCGATATCAACGCCAGATGGTAAATCAAGCTTCATTAACGCATCAACAGTTTGTGGTGTCGGGTTAACGATGTCGATAAGACGTTTATGCGTGCGCATTTCAAATTGCTCACGAGAATCTTTGTACTTATGAACCGCACGTAAGATTGTGTACACAGATCTTTCAGTAGGTAGTGGGATCGGACCCGATACACCAGCACCTGAACGTTTCGCAGTTTCAACAATTTTCTCAGCAGATTGATCAAGGATACGGTGATCATACGCTTTTAAACGAATACGAATTTTTTGTTTTGCCATTACTTTCCCTCCTTCTCGCCTATTTTCTAGACATTCTCCACGAAAATTTCTCCTACACACCGCCATGGCAAAGCGGCCGGGTGTGTCGGCAACCTCTCGCTTCATCGCAGTCAAAGACCAACATTCAACATTATATACAATAAAAAAGAAGTTCGCAAGTGTTTTAGCAAAATTCTTTTTTTATAATGTATTATTCTTATTTTTACTACGTTCGCTCTTTTTGAGCCGTTTATTAGTATATAAGAGTATTGCCTCGAAAGCAACCTAAAAGAGAGTAAACTCATTTAAATAAAATATTCAGATAAAATGCACGCTACGAGAATGCCTCGATAAAAAAGCCACTCTCAGTTACTCGAGAATGGCATGTATATTATAGGAAGAAAACGACTGCAAGCCAGCCAAAAATAATTTGTGGAATGTTATAGAAGATAAAAGTTGGTACGCATGTATCCCAAATATGGTTGTGCTGTCCATCCACATTTAATCCGGCAGTAGGTCCTAGTGTTGAGTCTGAAGCTGGTGAGCCTGCGTCCCCTAATACCCCTGCTGTACCAATTAAACAGATTATTGCTAATTCACTTAATCCAAGCTCTACTGCAAGGGGTACAAAAATGGCGGCGATAATTGGGATTGTTGCAAAGGAAGAACCAATACCCATTGTTACAATTAATCCTACAACTAACATTATGAATACAGCAACACTTACATTGCCATCAAATATTTTCATTGCATTTGCAACAAGCGGCTCAACATCCCCTGTTGCGTTAATTACTGCAGAAAATCCGTTTGCTGAAATCATAACAAAACCAACAAAGGCCATCATACGCATTCCATCTGAAAGTACTTCATCTGCTTCTTTTAGTTTTAGTGCACCCGTAATATATAAAATCGTTATACCAACTAACGAACCAATAATCATTGACTCCGTTGGAATTTGTACTGCTAGGGATGCAATAAGCGCAATGGCAGCAAAGACTAAATTGCGCGTCTTTACTTCCTGCACAGGAGCATTCGTAACTTCCACTTCGACTGTTTTATATTGACGTGGTTTACGATACGTAATAAACGCTCCTACAAGCCCTACAGCCATTCCTAACGCTACAATAGCCATTGCCTTAGGTACTTCACTTAACGCTACGTCAAGGCCAGCTAGCCCCATTTGCGTGACGATAATGTCTTGATAAATCAAACCAAATCCATATGGCATAAACATGTATGGCATAACTAATCCGAATGTTAATATACTTGCAATTAATCGACGATCGATTTCTAGCATATTCATCAACTTTAACATGGGTGGTACAATTAACGGAATAAACGCGATGTGAACCGGAATTAAGTTTTGCGACATGATTGCAAGTGAAAGTAACACTAGGAAGATTAACGCTTTTGCTGCACCTTTCTTTTGCGAATCCCCTTCATGCTGTACCAAACTTAAGATTGCCTTGACTAAGACTTCAGGTACGCCTGTACGGGAGATCGCTAAAGCAAATCCACCTAATAATCCATAACTTAAGGCAATTGTTGCACCACCACCTAAACCACCGACAAACGCATCAATTGTATCCATTATATTTAAACCGCCAGCAAGTCCACCAATAATGGCTCCTACTGTTAGTGATAATACGACGTTAATACGCAATAAACTTAAAACAAGCATTACGCCAACCGCTATTAAAACTGCATTCATTTCTCCCACTTCGCTTTCGTATGCTAAATTACTAATGTGTTAAAGTTACAAGAAAAATGCCAACGCGTCAACGGATTCTACTAAAAGAAAACCGTCAATTGAGTAAAAATTGACGGTTTTGAAGAACTATATTACTTGTTTAATAATTTTTTTGTAATAATTGATTGTTAACATTGCAAATACAATATACATACTTATATATAGCCCCATTGTTACAATGAGTGGTGTCGTTAATTCTGTACCGAATAAAAACCAACCGGATTTGACAGCAAAGTAACTATGCAATAGACCAATGAGTAACGGCACACCGTAGTTAAATAATTGTTTTAAAATAATGCCACGCAGTAGTTCCTTTTGTGTAAAGCCAATTTTCCGTAAAGTTTTATACGATTCTACCTCTTCATCCGCTTCAGACATTTGCTTAAAGTACAAAATGCTACCTGTTGCAAGTAAAAAAGCAATTCCTAAAAAGGCAGTTGTAAAAATCGTCACACCAAATGAGTTTAAATTATACGTTATTGTTGATTGTTGTGAGCTTATTAAATTCACAGTGTCGTCCATTTCAGATTCAAAAAATATGTTTGCACCCGTTTCCTTATAAAGTTGTTCCGCATGCGCATACGCTTCTTCAGATGCGTCCACTAAATCAATCGATGTTTGTGATTTCGTCGAATAGCCGATTGGCGTTATATCATTTAAACGTTGTAAATCCTTAAATAATACGTCCTCTACCACCACTACAACACCACCAGATGTAATACGCCATAATAATACTGATGTCTCATCTACGTGTTTAATATGCACTGGGATTTGATTATCCTCATGCATTAGTGTCATGTCAAATGGCGCTTGTATTGGCAATAGATTGGACATAAACCCATTGTATGAAGTAATAACTGCTTCCCCTGCTGTTAGCTGTAAATCAGGATCAATTTGCTGATATTGTGATAAGGGAATTGCAATGACATCGCTAATTGTATTGCCTTGCATCATTTTTAACGCATCGTCACTAAAAAGTTCAGTTAGATCAATTTGTGCGCTCGTTAAGTCAAAACGCTTTTCTGTATAGGCAATACCTTGCTGTTTTAATGCAGTTACAAAGACCTCTTCACGCCCATCTACTACTATAAAATCCGCTGGCACCTGACTTTCAGCTGAGTCCGATGCAGAATAATAGCTAATATACGATAACGTTGTGATTGCGAGTGACACGGCTGTAAGTACAGTAATTAATGTTAATGATTTTGAGTTGCTTTTCATTCGATGCATAATTGGTGTTAATGCAAGTACATCCCCTAGACTTAAATGTCCTTTTTTACTTAAACGGTATAAATTCATCACGAAAGCTACCGAGTAGCGGAATACAAAAAACGTACCACCAATCGTCGTCACCAAAATAATGACCATACTTAAAAATAAATTCGTTGTTTCGCCTGAAAACAGGACAGAGCTCTTATAATAACCATAGATGATTAAGGCTAAGCCAATTGCTCCCATAATCATTGGAAATGCACTGAAACGCTTTACACGCTCATCCGCTTGTTTCGATGCATTAAATAGTGATAATAATGACGATTTGCGCACCATAAATGCCATTTGCACTAAAATAATGACTAATAGAATGCCAAACACTAGTAATGTATTTACAAGGGCCACTTTACTAAAGGTCATTGTGACAATAGCTTCAAATTGCAATATTTTTAGTAAAATCATCGCAAACAAACGAGAGCTTAATAACCCCATCACCATACCAATACTAACTGCCCCTACGAATAATACAATATTCTCAAACGCAATTAGACGAAAGACAAGCCCCTTCGTCATCCCAATCAGTTGATACAGTCCGATTTCTTTGCTACGTCTTTTAATAAATAAATGGTTCGCATACAAGACGAAGAACAGCACAATAAAATACAACATATAAGAAGCTGCTTCGAAGCCCGCGGAGGCTGTACCGCTTGCTTTTGTTGCCTCAATGATTGATTCATTATATTGTAGTGTGACAAATGAGAAAAATAACGTTACGCTAAATATCAGTGCAAAAAAGTATAAATAATAGTGCTTCATGTTTTTTAGCATACTTTTAAAAACAAGCTGACTAAGCTTCACGCTGCTCACCGCCTAAAACACTTTGCGTATTTAATATTTGCTGGAAGAAGTCCGTTCGAGACTTATTGCCTTTATAAAGCTCCGTATAAATTTGTCCATCCTTTAAAAATAATACACGAGAACAGAAGCTTGCAGCGACCGCATCGTGGGTTACCATCATAATTGTTGTTTCTTTTACTTCATTAATTTGTGCTAAGTTATCAAGTAATGCTGACGCAGATTTTGAATCAAGTGCTCCCGTTGGCTCATCCGCAAAAACTAATGATGGATTCGAAATTAACGCCCTTGCTGCAGAAGTACGTTGCTTTTGTCCACCCGAAATTTCATTAGGGTATTTCGATAAAATGTCCCCAATTCCTAAAATGGTTACAAGCTCTTGCAAACGTTTTTCTGCTGCTGCCTTTGGAATAGAACTTAATGATAATGGTAATAAAATATTTTCTTTTACCGTTAATGTATCTAATAAGTTATAGTCTTGGAACACGAAGCCTAGTTCTTCACGGCGAAACTTTGCCAAGGCACTTTCTTTCATACCTTGTAGCTTTTGACCGTTAATTTGTACTAAACCGTCTGTTACATGGTCAATTGAACATAGTACATTTAATAATGTTGTTTTCCCTGAGCCTGAAGGTCCCATAATCCCAACAAACTCACCTTTTTCTACCTCTAAGTCAATACCTTTTAACACTTCTTGTGCTAAAGAGCGCTTACCATATGTTTTTCGCACTTTTCTTGCGATTAATATACTCATTTTCTTCATCCTCCCTTGTCTATATTTTACCTCCTATAGAAAAGCTAATCGTTCGTTTCATATGACAAAAACGCTTGGTAAGTGACAAGTTCGTCACATTCCAAGCGTCCTTACATAATCATTTAGCTGCGAGAAGACAAGTGAAACCGTCGTCCCTTTGTTGACAGTAGAATCTATTTTCAATCGAATGTTCAAAGATTCTGCTGCTTGCTTTGCTAAATAAAGCCCCATTCCAGTAGCTGCACTCGTCTCTCGTCCGACTGTCCCTGTATAGGATTTACGAAACACACGAGGTAAATCTTCCGGTTCGATTCCAATTCCTCCATCTTGAATAGAAAGGATCGTATTTCCCTCATGCATCTTTGTAAACAGCTGAATTTGTCCGCCAACATGACTATACTTCACTGCATTCGATAAAATTTGCCGCACGATAAAGCCTAGCCACTTTTTATCCGTTATGACTTCTACATCTAGATCACCTAACTCAACACTTATTTTCTTCTCAAAGCACCAACTACGTAGCGCTTTAATTTCTTCTACTACAACTGACTTTACATTTACCTTTTCTAAACGGTTGTCCTGTTCAATCGTCATAAGGCGAGTTGCATGTAACTGCTGGTCTAATAATAAGAATAGCCTTAGCCATTCATTCTCTAGATTGTCCTTTAATTGTGTCGCTTCTACTTGATCAATAAGGAGCTGCATCGCTGTTAAAGGGGATTTCATTTCATGTACCCATGCAAGTAACTCATCTTGCTGTTCCAAAACGATGGCGTTTTTTTCTTGTAACTCCATTTGTATTTGCTGCAGCTGTTCTTCAAAATACGCATGTATTATCGTTAAATAGTTATAATTATACTCACTGCGTGGGTAACGCTTCATCACCTGACAATCACGTATGTACCGAAAAAGTAAAAAGGAAATCTCTAGCATTAACCAAATCACGTTGAAATAAAAAAATGAGACATTCGGAATACCATTATCAATAAATAATAATGCGTTAATTAGGAGTTGCAACAAGAACAAAAAAACGATCCACGAGGCATATTGACGAAAAAAAATACGAATCATTGACTCACCGCCATATAACCAAGACCTTTTTTCGTTACAATTACATCTGCTAGTCCAATCTCCTCTAAGCGCTGACGCAATCGATTTACATTCACCGTCAGCGTATTATCATTTACAAAGCGCTCATCATCCCAAAGTTTGCGCATTAACTCATCCCGCGAAACAATTTGTCCTTTGGATTTTACTAAAACTTTTAAAATAAACAGTTCATTTTTAGTTAATTCAATTTGGCTTCCTTCATAATTTACAACTGCTCGATCATAGTGGATTTGTGCGCCACACCACGCTTCAATATTTACTTCACTTTCCTTATAATCATATGCTCTTCGTAACAATGCCTGTACTTTTGCGACAAGTACTTCCATATGAAACGGCTTTTGTACAAAGTCATCCGCCCCCATTTGCATCGCCATCACCATATCCATTGGGTGATCACGGGAGGATAAAAACAAAATCGGTACATTCGAGACCATTCGTATTTCTCGGCACCAATGGAACCCGTCATAAACAGGTAATTGAATATCGATGAGTACAAGCTGTGGTTGCTCGCTTGTAAATGTTTCCATCACTGTTCGAAAATCATTTGGACCAATGACTTCAATCATCCATTGCCCAAAGCGCTCTGTTATTAATTTGTATATCGATTGATCATCTTCAATAAGCATCACCTTCACAACGAATCACTCCTTTACTTCCATTATACGATAAATTGAAACTCATTTTGTGAAGGGATTGTTTAAGCAGTCGTATTCAGTATAGATAAATTACAGATCGTTATACGGGAAATATTGTGAAGTCCGTATTTTGATTCTCTGATATAATCAAAACAATACATAGAAGGAGCGAGCGCCAATGGATATTCGCCAACTTGAATATTTTGTAGAGGTTGCAAAGCATTTAAGCTTTACGAAGGCGGCCTCAACGTTGCATGTATCTCAGCCTTCCATCAGTAAATCAATTCAAAATTTTGAAGCAGAACTAGGTGTTCCGTTATTTTATCGTTCTTCTAAACAATTAGAATTAACCGATGCAGGTCAAGCCGTGTTAGTAAATGCCCTTCAAGTAATTGAGTCTTTTCAAAATTTACGCTCGGAGCTAACAGATTTAATGGAACTAAAAAAAGGACAAATTCGAATTGGGATTCCTCCAATTGTTGGTGCCGAGTTTTTTTCCAAATTAATAAGCCATTATAAGGAACAGCATCCTTATATTGAAATTGCCTTAACAGAAGCAGGAACAAAACGGATTCGTCAAGATATTGAGGCAGGAGAACTTGATATAGGACTAGTTTGTAGTGTTTGCTCAACGAATGAAAATTTAGAGACGATTGGTTTTTTAGTAGACCCACTTCAGCTCATCGTTCATCAAGATCATCCATTAGCAGCTTACGAAACCATTGAAATGGCTGATTTAATAGGGGAAGCGTTCATTATTTACCGAAAAGACTTTATTTTATATGACCGGATCATAGAAGAATGTTCAAAAAACGGATTTTTTCCTACTATCGCTTGTGAGACAACCCAAAAGGATTTATTTATCGAAATGGTCCAGGCGAAGCTCGGAATTGCATTGCTTCCAAAGAAAATTGCCGCAAAAGTTCCCTATGATTCCATTAAACGGATTTCTTTCAAAGAGGAAACAATCCATTTAGAGCTCGGGATTACATGGAAAAAAAATAAATACTTACCATTCGCTGTGCGAGAGTTTATTCAACTAGCCCATAGCTTTGTACCATAAACGATAAAAAACCTGTCACATCAGCTTTCTTGTGACAGGTTCTCATTAAACTACGCCTTTACCTTTTGTTTTGCTTTTGCCTCTAAGCGCTTTTTGTGTAAAATCGGCTCTGTATAACCACTTGGTTGCTCATAACCTTTAAATACTAAATCGCATGCTGCTTGGAATGCTACAGACTCCTCATAATTTGCTGCCATTGGGGCGTACGTTAGATCGTCTGCATTTTGTGCATCAACCACTTTTGCCATACGCTCTAGAGTTTCTTGAACTTGCTCTTTTGTGCAAATACCATGGTGTAACCAGTTCGCAACATGTTGACTTGAAATACGTAATGTCGCACGGTCTTCCATTAAACCAATATTGTTAATATCCGGTACTTTCGAACAGCCTACACCATGCTCTACCCAGCGTACTACATATCCTAAAATCCCTTGTGCATTATTATCAAGCTCTTGTTGAACCTCTTCAGTGGACCAATTTGCTACTGGATCGACCGGTACTTGTAAAATTGCATCAATTAAATTTTCTGAGTTCGTAATACCTTTTTGAATATCTTTTACATTTACTTCATGGTAATGCATAGCATGTAGCGTCGCAGCTGTTGGAGAAGGTACCCACGCCGTGTTTGCTCCTGCCTTTGGATGCGCAATTTTTTGCTTAATCATCTCAGCCATTAAATCAGGCATTGCCCACATGCCTTTTCCGATTTGGGCACGACCTTGTAACCCTGCTTCTAGGCCAACGACAACATTTGATTTTTCATAAGCGGTTAACCAAGTTGAAGTTTTCATTTCACCTTTTCGAATCATTGGACCAGCTTCCATCGACGTATGAATTTCATCACCCGTACGATCTAAGAAGCCTGTATTAATGAAGACAACACGATTTTTTACTTCTTGAATACATGCCTTTAAGTTTAATGATGTACGGCGCTCTTCATCCATTACACCAATTTTTAATGTATATCGTTCTAAGCCAACTAAATCTTCCACATGCTCGAATAACGTATTAGCAAATGCTACTTCTTCAGAGCCGTGCATTTTTGGCTTTACGATATAGACAGAGCCTTTTTGGGAGTTTTTATATTGTCCATTTCCTAAAATTTCATGCTTTGCGATTAAGCTTGTAATAACACCATCCATAATGCCTTCAGGAACTTCTTGTCCGTCCTTATCTAAAATTGCAGGATTCGTCATTAAGTGACCAACATTACGTATAAACATTAATGAACGACCATTTAGCGTAATTGATTCTCCATTAGCCCCTGTATAAACACGATCTGGGTTTAATGTACGCGTCATCGTCTTTGATCCCTTTTCAAATGTTGCAGTTAAGTCTCCCTTCATAAGACCTAGCCAATTTGAATACACTTCTACCTTATCCTCTGCATCAACAGCTGCAACAGAATCCTCACAATCCATAATTGTTGTGATGGCTGATTCTAAATAAACATCCTTTACACCAGCAGCATCGTCTTTTCCAATTGGATGATTGCGATCAATTTGAATTTCAATGTGTAAATCATTATTTTTTAATAGTACAGCAGTTGGATTTTCTGCCTCTCCTTGATAACCAACAAACTTAGACGTATCCTCAAGCTTTGTCACATTACCATTCGCAAGCTTAACACGTAAATCCCCTTCGATAACTGAGTAACTAGTTACTTCTTTATGTGATGCACCTAGTAATGCAACTGCCTGATCTAAGAAAACTTTTGAATAATGGATTACTTTTTCCCCTCGTACAGGGTTATAGCCCTTGCCAGCACTAGCACCATCATCATCACTAATTACATCTGTACCATATAATGCATCGTAAAGACTACCCCAACGGGCATTAGCTGCATTAATGGCATAACGAGCATTACTGACTGGCACTACTAATTGTGGCCCAGCTTGGAATGCAATTTCTTCATCTACATTTTCTGTCTCTATTTTAAAGTCCTCTACCTTTGGCTCCAAATAGCCAATTTCCTCTAAAAAAGCTTTATACGTAGTAAAATCAAAATTATTTTTATGTTCTTTATGCCAATGATGAATGGCATTTTGTAACTCATCACGACGTGCCAATAATGCTTTATTTTTTGGAGCCAAGTTATGAATTAATTGATCAAGGCCCCCCCAAAATGAATCTTTCTCCACTTCACTACCAGGAAGCACTTGCTCATTAATAAAATCATATAAAATTGACGCTACTTGTAAATTTCCAATTTGAATATACGTTGTCATCAAATAATCCCCTTTCAATGAGTACTACTTTAAAAAAGAAAATTACATCCCCTCTTCTTTCTTATTATAAGTTGCTAGCGTTATATAAATAAAATACATATTTTGAATAATCATTATGCATTTTAACTATAATTACATCACAAGTCCTAATAGATGAACTAAATATCGATTTCTTTTATAATGAAGCAAGAATAACTTACATGAGGTGTAACATCTTGCAATTACCTATATTATTAGTCGTTATCTTTTCGATTTTAGCTGTTATTAAAGTAATTAGTAAACGTGAAATAGTTAAAGCAGCTACTAAAAATGAGGTCATTTTTAGTATTATTTCGTATGTAGGCGTCTACGCGGTCGGTTTAGGCTTAATCGCGCAAATGTTCGACTGGGTTGTCTCACTAGATTTGAATGTGGCGTTTAAGTATACCCTTTCTATTTTATTATTAATTTTTACAATCATCGTTATTGGACAAATATTAAATAAAATTATTCCTGCTCATTTAAAAGATGTATTTAAATAAAATAAACGGCACTTTGAATTAATTCAAAGTGCCGTTTATTTTAGTTTCATATAAAAAACACCCTGCAAGCGTCCCTGCAGGGTGTTTAAAAAATTAGCTAGAAGCTAAAATTATTTTTGGATAGATGCTACTACACCAGCGCCTACAGTACGGCCACCCTCACGGATAGAGAATTTAGTACCTTCTTCTAAAGCGATTGGAGCGATTAATTCAACAGTCATTTCGATGTTGTCGCCAGGCATAACCATTTCTACGCCTTCTGGTAAGTTACAGATACCTGTTACGTCAGTTGTACGGAAGTAGAACTGAGGACGGTAGTTAGAGAAGAATGGAGTATGACGGCCACCCTCTTCTTTAGATAAAACGTAAACTTCAGCTTTGAAGTTTGTGTGTGGAGTGATTGAACCTGGTTTAGCTAATACTTGACCACGTTGGATATCTTCACGAGCAACACCACGTAATAAAGCACCGATGTTATCGCCAGCTTCAGCGTAATCTAATAATTTACGGAACATTTCAACACCAGTTACAGTAGTTGATTTAGCTTCTTCATCGATACCGATGATTTCTACTACGTCACCAACTTTAACTTGACCACGTTCAACACGGCCAGTTGCTACTGTACCACGACCAGTGATAGAGAATACGTCCTCTACTGGCATCATGAATGGTTTGTCAGTTTGACGCTCTGGAGTTGGGATGTACTCGTCAACAGCGTTCATTAATTCAATGATTTTTTCTTCCCACTCAGGCTCGCCTTCTAATGCTTTAAGAGCAGAACCTTTGATTACTGGAAGATCATCACCTGGGAAGTCATATTCAGATAGTAAGTCACGGATTTCCATTTCTACTAACTCTAATAATTCTTCATCGTCAACCATATCACATTTGTTCATGAATACTACTAAGTAAGGTACACCTACTTGACGTGATAATAAGATGTGCTCACGAGTTTGTGGCATTGGACCATCAGCAGCAGATACTACTAAGATACCGCCGTCCATTTGTGCAGCACCAGTGATCATGTTTTTAACATAGTCAGCGTGTCCTGGGCAGTCTACGTGTGCGTAGTGACGAGTTGCAGTTTCATATTCAACGTGAGAAGTGTTGATTGTGATACCACGCTCTTTTTCTTCTGGAGCGTTGTCGATGTCAGCGTATGATTTAGCTTCTCCACCCATTGCTTTTGATAATACTGTTGCGATAGCAGCAGTTAAAGTTGTTTTACCATGGTCAACGTGTCCGATTGTACCAATGTTAGCATGCGTTTTAGAACGGTCAAATTTTTCTTTAGCCATTAGAAAATGCCTCCTCAGAGTTATGTTTTATTTTTAAATTTATACTAAAATTGCTGACTACAAATGGGCCCATCTGTAGTCCTGCAATCATAGCTTACAAATTATTTATACTTGATGCAAGGTGAAATTTCAATTATTCACCTTTATTTTTTTTGATAATGTCTTCTGCAATTGATTTTGGTACTTCTTCATAGTGATCAAATGTCATTGAGAATACACCGCGACCTTGTGTTGCAGAACGTAAAGTTGTAGCATATCCGAACATTTCAGATAGTGGAACCATAGCACGTACTACTTGAGAATTACCGCGAGCTTCCATACCCTCTACGCGACCGCGACGAGCAGTAATGTTACCCATGATATCACCAAGGTACTCTTCTGGAATTACAACTTCAACTTTCATCATTGGTTCTAAAATTACTGGGTTACATTTTTTAGCAGCTTCTTTAAGTGCCATAGATGCAGCAATTTTGAACGCCATCTCATTCGAGTCAACGTCGTGGTAAGAACCGAATACTAATTTCGCTTTAATGTCGATTAATGGGTAACCAGCAACTACACCGCGATCTAAAGAATCACGTAAACCTTGCTCTACAGCAGGAATGTATTCACGAGGTACAACACCACCAACGATAGCGTTTTCGAATTCGAAGCCTTTACCTTCTTCGTTTGGAGAGAACTCGATCGTTACGTCACCGTATTGACCGCGACCACCTGATTGACGTGTGAATTTACCTTGAACTTTAGCTTCAGAACGGAATGTCTCACGGTAAGATACCATTGGAGCACCAACGTTAGCTTCAACTTTAAATTCGCGTTTCATACGGTCAACTAGGATGTCTAAGTGTAACTCACCCATACCTGAGATGATTGTTTGACCAGTTTCTGTGTCAGTGTGAGCACGGAAAGTTGGATCTTCTTCTTGTAATTTTTGTAAAGCTTGACCCATTTTATCTTGGTCAGCTTTAGATTTTGGTTCTACAGATAAAGAGATTACTGGCTCTGGGAATTCCATTGATTCTAAGATAACAAGGTTTTTCTCGTCACATAGAGTATCACCAGTAGTAGTATCTTTAAGACCTACAGCTGCAGCGATGTCACCAGCGAATACTTTAGAAATTTCTTCACGGCTGTTCGCGTGCATTTGAAGGATACGACCTACACGTTCACGTTTACCTTTTGTAGAGTTTTGTACGTATGAACCTGAATCTAATGTTCCAGAGTATACACGGAAGAATGTTAACTTACCTACGAATGGGTCAGTCATTACTTTGAATGCAAGCGCTGAGAATGGCTCGTCATCAGAAGATTTACGGATGATTTCACCGTCGCCATCAATGTCAGTACCTTTAATGTCAGGAACATCAGTTGGAGCTGGTAAGTAATCAACAGCTGCATCTAGCATTTTACGAACACCTTTGTGTTTGAATGCTGTACCACAAAGTACTGGGTAGAATTCTACCGCGATAGTAGCTTTACGGATTGCTGCTTTTAATTCTTCTTTAGTAATTTCTTCGCCTTCTAAGTATTTCTCCATAAGTTCTTCATCAACACTTGCAACAGCGTCGATTAATTTCTCACGGTACTCTTCAGCTTGTGCTTTATGAGATTCTGGAATCTCACCAACAGTTACTGCAGTACCATCTTCGTTACCGTAGAAAGTAGCGTTCATTTCTACTAAGTCGATGATAGCTGAGAACTCGTCTTCAGCACCGATTGGTAATTGGATTGGGTGAGCATTTGCTTGTAAGCGCTCGTGTAAAGTTCCTACAGAATATAGGAAGTCTGCACCCATTTTATCCATTTTATTGATGAATACGATACGAGGAACCCCGTACGTAGTAGCTTGACGCCATACTGTTTCAGTTTGAGGCTCAACACCTGATTGAGCATCTAATACTGTAACTGCACCATCTAGTACACGTAATGAACGTTCTACTTCTACAGTGAAGTCTACGTGTCCAGGAGTATCGATGATGTTAATACGGTGACCATTCCATTGAGCTGTTGTTGCAGCAGACGTGATTGTAATACCACGCTCTTGCTCTTGCTCCATCCAGTCCATTTGAGAACCGCCATCGTGAGTTTCACCGATTTTGTGAATCTTACCAGTGTAATAAAGGATACGCTCAGTTGTTGTTGTTTTACCAGCATCAATGTGAGCCATGATCCCAATATTACGTGTATTCTCTAGAGAGAATTCGCGTTTCATAGGAAATTTCTCCTTCCATATTGGGTTAGCTGTATAATTGAGTAAAAATCTAAGCTCTAGCAAGCTAGAGCAAAGATCAAATTACCAACGGTAGTGAGCGAATGCTTTGTTCGCTTCTGCCATTTTGTGCATATCTTCACGTTTCTTAACTGAAGCACCTGTATTGTTAGATGCATCTAAGATTTCGTTAGCTAAACGCTCTTCCATAGTTTTTTCACCACGAAGACGAGCGTAGTTAACTAAGTAACGAAGACCTAAAGTAGTACGACGTTCTGGACGAACTTCAACTGGTACTTGGTAGTTAGAACCACCAACACGACGAGCGCGTACTTCTAATACTGGCATTACGTTATTTAACGCAGCTTCAAATACTTCTAAAGGATTTTGACCTGAACGCTCTTGAACTAATTCGAAAGCTCCGTATAAAATCTTTTGAGAAGTACCTCTTTTACCATCAATCATCATTTTGTTGATTAAACGAGTTACTAGTTTTGAATTATAAAGTGGATCTGGTAACACGTCACGTTTGGAAACAGGACCTTTACGAGGCATGTGTTTTCCTCCTTTCAAATAGTGGTCTATTTAAATTTAAATTATTTTTTTTCTTTAGGACGTTTAGTACCGTATTTAGAACGAGATTGTAAACGACCGTTAACACCAGCTGTATCTAACGCACCACGTACGATGTGGTAACGAACTCCAGCTAAGTCTTTTACGCGTCCGCCACGGATAAGAACTACACTGTGCTCTTGTAAGTTGTGACCTTCACCTGGGATGTACGCAGTAACCTCAAGTTGGTTAGTTAAGCGTACACGCGCATATTTACGTAAAGCCGAGTTCGGTTTACGTGGTGTCATTGTACCAACACGAGTACAAACTCCGCGTTTTTGTGGTGATTTAACGTCAGTTAAAGATTTTTTAAATGAGTTATAACCTTTGTTTAACGCTGGAGATTTTGATTTCGTGATTTTAGATTGACGAGGCTTACGTACTAATTGGTTAATTGTAGGCATCGATTTGTCCTCCCTTCATTTTTTCCTTGTTTCAATACCACACATCCAGGTGGTTCATTTTTTGGGTAAAAACAAAGTCTTTGTGTATTTTTACACAAAAACTACATCGCAGTAATCGCAACAACCGCAGCTCCAACATGAATGCCGCAAGCTTTACCAAGTTCTTTCTTTGAATCGACGTGATAAACTGGTACACCGATTTCTTTCGCGAGAAGAATGGCCGGATCGGTTACCCAATTGTCAGCATCAATTGCGACAAAAAGAGCTGTTACTTGTCCAGCACGCATTGCTTTCACTGCTTGCTTTATACCTATGATTGTTTGACTGGCCTGTTTTACTTGATCGTAAGACATTTGCATATCCTCCTAAGCACAGACAGTTAACTATCAACCTTCAATATATTATCATTCCAAACTTACACTGTCAACCAATATCTTATGAAGAATGTCGGTTAATTGAAAAACACTATTATTTTGTTTATAGCTTTATTAGAAAAACCCCGGCAGAGTTATTCTACTCTACCGGAATTCTTATATTGTAAGACTGTTATTCAGCTGTAGTTACTTCTTCTGTTAATTCTTGCTCCATACGGATTTGACGGTAACGTTGCATACCAGTACCTGCAGGAACAAGTTTACCGATAATTACGTTTTCCTTCAGACCTAGAAGCTCATCACGCTTACCTTTAATTGCAGCATCCGTTAACACACGAGTTGTTTCTTGGAATGATGCAGCAGATAAGAATGATTCTGTTTCAAGAGAAGCTTTCGTAATACCTAGGATTACCGGGCGACAAGTTGCTGGGTTTTTACCGTTAAGGACAGCATCTGCGTTTGCCTCAGCGAATTGGTGAATGTCTAGTAATGAACCTGGTAATAACTCTGTATCACCCGCTTCGATTACACGCACTTTACGAAGCATTTGGCGAACCATTACCTCGATGTGTTTGTCACCGATTTCTACCCCTTGCATACGGTATACTTTTTGTACTTCTTTTAACAGATACTCTTGTACTGTCGATACGTCTTTAACTTTTAATAATTGTTTCGGATCGATCGAACCTTCAGATAATGTTTGACCCGCAACAATTGCATCGCCTTCATGTACTTTTAAGCGTGCATTATATGGTGCTTGGTATTTACGTGTTTCCACGTCACCTTGGATCGTAATTTCTTTAAGACCTTCACGAATTTCCTCGATTTCAATAACAGTACCTGTAATTTCTGAAATCACCGCTTGACCTTTCGGGTTACGCGCTTCAAAAATCTCTTGGATACGTGGAAGACCTTGTGTAATATCGTTTCCGGCTACCCCACCTGTGTGGAATGTACGCATCGTTAACTGTGTACCTGGCTCACCGATAGATTGAGCTGCGATAATACCTACCGCTTCCCCTACTTCTACCTCTTCACCAGTGGCTAAGTTCATACCGTAACATTTTTTACATACGCCGTGTTTTGTATTACATGTAAACGCAGAACGGATAGTAATTTGTTCAATATTTGCTTCGTCAATTGCACGAGCAACATCTTGAGTTACTAAACCATCACGCTCAACGATTACTGCACCAGTTTCTGGATGACGAACTGTTTTCTTCACATATCGACCAACAATACGTTCGTCTAATGCTTCAATTAATTCGTTACCTTCCATTAAGGCACCGATTGTTAAACCACGATCTGTACCACAGTCGTCTTCACGTACGATAACATCTTGTGCTACGTCTACTAAACGACGAGTTAAGTAACCAGAATCGGCAGTTTTAAGTGCTGTATCGGCTAGACCTTTACGGGCACCATGTGTAGAGATGAAGTACTCTAATACTGTTAAACCTTCACGGAATGAAGACTTGATTGGTAACTCGATGATACGACCAGCTGGGTTGGCCATCAGACCACGCATACCTGCAAGCTGCGTAAAGTTAGATGCGTTACCACGGGCACCAGAGTCAGACATCATGAAGATTGGGTTAGTTTTTTGTAACGAGTTCATTAGTTTACCTTGGATAATATCTTTGGCATTTGACCAGCTAGAAATTACGCGGTCATAACGCTCTTCTTCTGTAATTAAACCACGGCGGAATTGCATCATTACTTTATCTACTTTTTCTTGTGCTTCTTCTAAGATGACACCTTTATCTGGTAATACCACGATATCAGATACACCTACAGTAATACCTGCACGAGTAGAATATTTGAAACCTAAGTCCTTCATGCGGTCAAGCATTTTAGACGTTTCTGTAATGTGGAACTCTTTAAATACTTCAGCAATAACGTTTCCTAAGAACTTCTTACGGAAAGGATCTACTACTTCAACATTCGTGAAGTGCTTCTCTAACATTGCACGACGTTGTGCTTCAATTTTCTCAGCTTCTGATAATTCAGCGTAGCCTTCTGTTGCTTCGATCTCTTTTAATAATTCCTCGCTAATCGTTAAATCAACGAAGTATTTCTCAGGTGTTTTTTGCTCTAAGTTTGTTGATGTTGGCTCATTAATATAAGGGAATGAGCTTGGTAAAATTTCATTGAAAATTACCTTACCAACAGTCGTTAACAAGAACATTTTGTTTTGTTGTTCTGTAAACGTTGGATTTTTTAATGAACTTGCCTTGATCGCAATACGAGTGTGTAAATGAACATGACCATTTTGGTATGCGATTAACACTTCGTTTGAATCATGGAAGATCGAACCTTCACCACGAGCACCTGCGCGCTCAAGCGTTAAGTAGTAGTTACCTAATACCATATCTTGAGATGGTGTTACTACTGGTTTACCATCTTTCGGGTTCAGGATGTTTTGAGCTGCTAACATAAGTAAACGAGCTTCCGCTTGTGCTTCAGCTGATAACGGTACGTGCACGGCCATTTGGTCACCGTCGAAGTCAGCGTTATACGCTGTACATACTAATGGGTGAAGACGAATTGCACGACCTTCTACTAATGTTGGTTCGAATGCTTGGATACCAAGACGGTGAAGCGTCGGTGCACGGTTAAGTAAGACCGGATGCTCACGAATTACATCTTCTAAAACGTCCCAAACTTCATTGTGTAATCGCTCAATTTTACGTTTTGCACTCTTAATGTTATGCGCTAGGCCACGTTCTACTAATTCTTTCATTACGAAAGGCTTGAATAGCTCGATTGCCATTTCTTTTGGAAGACCACATTGGTACATTTTTAAGTTTGGACCTACTACGATAACCGAACGACCAGAGTAGTCTACACGTTTACCAAGTAAGTTTTGACGGAAACGACCTTGTTTACCTTTCAGCATGTGTGAAAGTGATTTTAAAGGACGGTTACCAGGACCTGTTACAGGACGACCACGACGACCGTTATCGATTAAAGCATCTACTGCTTCTTGTAACATACGTTTTTCGTTTTGTACGATGATGCTTGGTGCACCAAGGTCAAGTAATCGTTTTAAACGGTTGTTACGGTTAATCACACGACGGTAAAGGTCATTTAAGTCAGAAGTAGCAAAACGGCCACCATCTAATTGCACCATTGGACGAAGCTCTGGTGGAATTACAGGAAGTACATCTAAAATCATCCACTCTGGCTTGTTGCCTGAGTTACGGAAAGACTCTACAACTTCTAAACGTTTAATTGCACGTGTACGGCGTTGACCTTGTGCAGATTTTAATTCTTCTTTTAAAACTAAAGTCTCTTCTTCTAAATCAATTTTTTCAAGCAGGCGTTTGATTGCTTCTGCACCCATTGCTGCTTCGAATTCGTTGCCATATTTTTCACGGTATGCACGATATTCTTTTTCAGAAAGAAGGTCTTTGAAACCTAAAGAAGTTTGACCTGGCTCAATCACAACATAAGAAGCGAAGTAAATTACTTCTTCTAATGCACGTGGAGACATGTCTAAAATAAGACCCATACGGCTTGGAATACCTTTGAAGTACCAAATATGTGATACAGGTGCTGCAAGCTCGATGTGACCTTGACGCTCACGACGTACTTTTGCACGTGTTACTTCTACGCCACAGCGATCACAAACGACACCTTTGTAACGTACACGCTTATATTTACCACAGTGACATTCCCAGTCTTTAGTTGGTCCGAAGATTCGTTCGCAGAAAAGACCATCTTTTTCTGGTTTTAATGTACGGTAGTTAATTGTTTCTGGCTTCTTTACTTCGCCATAAGACCAAGAACGGATCTTGTCAGGAGAAGCTAAACCAATTTTCATATATTCAAATTCATTAACATCGATCAAGGAGCCTACCTCCCTTTAGTTATAAGTCCTTAAGTGACTTTATTTGTAGCTCGGCAATCGCAAAGTTTCACATTAGGCCATAATGAAACTTGCCTTCAATGGTTATAAAACGAAAAATCGGGCAGGGCATATACCTGCCCGATTCATTTTGAAATTATTCAAATGACTCTACTGGGTCTTCTTCTTTATCCTCAGAAGGTACTGGGTTTTCCAACTCTGGAGCTGGTGCTGTTACTTCTTCTTCATCGTCAAGGTCGCGAAGTTCTACTTCCTCGTCGTTGATTGTTAACATTTTAACATCCATACCTAATGATTGAAGTTCTTTAATTAATACTTTGAATGATTCTGGTACACCTGGTTCTGGTACACTTTCACCTTTAACGATTGCTTCATATGTTTTCACACGACCTACTACATCATCTGATTTTACAGTTAAAATCTCTTGTAATGTGTAAGCAGCACCGTATGCTTCAAGTGCCCATACTTCCATCTCACCGAAACGTTGTCCACCGAATTGTGCTTTACCACCAAGCGGTTGTTGCGTTACTAATGAGTAAGGACCAGTTGAACGTGCGTGAAGTTTGTCGTCAACCATGTGGGCAAGTTTGATCATGTACATGACACCAACAGTTACACGGTTATCGAACGGTTCACCTGAACGTCCATCATACAGAGTTGTTTTACCATCACGGTTCATTCCAGCTTCTTCCATCGTTTCCCAAACATCTTCTTCGTTCGCGCCGTCAAATACTGGTGTAGCCATGTGTACGCCTAAATAGCGTGAAGCCATACCTAAATGAAGCTCTAAAACTTGTCCGATATTCATACGTGAAGGTACCCCAAGTGGGTTAAGCATGATATCAACCGGTGTGCCGTCTGGCATAAATGGCATGTCTTCTTCCGGTAAAATACGAGAGATTACACCTTTGTTACCGTGACGTCCGGCCATTTTGTCACCAACGCGAATTTTACGTTTTTGAACAATATAAGCACGAACTAATTGGTTAACACCTGGTGGTAATTCGTCTCCATCTTCACGGTTGAATACTTTTACATCTAAGATGATACCGCCAGCGCCATGTGGTACACGTAAAGACGTGTCACGCACTTCGCGTGCTTTTTCACCAAAGATTGCATGTAATAAACGCTCTTCAGCAGTTAGTTCTGTAACCCCTTTAGGTGTTACTTTACCAACTAGAATATCACCGTCACGTACTTCCGCACCGATACGGATAATTCCACGATCGTCTAGGTTACGCAGTGCGTCTTCCCCAACGTTCGGAATGTCACGTGTGATTTCTTCAGGTCCAAGCTTTGTATCACGAGACTCTGATTCATATTCTTCAATATGAACAGAAGTATATACATCGTCTTTTACAAGGCGCTCACTCATAATAACCGCATCCTCGTAGTTAAAGCCGTCCCATGTCATGAACGCAACAAGTACGTTTTGACCTAGTGCTAATTCACCTTTTTCCATTGAAGGACCATCAGCTAAAATATCACGAGGTTTAACACGGTCGCCAACTTTTACAATTGGACGTTGGTTATAAGAAGTACCTTGGTTTGAACGAATGAATTTTTGTAATTTATATTTTGTTAAGTCGCCCTTAACTTCTTTGCCGTCTACTAATTCAATACGACGTACATGAATAGAACGCGCTTCTACGTGTTCAACGATGCCATCATATTTTGCAACGACAGCAGCACCTGAGTCACGTGCATCAACATGCTCCATACCAGTACCAACGAATGGTGCGTTTGGATATAGTAATGGAACCGCTTGACGTTGCATGTTCGCTCCCATTAGGGCACGGTTTGAATCGTCGTTCTCTAAGAACGGGATACATGCAGTGGCAGCAGATACTACTTGTTTTGGTGATACATCCATGTAGTCGATACGATCGCGGTTGAACACAGTGTTGTCCCCACGGAAACGACCTACTACCTCTTCTTTAGCAAAAGTACCCTCTGCTGTTAATTCAGAGTTTGCTTGTGCTACTACATAGTTATCTTCTTCGTCAGCAGTTAAGTAATGGATATCATCTGTTACTGCACCTGTTTCCGGGTCTACACGACGGTAAGGTGTTTCGATAAATCCAAACTTATTTACTTTGGCGAATGAAGATAAAGAGTTGATAAGACCAATGTTTGGTCCCTCTGGTGTCTCAATCGGACACATACGGCCGTAGTGAGAGTAGTGAACGTCACGTACTTCCATACCTGCACGCTCACGCGTTAAACCACCAGGTCCTAATGCAGATAAACGACGTTTGTGTGTTAACTCTGCAAGTGGGTTTGTTTGGTCCATGAATTGTGATAACTGAGATGAACCAAAGAACTCTTTAATCGATGCGATAACTGGACGAATATTAATTAATTGCTGTGGTACGATTGCTGCTGTGTCATTAATTGACATACGCTCACGTACAACACGCTCCATACGAGATAAACCGATACGGAATTGGTTTTGTAATAACTCACCAACAGAACGTAAACGACGGTTACCTAAATGGTCAATATCATCTGTGTTACCCACATTGTAAAGTAAGTTAAAGAAGTAAGACACAGATGCAATTACGTCAGCTGGTGTAATATTTTTAACTTCTTCATCAATGTATGCATTTGAAATAACATTGATTTCTTTTTGCGCTTCATCATTTGGTGCATAAATTTTAATCGACTGAATTGTAATGTCATCTTCTAATACGCCACCAACTTGTGTTAACGTACGGAAGCCTACACCTTTTTCTAAATAAGGGATTAACTTATCTAAATTACGACGATCTAATAATGTACCAGCTTCAACAATAATTTCACCTGTTTCATTGTCTACTAATGTTTCAGCAATCGTTTGGTTGAATAAACGATTTTTGATGTGAAGCTTTTTGTTCATTTTGTAACGACCAACATTCGCTAAATCATAGCGTTTTGCGTCAAAGAAACGAGAATATAATAAATTCTTCGCTGATTCAACTGTTGGTGGTTCACCTGGGCGTAAACGCTCGTAAATTTCAAGAAGCGCCTTTTCAGTGCTTTCTGTGTTGTCTTTTTCAAGCGTATTACGTAAGTATTCATTGTCGCCAATGATATCTAAAATCTCTTGGTCTGAGCCAAAGCCTAATGCACGTAATAATACCGTTACAGGTAATTTACGCGTACGGTCGATACGTACGTAAACGACATCTTTTGCATCAGTTTCATATTCAAGCCATGCACCACGGTTAGGAATAACTGTCGCACCAAAGCCTTTTTTACCGTTTTTATCCGTTTTTTCGTGGAAGTATACACTTGGAGAACGAACTAACTGAGAAACGATAACGCGCTCAGCACCGTTAATAATAAATGTGCCTGTTTCTGTCATTAATGGGAAGTCACCCATGAAGACATCTTGCTCTTTTACTTCGTTTGTTTCTTTGTTGTGTAAACGTACTTTTACACGTAATGGCGCAGCGTAAGTTACGTCACGTTCTTTACACTCATCAACGTCATACTTAGGATCTCCTAATGTATAGTCGACGAATTCTAATGAAAGATTACCTGTAAAATCTTCGATTGGAGAAATGTCGTGGAACATCTCACGCAATCCTTCTTCAAGGAACCACTCATAAGATGCTGTTTGAATCTCGATTAAATTCGGAAGTTCCAGCACCTCACTAATACGCGCAAAGCTTCTACGCTGGCGGTGTTGTCCGTACTGAACTAGTTGACCTGTCAACTCATTCACCCCTCAATAAAGCGATAATAGGTCTTTGCAAAACCTTACAAATAGTGTATGATTTCGAAAGACAAAAAGAAAACGAGTCTTTTCATAGATCTCATTTTCGGTTAAACTAAACTTATTCTTAGTTAGCATACCCATAAAAGATTATTAATTATGCAAAAGGGCATACTTCCTCAAAATAATAATTTTGCATTTTATTATGTTATCATAGTCAATTTGTCAAGTCAATAATCCAAGTGAATCTTACTTATTTTTTTGCACGTATGATCCAATATCCTTTTTTCTTCTCAACGACGTCAACTTCTGAAAACATTTCCTCTAAATGACTCATTGTCGATGGCGCACCTTGTTTCTTCTGAATAACTACCCACAACTCACCATTCTCCACTAGCAATTCATACGCCCCATTATAAAACTTAAAAATTGTTTCCTTACCAGCGCGAATTGGTGGATTTGTTAAAATGGCCGCTGCTTTTGTATTCGCATCAACTGTACTTAATCCATCACTCTCAAAAATTCGTACATTTTGAACCCCGTTTAGTTGTGCATTTTTTTGCGACAATGCCACCGCACGTGTATTAATATCCATCATTAACACTTCACGCTCAGGATTGTCTTTCGCAATCGACAAGCCGATTGGTCCATAACCACATCCTACATCAAGTAAAACACCTTCAACGTTTGGCATTTCGAATGCATCAATCAACACACGGGAACCAAAATCTACTTCGCTTTTACTAAATACACCGGCATCTGTTTCGAATATAAATGTATTTCCTAATAAAGTAAATTTCCATTGGCGTGGTTTACTCTCAGTTTGAGGCTTATTTGAATAATAATGTTCAGACATACGACACGCCCCTAAAAAATTTTATTCGCAAGTCACATCAATGTCCTTTAAAGCACTTAATGATGTCTCACATATCCTAATAGAAATATTTAACTACTTCTATAGTCTAAAAAAGAAAAGCCCGCCACAAAATTGAGACGAGCTTTCCCTATAAAACTAAGCATACCGCTTAGTCATTAAAGTTAAACTAAAATTATTTAACTTCTACTGAAGCGCCAACTTCTTCAAGTTTAGCTTTGATTGCTTCAGCGTCATCTTTAGAAACGCCTTCTTTAAGAGCTTTAGGAGCGTTGTCAACAACCTCTTTAGCTTCTTTTAAACCTAAACCAGTGATTTCACGAACCACTTTGATTACTTTGATTTTTTCAGCACCAGCAGAAGCTAATACTACATCAAATTCAGTTTTTTCTTCAGCGCCACCAGCTGCACCGCCAGCTACTACAGCTACAGGAGCTGCTGCTGTTACACCGAATTCTTCTTCGATAGCTTTTACTAAATCGTTTAATTCTAGAACTGTCATAACTTTGATAGCTTCTAAGATTTGCTCTTTGTTCATTTTAATTTCCTCCTATGGAATGTTTATAGTTTTTTAGGCAATCTTGCCTTGTTTTGAAGTTAAGCGGCGAAAATTATGCGCCTTGCTCTTCTTTTTGATCTGCAACAGCTTTTGTTGCAAGTGCGAAGTTGCGCACTGGAGCTTGAAGTACAGATAAAAGCATTGATAATAGACCTTCGCGAGATGGAAGTTCTGCAAGAGCTTTAACGTCTTCAACAGATGCGATTGTACCTTCGATGATACCAGCTTTGATTTCAAGAGCTTCGTTTTTCTTAGCGAACTCGTTGATAATTTTTGCTGGAGCTACTACGTCTTCGTTTGAGAACGCAACAGCGTTTGGACCAGTTAAGAATTCGTTGATTCCTTCAACACCTGCGATTTCAGAAGCACGACGAGTTAAAGTGTTTTTGTAAACTTTGAACTCAACACCAGCTTCACGTAATTGCTTACGTAATTCTGTTACTTGGGCAACTGTTAAACCACGGTAGTCAACTACTACTACAGAAGCAGCAGCTTCGAATTTAGCAGCGATTTCTTGAACTTGTACTGATTTTGTTTCGATTGCTTTGCTCATGATGACACCTCCTATTAGAATGAGTCATTTATACCGACAAAAGAAAAGCCTCTATATCAAAAAGACATAGAGGCTGAAAGTCATCATCTTAAAAAGAATCCGAATTCCGATGTCCTCGGTAGGATCATTAAGTGCTTAACGCACTCCTACTGTCTACGGTACAAATGGATGATTCACAACAGCATCCATCTTACCAAGTAAGCGGCGCGTTGTCAACTAATTTAATTAAACGGTTTTTAAACCGGGAATAAATTATTTGATTACTACGTTAGCAGCGTCAACTTTAACAGCAGGACCCATTGTAGTTGTAACATTTACAGACTTCATGTAAGTACCTTTTGCTGCAGCTGGTTTAGCTTTTTGAACAACTTCAAATACTGCTAAGAAGTTTTCTACTAATTTTTCTGTATCGAAAGAAACTTTACCAATAGGAGCGTGGATGATACCAGCTTTTTCAGCACGGTATTCTACTTTACCAGCTTTGATTTCTTCGATAGCTTTAGTTACGTCGAAAGTAACTGTACCTGTTTTAGGGTTTGGCATTAAACCTTTAGGACCTAATACACGACCTAATTTACCAACTTCACCCATCATGTCAGGAGTTGCAACGATTACATCGAAATCGAACCAACCTTGTTGGATTTTTTGGATGTATTCTGCATCGCCTACATAGTCAGCGCCAGCAGCTTCTGCTTCTTTAAGTTTTTCACCTTTAGCGAAAACTAATACGCGTTGAGTTTTACCAGTACCGTGTGGTAATACTACAGCACCACGGATTTGTTGGTCATTCTTACGAGTGTCGATACCTAATTTGAATGCTACTTCTACAGTTGCATCGAAGTTAACTGTAGATGTTTTTTGCGCTAAAGCTACTGCTTCTTCTACAGAGTATAAAGTAGCGCGATCGATTAATTTAGCTGCATCTTGCAGTTTTTTACCTTTTTTAGCCATTATAATTTCCTCCTTGATTGTGGTTGTAACGGATTTGACCTCCCACGAATAAAGGTTGCGCACCCCTCAAACAAGTATCCGAGTGCAGCAACCTTCCAAAAACAAAAACATCATCAAGTGTGAAGATGGGATTAGTCTTCGATAACGATACCCATGCTTCGTGCAGTACCTTCAACCATTAACATTGCAGCTTCAACTGATGCTGCGTTAAGGTCTGGCATTTTTTGTTCAGCGATTTCGCGAACTTTATCACGTTTAACCGTTGCAACTTTCTTACGGTTTGGTTCACCAGATCCAGATTGGATACCAGCTGCTACTTTAAGTAATACTGCTGCAGGTGGAGTTTTAGTAATGAAAGTGAATGAACGGTCTTCGAATACTGAAATCTCAACCGGAATAATAAGACCAGCTTGATCAGCAGTACGAGCGTTAAATTCTTTACAGAATCCCATGATATTAACACCTGCTTGACCTAATGCAGGACCAACCGGTGGTGCTGGGTTTGCTTTACCAGCAGGGATTTGAAGTTTTACAACTTTAATAACTTTTTTAGCCACGAGACACACCTCCTTAAGTCCGTGATGTGGTAATTGGGTTGCCCCTCCCACTCAAATATCTGTTCGTCAGCTAACTTGCCGATAACATTAAAACTAAACTATAATCATCTATCAAATGAATGACAGTCTGACCTATGAAATGATAACACTTTTAAAATGCTTAATCAAGTCTAAATAATTCTATATTTTTTGAACTTGGTTAAAGTCTAGCTCCATCACTGTTTCGCGACCAAACATATCAACAAGAACTTTTAATTTTGCTTTCTCGATATCTACTTCTTCTACACGACCTTGGAAATGAGCGAATGGTCCTTCTAACACTTCAACAACTTCACCAACAGTAATTTCCACTTCACCGATTTGCGTTTCGTTCATACCCATTTGTTCTAATAGACGATCTGCTTCTTCCGGTAATAATGGTGTTGGTTTTACCCCACCACCTGAAGATCCAATGAACCCCGTAACACCTGGTGTATTACGTACTACATACCAAGCATCATCCGTCATAATTAACTCTACTAATACATAACCTGGGAATACTTTACGCATTACTGCTTTTTTCTTACCGTCTTCTTTTACATCGATTTCCTCGTGCTCTGCAACAATTACACGGAAAATTTTATCTTGCATTCCCATTGTTTCAACACGTTTTTCAAGATTCGCTTTCACTCGGTTTTCATAACCTGAGTACGTATGCACTACATACCAATTTTTTTCCATATAGGTAGGACTAAATCGTCCGCCCCTCCTTTACATTCAATGTGGTAGAAATACTATTCCCATTCACAAAACTTCATTAATCTATTTTTTCAATTTAAACAAACAAATCACTTTAAAACAAATGAAAAAACCCGTTATATGGCATGGACGGGCTATTTCGAAATATTAACATGATAGAACTTATAAAGACAAGAACCAACGGAATAATTCTGAGATTCCTAAGTCTACTACTGTAAAGAATAACGCCATTACAATAACAGTTGAAACTACTACTACTGTATACTTTGTTAACTCTTTGCTTTTTGGCCAGCTTGTTTTACGCATTTCTGAGCCGACTTCTTGGAAAAAGCTTGTAACTTTACTCATCTTCGCCTAACCTCCGTACTACGTGTTTATCTATGTTTCAATTATAACGTTTGTTTATGCATTGTATGTTCATTGCAATGCGAACAAAATTTCTTAAGTTCAAGACGTTCTGTAGCTCCTTCTTTTTGAGGAACATGATAGTTTCTAGAACCGCATTTTTCGCAACTTAAAACGACTTTCTTTGCCATTTATATCACCTTTTTGGGCATTTTGTCTTTTCAAGACTAACACCTAAATTTGCCACTGTCAATAAAGGCTCCAAGTGTTTAAGTCATTTCTTTTAATTCGATATGACGCTCTAATTTCCTCTTTACACGTTGTAAAGCATTATCGATTGATTTTACATGACGATTCAAATCTTCCGAAATTTCATTGTAGGATTGTCCTTCTAAATATCGGATTAATACTTGTTGCTCTAACTCACTTAATACTTCACCCATCTTACGTTCTAAATGGCGGTAATCTTCACGATGAATCATTAAGTATTCAGGGTCTTCTGAAATAGGACTTGTAATGACATCCATTAATGTACGTTCGGATTCCTCATCGTAAATGGGCTTATCTAATGAAACGTACGAATTAAGTGGGATATGCTTTTGGCGCGTTGCCGTCTTAATAGCCGTAATTATCTGTCTTGTAATACAAAGCTCCGCAAATGCTCTAAACGACGCAAGCTTATCCTCCTTAAAGTCACGAATCGCCTTATACAGACCAATCATGCCTTCTTGAATGATATCCTCTTTATCTGCGCCTACTAAAAAATACGACCTTGCCTTTGCTTTGACAAAAAGTCGATATTTCGAGATCAAAAAATCTAACGCATCCGCATTGCCTTGATGCACTTGTTCTATAAGATCTTCATCTGTTAAACTCTCAAACTGCTGTATGACTTGTATCTTCTCACTTTTAAGCAATGGAAATCACCTCAGCTACGCCAGAATCATTAGGAACAGTATAACTTAATTGGAAATTACGGGCAAATTATTACTTAAGCCCTCTTCGCCATTTTTCAAACTGCAACTCTACCTCTTTAGATAATTGTATCCTCGAGGCTGGTTTTTCGTCTATTGTCTCTTTTACTTTAGATGATATTTTAGATTGAATAATTTGCATTTCAATTTCTAGTTCACGTGCTGATTTACGTAATGCGCCATGACCAAATACGACGTTTTGTTCCGTCATATCAGAAGTTGCTACATGAATTTGTACTTTTCGTCCTTTAAGCTCATTTGATAATTTTTCAATTCGTTCGTCTGCTGTTTCATTTTTCCCTGTGTAAATAACCTCTACGTCATGTTGGATATAAAGCTGTTCCGTCCCAGGGACAAGATGCGCATCAAATACAACAATGACGCGCCATCCAGTATGTGCTTTATATTCAGCCATTCTTTCAACTAATCGATCTCGTGAATCTTCGAAATGAGGCTCTCGTAATGGACGAAGCTCACTCCATGCACCGATCATATTATAGCCGTCTACTAGCAAAATGTTTTGCATACCCTCATCCGTTAGCTTCTTGACGTTTGCGGTACACTTCATACATCAGCAACGCAGCTGCTACTGAGGCATTAAGTGATGTTACATGACCAACCATTGGTAAGTGGTACAAGAAATCACATTTATCCTTTAAGAGACGGCTCATCCCTTTACCTTCACTACCAATAATTAATGCAAGCGGTAATGTTGCATCCATATTACGATAATCTGCTGAACCTTTTGCATCTGTACCTGCAATCCAAACACCGCGGTCTTTTAGCTCGTCCACAGTTTGTGCTAAATTTGTCACACGTACAACAGGTACGTGTTCAATTGCGCCTGTTGATGCTTTTGCAACGACGGCTGTTAAGCCAACCGCGCGACGCTTCGGAATAATAATCCCGTGAGCACCGATCGCATCTGCTGTACGCATAATCGACCCTAAATTATGCGGATCCTCTAATTCATCTAAAATTAAGAAAAACGGATCTTCATTTTTGTTTTTAGCTGCTTGGAATAAATCATCTAGTTCCGCATAATTATAAGCTGCTACTGATGCTACGATTCCTTGATGATTATCGGCTAATTTATCAATTTTTTGCTTTGGAACAAATTGAACTAATACACCTTGCTCTTTTGCTAAGTCCATTAACTCTTGTACACCTGTTTTTTTGACCCCTTCAGCAATCCATACCTTGTTAATTTCACGGCCTGAACGTAGTGCTTCTAATACCGGGTTTTTCCCTGCAATCATTTCTCCATTAACTTCTTCTGGAGCGGATTGTGGCTTCTCTTGTTGTTGTTTCTTATCATAGACTTTTAAAGCCGTTGATTTTTTATCGCGTCCTTTAAAATCACTCGGCTTACGATCTCGTTGTCTTCTCTCCGCCATAGTTACACTCCTTTTGACTGTTCTACAATTTGAATTGCGTAGTCAATAATTTCATTTACACGTTCGTGCTCTTTGCATAAAAATAAACTCCCTAGAACCGCTTCAAAACCAGAACTATTTCGATACGTTCGTACATCTGTATTTTTAGGGACTGAACCTGATTTGGCATTACGACCACGTCGAAAAGCTGCGAGTTCCTCTTCCGTTAAATAATCTTCGTCCATCATGCGATGGACGATCATCGACTGAGATTTTGCTGATACGTAGCTTGTTGCTTCTTTATGAAGTGTATTCGGCTTGGCCCTGCCTGATAAAATTAAATGTTCACGAATTCTTTGCTCTAGTACCGCGTCACCCATATAAGCAACGGCGAGGGCATTGAGTTGTTTGACATCATGTGCTGTTAAGTTTTGCATTTACTGACCTCGTTTCCAGCGTGTTCCTTGGCGAGTATCTTCTAGTACAATATCCATATTTAACAATTGGTCACGAATCTCATCTGAACGTGCAAAATCGTGGTTTTTACGGGCCATATTTCGTTCTTCAATTAATGCTTCAATCTCTTCATCCAATAAACCCGCTTCTACTTTCACTTGCACGCCTAATACATCCCCAATTGTATTGAACATATTTAAGATAGCTTGTAATACTTGCGGGTCCGTATTGCTCTCGTTTAAATAAACGTTTGCGATGCGAGAAAGTTCAAATAGTGCGGAAATAGCATTTGCTGTATTAAAATCGTCATTCATAGCCGCTTCAAAGTCGACTTTTATTTGAACAATTTTTGCCAACCAATCTTCACTATTTTCAGCTAATCCAGCAGATGCCTCTAAACGATGCTCGACATTCGCATAGGCTGTTCGAATACGGTCTAAACCATTTTTCGCTGCTTCCACTAAATCTTGCGCAAAATTAATTGGATGGCGGTAATGTACAGATAACATAAAGAATCGCAAAACTTGCGGATCGATTTGCTGGCGAATATCATTTACTAAAATAAAGTTCCCTAATGATTTTGACATTTTTTCGTTATCAATATTGATATACCCGTTGTGCATCCAATAACGCGCAAATGCCTTATCATTATGAGCCTCTGATTGTGCAATTTCATTTTCATGGTGAGGGAATGTTAAATCTTGACCTCCCGCATGGATGTCAATTGTGTCTCCTAAATGCTCACGAGCCATTACCGAACATTCAATATGCCAGCCCGGACGCCCTGCACCCCATGGAGAATCCCATTTCACTTCACCTGGCTTCGCTGATTTCCATAATGCGAAATCTAGCGGGTCTTCCTTCTTTTCACCCGCTTCAATACGCGCTCCTACTTTTAAATCATCAATAGATTGGTGCGATAATTTGCCGTAACCATTGAATTTACGCGTGCGATAGTAAACATCACCTTGTGATTCATATGCAAAGCCTTTATCAATTAGCACTTGAACAAATTGAATAATATCATCCATGTGCTCTGTTACTCGAGGATGTGCATCTGCCTTTTTGCAACCTAAAGCTGTAATATCTTCAAAGTATGCTGCAATAAAACGCTCCGTAAGCTCTGATGTTGCTTCACCTAGCTCATTTGCCGCTTTTATAATTTTGTCGTCTACATCTGTGAAGTTCGAAACAAATTTCACATCGTATCCTGCATATTGTAAATAGCGGCGTACTGTATCATAAACTATAACCGGTCTAGAATTGCCGATATGAATATAGTTGTATACAGTTGGACCACATACATACATTTTTACTTTTCCTTCTTCTAAAGGAATAAAAGGTTCTTTTTGACGTGTCAAGGTATTGAATATTTGAATACTCATAATTGTCGCTCCTTCTTTAAATTCGCAATTTCTTGGTGCAATGCTTCAATCGTTTTTTCTAACATATCACAGCGGTCGCCTACTGGGTCAGGTATGTTTTGATGATCTAATCTTTTCGCTTCTGTTCGCACACCATCAATCATTACAACCTTACCTGGAATACCTACAACCGTAGCATTGGGTGGCACTTCTTTTAATACGACCGAGCCGGCGCCGATTTTACTATTCGCGCCCACCGTAATTGAGCCGAGCACCTTTGCCCCTGTTGCTACTAAGACACCATCCTCTAACGTTGGATGACGTTTCCCTTTTTCTTTACCAGTACCACCAAGTGTTACTCCTTGATAAAGTGTTACATCATTTCCAATTTCACATGTTTCCCCAATCACTACTCCCATACCATGGTCTATGAAAAAGCGTCGGCCAATTTTTGCTCCAGGGTGAATTTCAATTCCTGTAAAGAAACGGGTAATTTGAGAAATCGCACGTGCAATAAAGAAAAATTTTCGTTTGAAAAACCAATGCGCAATACGATGCGACCATATCGCATGTAAACCTGAATAGGTTAACACCACTTCCAACACGCTTCGTGCTGCTGGGTCATTTTCAAAAATATTATCTATATCCTCTTTCATCCTTATAAACATACTTCCCCTCCTTTTCGTTTTTTAAATTTTCCCAAAAATAAAAACGCCTCCATCACCTAAATTGGGGTGACAGAGACGCATACACGCGCGGTTCCACTCTGGTTGAAGAAGTACGAAGACTTTTTCCGCTTAAAGAGCCCGATAACGTGGACTAGACGATTTAACCTACTTAAAAGTTCAATTAAATGCTCAAAGGTGCATTTCTGCTTTGCCTTGACCTAGATCACTTTCAGCCGGTGATGATCCTCTCTAATAGGTGTGCGCCACGTACTTCTCCTTCTCAACGCGTTTATGTTATATACAATTTAAATTCATTTTACAATTATTTTCTGAAAAATCAATCAGTTTGTGCGTTAATTTGCAAATTTCTCTACACGAGCAATCGCTTTTTCTTTTCCAATTAATGCGATAGCGTTTGGTAATTCTGGACCGTGTGTTTGACCAGTCGTCACAACACGGATTGGCATGAATAAGTTTTTACCTTTCGCGCCTGTTTCTTTTTGAACAGCTTTAATCGCCGCTTTAATTGAATCTGCATCAAACGTTTCTAAACCTTCTAATTGCGTTTTGAATGAAGCCATTACAGCTGGAACCGTTTCACCAGCTAATACTTCCTTCGCTTCTTCATCATATGCTATTTCATCTGTGAAGAATAGGCTTGTTAATTCTACGATTTCCGCGCCAAAGCTCATTTGCTCATGGTAAAGACCAATTAATTCAGCAGCCCAAGCATGCTCTTTTGCAGTTAACTCAGCAGGAAGTAAATTTGCTTTTTGTAAATGAGGTAATGCTAAAGCAACTACTTCTTCACGAGATAGCTTTTTAATGTACTGATTATTCATCCAAGTAAGCTTTGTTTTATCAAACATTGATGGTGATTTTGATAAACGTTTTTCGTCGAATAGTTTGATGAACTCATCGTGGGAGAAGATTTCTTCTTCCCCTTCTGGAGACCAGCCAAGTAATGCGAAGAAGTTAAACATCGCTTCTGGTAAATAACCAAGATCCTTATATTGTGTAACGAATTGAATAATCGACTCGTCACGTTTTGATAACTTTTTGCGTTCTTCATTAACAATTAATGTCATATGACCGTATTCAGGGTATTCCCAACCAAACGCATCAAATATCATCATTTGTTTAGGTGTATTTGATAAATGCTCTTCCCCGCGGAATACATGTGTGATGTCCATAAAGTGATCATCTAATACGACTGCATAGTTATACGTCGGAATCCCGTTTGCTTTTACAAGAACCCAATCCCCGATATCCTTCGATTCGAATGTTACATCCCCACGCACTAAGTCCGTAAATTTATATGTTGTATCAGCAGGAACACGCATACGAATTGTGTATGGAATACCAGAAGCTTCTTTTGATGCTACTTCTTCCGCTGATAAGTGACGACATTTCCCGTTATAAGTCGGTGCAGCTACACCTTGTGCTTTTTGAGATTCACGTGATGCTTCTAATTCTTCTGAAGAACAGAAACATTTGTACGCTTGGCCCGCTTCTAGCATTTTTTCAGCATGCTCTTTATAAATTTCTAAACGTTCCATTTGACGGTATGGTGCGTATGGACCACCGATATCAATTGTCTCGTCTGGCGTAATACCTAACCAACGTAAGTTATCTAACTGAGAAGCTTCTCCGCCCTCTACGTTACGTTCGATATCTGTATCTTCAATACGTACTACGAAAGTACCGTTGTGATGTTTTGCATATAAATAGTTGAATAACGCTGTACGTGCGCCACCGATGTGTAAAAATCCTGTTGGCGATGGTGCATAACGAACGCGGACTGATTTCGTCATAATTGTGCCTCCTAATTTTGCGTCAGAAAAAACTTTTCGACCCTTTAACTTTGTTCATTTTACCACTGTAAGTTACTAAATAAAAGTAGCGTGAGCCGAAATATGGCACACGCAACCTATTTAAGCTTGGATTAATAAAATCGTTGCCATTGCCGCAATACCTTCTTCACGACCAACGAAGCCCAACTTTTCCGTTGTTGTTGCTTTCACATTTACTTGTGATGGATCTGCATTCAAAAGCTCTGCGATACGATTACGCATTGGTTCAATATACGGAGCCATTTTAGGACGTTGTGCCATAATTGTGCAATCAACATTTCCTAATTTATAGCCGCGCTCCTCTACCATCTTCCAAATATACGCAAGTAGCTTAGCTGAGTCCGCATCCTTCCATTCCGGGTCTGTATCCGGGAAGTGACGACCGATATCCCCTTCACCGATAGCTCCTAGTGCTGCATCTGTTACAGTATGTAATAACACGTCTGCATCCGAATGCCCTAATAAGCCACGCTCATGTGGTATCGTAATGCCACCTAAAATCAAAGGACGTCCTTCTGCAAATTCGTGAACATCAAAGCCTTGTCCAATTCGAAACATCATTTCACGCTAGCCTATCTAATAAGACAAACTAGCCCTCACCTTCTTTCTCGTAATCTCATTAGTTCTAGTATAATCAAAACTTCGTAAGAAAAACAAAACTTTCGCCAAAGAAAGCGAAGTATTGTCTTTTCTAAGTATGGACGAAAAAATTAATTCCCTTTCCCTCGCAAACAAAAATGCCCTGAAAACATTAATTTGTTCCCGGGCACATTTTTTATTGTATTGCATTACGACGATTTAATATTGCTTCACCAAAAATTAAATCTTCCTGCGTTGTCATTTTAACATTCTCATAGCTGCTTTCCACCATGTGAATTTCATGACCTAATCGCTCTACTAGCATAGCTTCATCTGTTCCTAAAAAGCCGACCTTTTCCGCAACATCTTCTGCCTCCACTAATAAATCAAACTTGAATGCCTGTGGGGTTTGAACCATCCATAACGAATCGCGGTCTACCGTTTCTTTAATGAGACCATTGTGCACAACTTTCATTGTATCTTTCGCACGTACACCCGCAATGGCAGCACCTTTTTCATAGGCTATTTTTGAAAGCTCTGCAATCGTTGAAAGCGTAATAAATGGACGCGCAGCATCGTGGACAAGTACAACATCTACTGCATTCATTTCTTTTATACATGAATGTACAGAATGTTGGCGCTCTGCACCACCTGTTGGCAAGCCCTTCACTTTCGAAATTTGGTATTTATCTAATAATGATTGTATAAATGGACGTTCTTCGTCTTTTACTGCTAGCCATATTCCTGTGCAATTTTCATCTTGCTCAAATACCTGCAATGTATGCACTAATATAGGCCTGTCTAATAAACGTAAAAACAATTTATTTTGACCTGCTCCCATACGCTTTCCACTACCTGCTGCAGGCAAAACAACTTCATAACGCAAACAATTCACTTCCTAATCTTCTTTTGGCTTTGCAAAGATCATTCGACCAGCTGACGTTTGTAATACGCTCGTCACCGTCACAGTAATCGCCTGACCTATATAGCTACGACCACCCTCAACAACGATCATTGTACCATCATCTAAATAGGCAACACCTTGGTTATGCTCTTTCCCGTCCTTAATCACTACGACTTGCATATCTTCCCCTGGAATAACAACAGGTTTTACGGCATTTGCCAAATCATTAATATTTAATACTTGAACACGGTGTAATTCACATACTTTATTTAAGTTAAAATCATTCGTTAAAATTTGTGCATCCATTTTTTTCGCTAAGCGTACTAATTTTAAATCCACCTCAGATACGTCTTCAAAATCAATTTCTGTAATAAGTACTTTTGAAGCACGCTCGTCTTGTAGGCGTTTTAAAATATCTAGTCCTCGTCGACCACGTGTACGTTTTAACGTATCTGAAGAGTCCGCAATATGCTGTAATTCAGTTAACACAAACTGCGGTACAACAAGAACACCTTCTACAAAGCCCGTCGCTGAAATATCTGCAATACGTCCATCAATAATGACACTCGTATCAAGTAATTTATAATGCTCTTGTACCTCTTTATTCGTTGAATCATTCACACGTTTTTTTCCAGTGGATTTCCCAGAAAATATTTGTAATAATTCATCACGCTTACTAAAGCCTAAACGGAATCCTAAATATCCTAAAACAATGGATAATATTGCTGGCACTACAGCCGTTACAAAGGGAATATTCATTTGATTGATGGCAACACCTGCTAAAGTGGCAACGCTTAGCCCAACAATCAAGCCTAAAGTCCCGAATAATAAATCTGCAGCAGGTAATTTAAATAAAACTTCCTCTAACCACGTTATTAACTTAACAAAGTAATCAGATAATGCAAAAGATAATACGAATAATAAAGCAGCACCGATTGCAACACTAAAATATGGATTATTAAGCCATGGATGGGATGATAAATTCATAAATTCGTATAATGGCGGTAAGAAAATTAGACCTAATGCTCCACCGATAAATAAGAATGCTACTTGAATAACTTTCTTTAACATACAATTCACCTCCAATAGTAATTATACATGCATCTTGCTTTCAATGCTAAAAACAAACACCATCATTTGTACTACAACAGAAAATAACAATTTTAACTACGTTACAACAAAATAATCTTTCTAATATAATTTTTTTCTAAACAATCCGTTTTGACTCGTTTTTTATTTGTTAAATTTGCGACTAATCACATCATTAATGACGTTCTTTCTTCAAATTAATATCACTTTATAGTTCATAATCCTATTTTAGTATATTATTTCGAATAATAGAAAAAATAGATCATGGAATAGGAGAATATGTTTTGAATACAACAAAAGATATTAAAATTTCTACTGCCGATCCATCAGCAATCGGTTTATTCGGTTTAGCGATCGTTACATTCGTAGCATCAACACAAAAGCTTGGTTGGACAGATGGTTTAGGCCTAGTGCTTCCTTGGGCACTATTTTTAGGGGGCATTGCACAATTTTACGCTTCAGTTTTAGACTCGAAACACAATAATACATTTGGGACAACAGCTTTCGGCGCATACGGTTTATTCTGGATGGGTGTTGGGATGAGCTGGTTAGTACAAGCGGGTGTATTTGGCGAAGCATTACAAGCTTCTGTCGATACACGTCAATTAGGCGTTGTGTACTTAGGCTACTTAATCTTCACCATCTTCATGACAATTGGCGCAGCTGAAACGAACAAAGTATTATTCGCAATTTTTGTTATGATTGATTTATTATTTATCGGCTTATCATTAAGCTCTTTCGGTATTATGGAGCATGGTATGCACTTATTAGCAGCTTACTCTGAATTGGTCATCGCATTATTATCGTTCTACGGTGCGGGTGCAAACGTATTAAACAAACATTTCGGCTTTAACTTTTTACCAATTGGAAAGCCATTCGGTATTTTTACACGTGAAGCATTTGAAAAAAAATCTTCAACAGCTAAAGCCTAATATAAAGATAAAGAGGAAGCGACCTAATTAGTTGCTTCCCCTTTTTTATTTATAAGTCTTGAAATGAAGCTCGCAACGAATCACTTATCGTTTCGACTCCGACGACTTGGATTCCTGCCGGGAACTCCCATCCGCCTATATTGGATGCTGGAATAAAGGCACGCTGGAACCCTAATTTTGCAGCTTCTTGGACACGTTGTTCAATACGAGACACACGACGAACCTCACCTGTTAAACCAACCTCACCGATAAAGCAATCGGTTGGGCGAACTGCTTGATCTTTAAAACTAGAGACAATACTTGTTAATACGGCTAAATCAATGGCAGGTTCATCAAGCTTCACACCGCCTGCTACTTTAATATAAGCATCCTGTGCTTGTAGCATCATCCCCATACGCTTTTCTAGCACCGCCATTAATAATTGCACCCGGTTTTGATCGACCCCTGTCGCCATTCGCTTTGGATAATTAAAGCTAGTTGGCGTCACTAGAGATTGGATTTCAACTAAGATTGGGCGTGTTCCTTCCATCGAGGCAACAATTGTCGAACCTGGTGCGCCTTGAGAACGTTCTTGTAAAAATAATTCAGATGGATTTAACACTTCTTTTAAGCCACCTTGAAGCATCTCAAAAATGGCGATTTCATTCGTTGACCCGAAACGGTTTTTTTGACTACGCAAAATACGATGATTATGATGGCGTTCCCCTTCAAAATAAAGAACTGTATCCACCATATGTTCCAAAATACGTGGTCCGGCAATTTGTCCTTCCTTCGTTACGTGTCCGACTAAAAAGATAGCAATATTTTTCGTTTTCGCGATTCGCATTAATTCCGCCGTACATTCACGAACTTGCGATACGCTTCCTGGTGCACTCGTCACTTCAGGATGATGTACCGTTTGAATCGAGTCTACAATTACAAACTTAGGCTGTACTTCTTCAATCGTTTGATTTAAAAATTCTAAGTTCGTTTCAGAGTAAATATAAAGCTCCGCTGATTTAACACCTAAACGTTCAGCTCGTAACTTCGTTTGACGCACAGATTCTTCCCCTGAAATATATAAAACACGCTTTCCTTGGTTTGATAATAGGGCCGATACTTGCAATAACAGGGTCGATTTCCCGATACCTGGGTCCCCACCGATTAACACAAGAGAGTCAGGCACAATACCTCCGCCTAGCACACGGTTAAACTCGTCCATTTGCGTTACGATACGAGTTTCTTCCTGTACTTCTACATGAATAATAGGTGTTGCTTTTGTCGTTGTAGAAGAGTGCTGGAATGCTCCACGAGGTCCTTTTGAAATAACCTCGACTTCCTCGTTCATCGTATTCCACTCGCCACATCCAGGACAACGCCCCATCCATTTTGCTGCTTCATAGCCACAGCTACTACACATAAATTTTGATTTTTTCTTTGCCATGTCGCGTACTCCTTCGAATGTTTGTTCTATTATTGTACATGAAACTCAAGTGAACGCCTAATATTCCATTGAAAATTTCTATTTCTTCAGTTAAAAAAACGAGGTAGGGAATTCCCCTACCTCGTTCATACTACTAATTTGTTGATACCTTTTCTTGTGGTCGAACGATAAATTCATTCTCTACATAATCAAGTATAACTGTTTGAGATTTATCTAACGTCCCTTTTAACAGTTCTTCAGATAAACGATCTTCTACATGCTTTTGAAGAGCTCGACGTAGTGGACGTGCACCGTATGTTGGATCATACCCTTCATCCGTAATTTTCTCAAGCGCTGCATCTGTTAATTGAAGCTCGATATCTTGCTCCTTTAAACGTTTTGTCAATGAAGCGACCATTAGTGAAACAATTTCTTTTAAATGTTCTTTTTCTAATGAATGGAACACAATCATCTCATCGATACGGTTTAAGAATTCTGGACGGAATGCTTTTTTCAACTCTTCTAGCATTGTGCCCTTCATATCTTTATTTTTCGAAGTTACATCCCCAACGTTAAACCCTACATGCTTTCGATATTTCAATGCATCTGCACCTACGTTTGATGTCATAATAACGACCGTATTTCGGAAGTCTACTACGCGACCTTTTGAATCCGTTAAGCGCCCGTCTTCTAATACTTGTAATAAAATATTGAAGACGTCTGGATGTGCTTTTTCAATTTCATCTAAAAGTACAACAGAATATGGTTTACGACGTACTTTTTCCGTTAATTGACCACCATCATCGAAGCCAACATAGCCTGGAGGTGAGCCTACTAAACGTGAAGTTGAATGCTTTTCCATATATTCCGACATGTCGACACGAATCATCGCATCTTCATCACCGAACATTACTTCTGCTAATGCACGAGCAAGCTCTGTTTTACCAACACCTGTTGGGCCAAGGAAAATAAATGAACCAATCGGACGTTTCGGATCCTTCAGACCTGCACGAGCACGACGGATTGCGCGAGAAATGGCTTCTACTGCTTCACCTTGACCAACGACACGCTTGTGTAATTCATCTTCAAGATGTAATAGCTTCGCTGTTTCTTCCTGTGCAATTTTGGACACTGGAATTCCAGTCCACATAGCCACTACTTGCGCAATGTCATCAACGTTAACAGTCGATTCCTCTTTTCCTTGCTTTTCTTTCCATTCTTTTTTCAACTGTTCTAATTCCGTTTTAAGCTTTTGTTCGGAATCACGTAAAGCTGCTGCCTTTTCAAATTCTTGACCTGAAACCGCCGCATTCTTTTCAGACTTAATGCTTTCAAGCTTATCTTCTAGTTCCTTTAAATTTGGTGGCACTGTGTACGAACGCAAGCGTACTTTAGAGCCCGCCTCATCAATTAAATCGATCGCCTTATCTGGAAGGAAACGATCTGAAATATAACGATCTGATAATTTCGCTGCAGCTTCGACCGCTTCATCTGAAATTTTGACACGGTGATGCGCCTCGTAGCGGTCACGCAAGCCTTTAATAATTTGAATCGTTTCATCTACTGACGGCTCATCAACTTGAATCGGTTGGAAACGACGCTCTAACGCTGCATCTTTTTCGATATATTTGCGGTACTCATCTAACGTCGTTGCACCGATACATTGTAATTCACCGCGCGCTAACGATGGTTTTAAAATATTTGAGGCATCAATTGCCCCTTCTGCACCACCTGCACCAATTAATGTGTGAAGCTCGTCGATAAAGAGAATAATATTCCCTGCTTGGCGTATTTCATCCATTACCTTTTTCAGACGGTCTTCAAATTCACCACGGTATTTTGTGCCAGCAACAACTGTCCCCATGTCTAGTGTCATAACACGTTTATCACGTAAAATTTCAGGCACTTCATTATTAATAATTTGTTGCGCTAGGCCTTCTGCGATTGCTGTTTTACCTACACCTGGCTCACCGATTAAAACCGGATTGTTCTTTGTACGGCGAGATAATACTTCTACAACACGAGTAATTTCCTTTGAACGTCCAATTACTGGGTCAAGAGAGCCTTCTCGAGCAACAGCTGTTAAATCTCGAGCTAAACTATCTAGTGTTGGCGTATTCACTGTTTGATTCAATGTCGTGTTTCCAGCATTATTTGTATCATTATTGCCTAAAAGTAAGAGCACTTGCTGGCGTGCTTTATTAATACTTACACCTGTATTTGCTAATACTCGTGCTGCCACACCCTCGCCTTCACGAATTAATGCTAATAAAATATGCTCTGTTCCAACATACGCATGACCTAATTTGCGAGACTCATCTAAGGATAATTCGATTACCTTTTTTGCACGTGGTGTGTAGTGTACAATCGGACCAACCTCTTCTGTCCCTTTTCCTACAAGCTCTTCAATACCTGATTCAATCATTTGAGGGCTAATATTAATGGCTTCCAGCGCTTTTGCTGCAATACCTCCACCTTCGCGAATTAACCCAAGTAAAATATGCTCTGTTCCAATTTCCTTGTGCTTAAGGCGAATGGCCTCTTCTTGAGCAAGTTGTAACACTTTTTGAGCGCGTTGTGTGAATCGATTAAACATCATATAAATCCTCTCCTTCTTCCCCATTGTTTATGGTATCATCCTGTTGATTTAACTTATCCTGTAAAAGCTTTGCCCGATACATATCGCGTTCGGCTGGTTGAAGTGTTGTACCTACATGTTGTTGAATAAATCCTGGTTGCATCAGTAACATACATTCATTTAGTCGACTTTGTGAAATCGGTTCTAATAATCCTAAATTTACCCCTAGACGCACGTTGGATAAACAACTTGCGGCCTCTTCACTGGATAAAATTTTGGCATACTTTAATGTGCCAAGCGATCTACTCAAGCGATCTTCTAATATAGAAGGAGCGCTTGTTAGTAATTTTTTTCGGGCTAGCTGTTCTTTTTTTATAACTTGCTCAACAACATCACGTAACTCCTGTAAAATATCAAGCTCCGATTTCCCTAACGTGATTTGATTGGATATTTGATAAATATTGCCTAAATTTTCACTACCTTCACCATATATCCCTCGAACAACCATTCCTAGTCGCGTCATCATTTGAATTAATGTATTCATTTGTTTCGTAAGGGTAAGGGCAGGTAAATGGAGCATGACAGAAGCACGTAAACCTGTACCGACATTTGTTGGGCAGCTTGTTAAATAACCGTATTGCTCTTGATATGCATAGGTTATATGCTTACTTAAGAAACGGTCTATTTTACGGGCCTCCCTGAATGCCTCCTCTAAATTCATACCATGAGCTAAACATTGTATTCGAATATGATCCTCTTCATTCACTAGAATACTTATCGACTCATCTTTTGTTAAAAAAAACGAACCGATTTTCTTTCTATTTGCTAAATTTGGGCTAATTAAATGCTTTTCCACTAAAATTTGTCGTTGCAAAAGCGGCATATCTTTAATTTGAAAGAAAGAAAACTGATACGGATTTTCTTCAATGCTAAGCAAGGCCTTTATCAATTTTTCTTCTACATTTTGTGCCTCTTGTTCGTTAAAACTAATCGGAAAGCGCGTACCTGCAATATTTCGAGCAAGTCGAATACGTGTACTGATGACAATATCCGAAGCACCTTCACTTTGCATCCATCGTGGATTGGCATTCGTTAAAAAATGCTCGATATTCATGTCCGCTCCTCTCCTTTTAGAGGGATTTTACTTTCTAATAAACGTATTTCATCACGAACTTTCGCTGCATCCTCAAAGCGTTCTTCTGCGATTGCTTCTTGCATATGCTCACGAAGCTGTGAAATTTTTTGTTCGATTTTTTCAGATGAGGGTACCTCTTCCACAAACCCTACATGCTTTGTCCCTGCCTGAATTCGCTCTAGTAGCTGAGGTAATTGCTTATAAAAGGTTTCATAGCAATTTTCGCAGCCAAACTTCCCTTTCTTAAGGAATTGGCGATACGTAAACCCACAAGTTGGACAGGTATTACTCTGCTGCCCTTCTGCCACAGCATTTTCCTTCTTCGCTGCTGAAGGAGCAAAATTAAACCAGTTTGAAATCAGTTGCTGAAAAGATGCTGGCTCTTCTGTTGTCTGGAATTGAAATGGATGAAAATGCTCCGCACAAACATCACAGTAATGTCGCTCCATTTGCTGACCATTTTGAATTTGTGTCACCGTAACATTTGCCTGTCTTTGCTTACAATATTCACAAATCATGTGAAAACACCCCTATTTCTCAAAGGAAATCGTTTTTAACATCGCTTGCATAATACGTGCACGAATTTGATCTCGTAACGGCAATCCTAATTGTAACGTTGCTCGATCCATTGCAGCCTTCATAAGAATCGCCTCACGTTCAGTAATAATCTCTTCCTCGAATAGACGATAAATAATTCGCTCTGCATTCATCTGTGCAATGGCCTCACCAATTTGTGTAGCCATTTCATCTAAAAGGGTTTTTTTCGAATGGATCGTCACACGCAATATTCGAATATAGCCGCCACCACCACGTTTACTTTCTACATAATATCCGTGCTCAGTTGTAAACCGTGTATTAATGACATAGTTAATTTGCGATGGTGCACAAGCAAATTGCTTCGCTAATTCATTTCGCTTAATTTCAATATGTCCTTGACCATCTAATTCAATAACCTCTTTCAAATACCCTTCAATAATGTCAGATATATTCCTCATGCTGTCTGTCACCTCTCTTACAACTGACTTTGACTATCTTTGACTTAAATATACAATACATAAATTTCACTTTGCAAATAATCACGCTTAAATGTTCTCTTCCCTAATAAAACGAAAAAAAACCGTAAAACCTGTACTAACAGATTTCACGGCTTTTTCCGATGTTATACCCAACGACCAACAATTGGGTAGTTCCAATCACTATCAGATATCGCTTTAACAATACCAATAATTGGGGCAATCCAGAAGATTGCTAAAAATACTAATAAGAATGGTAATCCTATTAAAATGAATGATAAAAAGCCCGCAATAGCAATTAAAATACCAAATACTACTTGGAATAATAACGCTTGAATGGAAATACGCTTCACATCATCATCTGTACTTATTAAGAAAAATAGAATCGGTACTAAAAAGGGAGCAAAAAATGCACTTGCGTGAACAATTACCTTTGACCATTTAGATTCCATTTATAATCAACCTCACTTTGTTTTCGTTAATTAATTTACGGATAATGTTCAAAAAAGATTCATATTTTATATAAAATTTTAATATTCTTTTGAGGTTGAAATTAGTAAAAGCCTTGTTAATATGGTCCACGATCTTTTGGATTATCTCCCTCTTGAGGAAATAAAAAATACGAAATAATCCCTGTTAATATCGCTGCTCCAATAACAATAAGTATACGATCCCGCCCAACTACTTCTTCATAATTATTCACAAGCATAATATAGGAAGCAATTGCTACACCTAACGATAATGGTAAAACAAATTTTAAACGGCCTACATGAAATTTCATCATCCAACGTCCTTTTCTAGTAAATAATGAATGCAATCTTACCCATATGATACAATGCCAAAAAATAAATTACAAATATCGTCAATTTTAGAAGTTATACTAAAACTCATTTCTATGGACTATATAATCGATTTCATTATTACAGCTAATTTAAAAGGGGATGTCGCTCAGTTATTACTAGCTGGACACCCCCTATCATGATTACCCGCGTCTTTTTTTTGATAAGGCACGTTTTTCTTTCCGGTGCTCTTGACGAATTGGACCCGTTTCGAATAAATGACGTTCGAAATCGGTCTCAGGCTCAATACCTGGAACCTCTTTTGGTTTTCCCTCTTCGTCAATCGCGACCATCGTTACAAAAGATTCTGTCGTTAACTTCTTCGCACCGTTTTTAATATTGCGTGAAACAACCCGAACATAAACTTCCATCGATGTACGACCTGTCCCAGACACAACGGCCTCTAGCTCAATCATATCCCCTGCGTAAGCGGCCGAAATAAAATCTACCGAGTCAATGGATGCTGTCACCACTTCACCTTGTGCATGCTTCATCGCAGCAATTGCCGCAATTTCATCAATATATGCTAAAACTTTCCCACCAAAAATTGATTGATGATGATTCGTATCTGGTGGTAGTACTAATCGAGTTTGAATTGTTCGAGAATAACTCATAGGTAAAGTCGACTTCACTAACTCCCCCCCTTTCCAGCCTTTCATGCTACTCTCTAGTATACCACACCGCTAATCACTACTGTTAATAATTTAATTTCATTGTAATGAGTTTTAAATCTGTCATTTCCTCAACGGCATATTTAATACCCTCTTTTCCGTAACCACTCATCTTTACGCCACCATAGGGCATATTATCAACTCGGAACGTGGGAATATCATTGATAACGACCGCTCCAGCTTCAAGTAAATCCGCTGCCTTCATCGCATCAGTTAAAACGTTTGTATAAATACCCGCATTTAATGCAAGCTCCGACTCATTCACATATTCGATGGCTTCATCTAATGTGTTATAAGGAATGATTGATACAATTGGCGCAAATGTTTCTTCACAAACAACTTTCATATGCGCTTTAACGTTTGTCATTACCGTTGGCGTACATGTACGGTCTGTAAATTTTGCTCCTGTTGCAACAATGGCACCTTGCTGTTTTGCTTCGTCAATCCAGTTTTTGATGCGCTCTACCTCACTTGGATTAATCATGGCACTAACGTCTGTTTTTTTATCAAGCGGATCTCCTACAGCTAATTTTTCAGTTTCTTCAACGAAGAGTTTTGTAAATTCATGATAGATCGATTGGTGAACATAAATACGTTGTAACGAAATACAAACTTGCCCAGCAAAGCCAAAAGCTCCACTTACACAGCGCGCCATTATTTTTTCAAGTGGTGTAGAAGGCTCTACAATAACTGCTGCATTGGAACCTAGCTCTAACGTTACTTTACGAAGCCCTACTTTTTCTTTTATTTTTAAACCGACTGCACCACTTCCCGTAAATGTCACTTTTTTTACAAGAGGATGTGTCACAAGCGTATCACTTAATTCCCCGCCACTCCCTGTGACAATTTGCAGTGCCCCATCAGGTAAGCCTGCCTCCTTAAAAATATGTGCCATCACAAGAGCACTTAGTGGGGTTTGAGATGCTGGCTTTAATACAACGGTATTGCCTACTGCAAGTGCCGGTCCAAGCTTATGGGCGATTAAATTAAATGGAAAGTTAAATGGCGTTATTGCTGAAACAACACCTAACGGAATTCGCTTCGTATAACCAATACGGTCCGTCACTCCCGGTGCTGCGTCCATCGGAATTGTCTCACCTGTCACTTGCTTCGCTGCCTCTGCTGCAAATTGATACGTTGCAATCGTACGATCAATTTCGGCTAATCCTGCTGTGAGGGGTTTAGCCGCTTCTTTTGCTAAAATTTCTGCTAGCTCCTGCTTTCGGTTCCGCATAATGGCTACAACCTTATACAAAATTTCTGCGCGTTCATATGCAGTCGTTTTCTTAAATGATTGAAAGGTTTCATGTGCCCCTTCAATCGCACGTTCTACATCTGCAATGGTTGCCTTTGCAACCCTCGTTAATACTTCACCTGTATAAGGCGCTTTTAACTCTGTAGATTTTTCAGTAGTTTCCCATACACCATTTATCCATAACTTAGTTTGTTTCATTATAATCACTCCTATAATATCTATTCCCATTTTTCAAAAAGACTACGTAAATAAATCCAAAATATCTAGTCCAAAGAAGAATGTAAAATCAAGTAGAAAATCACTTACGTCTAATGCTTGCATAAGCGATGAAATATCCGTTAATTGGACAAGTTTTTCCGCTTCAATCATTTCATGGACGACATAATGTATAGCCGTCATTAAAGGATAAACATGATCTCCTTGATACATTTTTAATGTACTTAATGCTTTCGTCATGTCAGCAATGTTCTCGACTATTGCTGTTGTCGATGCCGTTAATGCCAGTACAGCTAAGTAAGGATAATGTCTTTTTTTTACGAGAATCTCCTTGGATGCTAACGCTGCTTTAATAGCGCTAATGTAATCTACAAATTCAGGTTGAAACTGTTCATTATAAAGCGTTAATAGCTGACAAGCGGCCTGTAAGGAATCTCCACCTTTAAAGCCTTGATTTATTAAATGATCGTAATATGTACGCATTGTTTGTGCTTGTACTTGTGCATCAGCTAGATCTTTTGTTAATAAGACGGCATACGGAATATCATCTTTACCAGTTAAAAAATAATGATGCTTTCTCATCTCTTCATGGAGCTTTTTTGCTCGTTTTGCATGTGCTGCATCATTTAAGAAAACAGCCGCTATATTTTGATACGGACTTTTCTTAAAACCTGCTGCTACTAAATACTGTTCATTTTCGATTAACCTCTCAACTTCCTTTTGAGACGTTTTATGTAATACTAAATACGCCGCTAGTTTATAGCTCAACGTAGACGTACTTGAAAAAGTTGTTATGAGTTCAACAAAGGATTGCTTTGCATTTTCTTTTTGTATTTTTTCCACGTTTTTTTCAAACGCTACACCACTAAATGTTTCCCTTGAAAAAGTATATTGTACTGCTAATGGAATTCGAATCGCGGTCGCCTTATCATAGCCAAAAAAATTCGAAATTCGATCGTAGTTTTGTTGTAGTAATGATAAAAAATTTAGTTTATCCATTTTTCACACTCCTATTTTAATTATACGCCTATTTTTTGTCATAGGAAAAAATAAAAAAGCACGAAAAACAGCAAATGCCTTTTCTCGTGCTTCCTTATGTTTAACTTGATAGATGGTCCAGTTCTTCTTTTGTAAATGCGCGTGAACGGGATAAAAAACGTTTACCTTCTACCCCTTCAAGGGAAAACATCCCTCCACGTCCATTCACAACATCAATGATGATTTGTGTATGCTTCCAGTAATCATATTGATTTTTATGCATATAAAACGGGCTTCCTCCAATATAACCAAGCAATGCATCTTGGTTGCCAACAATTAAATCTCCATCTGGATAACACATAGGCGATGAACCGTCACAGCACCCGCCCGATTGATGAAACATAATGGGACCATGGCGTTCTTTTAACTTGTCTATTAGCTTCAGTGCTTCGTCGGTTGCAACTACTCGTTCAACCAAGTTAAAGCACCCCCTCTCTTAGAAGAAGCCTAAGCGATTTTCATCATAGCTCACTAATAAGTTTTTCGTTTGTTGGTAATGACTTAGCATCATTTTGTGGTTTTCGCGTCCAATACCTGACATTTTGTAACCACCGAATGCCGCATGTGCTGGGTAAGCATGGTAACAGTTTGTCCAAACCCGACCCGCTTGAATCCCACGACCGAAACGGTACGCTGTGTTCATATCTCGTGTCCAAACACCTGCCCCTAAGCCATATAATGTGTCATTCGCAATTTCCAATGCCTCTTCTTTTGTTTTAAATGTCGTCACTGCTACAACTGGGCCAAAAATTTCTTCCTGGAAAATTCGCATTTTATTATGCCCTTTGAAGACAGTTGGCTTAATATAGTAACCTTCTTTAAACTCGCCGCCTAACTCATTTTTCTCTCCACCAATTAAGCATTCTGCCCCTTCTTCTTTACCAATTTGCAAATAGGACTGAATTTTTTCCATTTGTTCTGAGGAGGCTTGCGCACCCATCATCGTATTCGGATCCAGTGGATTCCCCGTTTGAATTGCTTCAACACGTTTTAATACGCGTTCCATGAACTTCTCATAAATCGATTCTTGAATTAATGCGCGAGAAGGGCACGTACATACTTCCCCTTGATTCAATGCGAATAATACAAAGCCTTCAACAGCTTTATCTAAAAATGCATCATCTGCATCCATAATATCTTCAAAGAAAATGTTTGGTGACTTACCACCTAACTCTAGTGTGACAGGGATTAAGTTTTGGGATGCATATTGCATTATTAAACGACCTGTCGTTGTTTCTCCAGTAAAGGCAATTTTACCTATGCGTGGATTCGATGCTAATGGCTTCCCGGCTTCTAACCCAAAGCCATTAACCACATTTAAAACACCTGGAGACAATAAATCTTCAATTAGCTCCAACAACACCATAATAGATGCCGGTGTTTGCTCTGCAGGTTTTAGTACAACACAGTTCCCTGCTGCAAGTGCCGGCGCAAGCTTCCATACGGCCATTAGCAATGGGAAATTCCACGGGATAATTTGTCCAACAACCCCAATTGGTTCATGGAAATGATACGCAACCGTATTGTCATCGATTTGGCTTAATGCCCCCTCTTGTGCACGTAATGCGCCTGCAAAATAGCGGAAATGGTCAATTGCTAATGGTAAATCTGCATTTAATGTTTCACGAACTGCTTTTCCATTATCCCACGTTTCTGCTACCGCTAACATTTCTAAATTTTGTTCCATACGATCTGCAATCTTCAATAAAATATTACTACGCTCTGTTGCCGAAGTTTTCCCCCAAGCATCTTTCGCAGCGTGTGCCGCATCTAATGCTAACTCTATATCTTCCTCCGTTGAACGAGCTATTTGTGTGAACACTTTCCCCGTGACTGGTGTCACATTGTCAAAATACTCTCCTTTTACAGGTGCTGTCCATTTGCCACCGATATAATTGTCGTAACGCTCTTTAAAACTTACTACTGCGCCATCTGTGTTTGGATTTTGATAAACTCCTGTCATTGAAAATTCTCCCCTTTGCATAAAGTTTTTGACATACCTTCTTTAAAGGCCGTGACTTATTCATGCTGAAAAACTTTCTCTTTCAAAAGGTATCCTCATTTAATATATTGTCAGAAATGTTATTTGATTTCAATTTTTAAAACTTCTTTTTTCTGAAAATTATAATATTATTTTAGATTTATTTCTGAAGAGCGAATTTATTCGAGAGATATTGTATACTGAGGTTATTCTATTAGTAGGTGAAAATTATGCGTATAAATAAATTTTTAGCAGAAACAGGCATCGTTTCTCGTCGCGGTGCGGATAAATGGGTCGAAGAAGGCCGCATTACAATTAACGGTGTCCTTGCGACAAACGGTAGTCAGGTAGAAACTGGGGATGACGTTTGTGTTGATGGCAAACCAGTAAAACGTGAAGAAAAGCTTGTCTACATTGTGCTTAACAAACCAGTCGGTATTACGAGTACAACGGAAAAACATATTGAAGGCAATGTTGTCGATTTCGTCAATCATCCACTTCGCATTTTCCATATCGGGCGTTTAGATAAAGATTCCGAAGGTTTACTTTTACTAACGAATGATGGTGATATCGTGAATGAAATTTTACGTGCTGAAAATCATCACGAAAAGGAATATGTGGTGCAAGTAGATAAACCGATTACAGAGAAGTTTCTACATGACATGGGCGCAGGTGTTGAAATTTTAGATACAAAAACATTACCATGTCGTGTAGAAAAGGTTTCTTCTCAAGTATTTAAAATTATTTTAGAACAAGGTTTAAATCGTCAAATTCGTCGCATGTGTTCAGCCCTTGGCTATTCAGTCAAACGATTACAGCGCATTCGAATTATGAATATTCACCTTGGGAATCTAAAGGTTGGTCAATGGCGAGATCTAACTGAAAAAGAGCAACAGGAATTATTTGATTTACTAAACTACACACCAAAGCAGTAACTAATTCTAAATACTATGAAAAGGTGAGGCTGTAACAGAAAATTACAGCTTCACCTTTTATATTTTTTCATACGCCATCTTTTTAATAATTGCCTCGTGCGCTGGATATTGCTCGATTAACTGCTGCTGCGTAAATAACTCAAAATCAGCAAAATCAAAACCGGGTGCGACCATACATCCAACAAATCCATATGTATTGTCCGCTTCTACAGAGGAACCAAAAATCGTATTTTTCTGCACAACGATTTGAGGCTCTTCACCAAGGGCAACATTTAACCCAAGCTTTTTTGCTTCGTAAGTCCCATCTGGATGAATCATATGAACGGTTAAAGCACTGCCACCATGGAAATACCAAACTTCATCTGATTGAAGTCGGTGAAAATGGGAAATATCTTCTGAGCGAAGTAAAAAATAGATGCTCGTATAAAAAGGGCGCTCTCCTCGTTCTAATAATAAGGACTCTTCTGCTCGTAACGTTGAACGATAAAAGCCCCCTTCTGGATGAGGTTGTAATTGAAATCCTTCTATCATTTGCTGTGGATTTAACATCTTCTCACGCCTTTCCTATGTTGATGGATTCATTATACTATGGTTTACACATGAAAAAAGGAGACTTCTCGAAAGTTTCCAATCGAGAAATCTCTCATTTTTATAGTCCACCTAAATAAGCGGCTTTTACTTCATCGCTTTCCTGTAATTCCTTTGCTCCCCCTGAAAGTACGATTTTTCCTGTTTCTAATACGTAAGCGCGGTCAGCAACGGACAATGCCATATTGGCATTTTGCTCGACTAGAAGGACCGTTGTACCCTCTTTGTTTACCATTTCAATAATATTGAAAATATTTTTTACCATAAGTGGTGCAAGACCCATTGATGGTTCATCCATAATAATAAGCTTTGGCTTGGCCATTAGCGCTCGCCCCATTGCTAACATTTGCTGCTCGCCACCAGATAATGTACCTGATAGCTGTTTTCGACGTTCAAAAAGGCGAGGGAATAATTCATATACATGGTCTATATCTTTTTTTATACCAACCCGATCATTTCGTAAGTAGGCACCCAGCTCTAAATTTTCTTCCACGGCCATATTAGAGAATACACGACGTCCTTCCGGCACATGCGAAATACCTGCCTTCACAATAGACTGTGCCGCTTTACCATCAATAGCTGTCCCTAAATATTCGATTGAACCACGTTTTGGCTTTAGTAATCCTGAAATCGTTTTAAGTAGTGTACTTTTCCCTGCACCATTCGCTCCGATTAATGTGACAATTTCACCTTCATTTACCTCGAGGGAGATTCCTTTTAATGCTTGAATATTTCCATAGTATACATCGATGTCATTGATTTTTAACATATTATTGTGTAACCTCCTCACCTAAGTAAGCTTCAATTACTTTTGGATTTGAACGGATTTCCTCAGGCGTCCCATCAGCTATTAATTGTCCGTGGTCGAGGACGTAAATACGCTCACAAATACCCATAACTAAGCTCATATCGTGCTCAATTAGCAAAATCGTTAAGTTAAATTCCTTTCGAATGAACGCAATCAACTCCATTAAATCATGTGTTTCTTGAGGGTTCATTCCAGCTGCAGGTTCATCTAGTAATAAAAGCTTCGGACCAGCTGCTAGCGCACGTGCAATTTCTAAACGACGCTGCATCCCGTATGGTAAGTTTTTGGCGAGCTCGTTTTTGTACACATCTAGACCAAAAATCTTTAAAAAGGCTAATGACTCCTGTTCCATTTTTTCTTCACCTTTAAAATGGCTCGGCAAACGGAAAATGCTCGATAAAAGATTATGCTTAGCTAAACCGTGGTTTGCTACTTTTACATTATCCAAAACAGAAAGCTCTTTAAATAGACGGATATTTTGGAATGTACGGCTAATTCCTTGGCGTGTTACTTTATATGGATCTAACCCACCAATTGATTTTCCATCAAATGCAATTGTCCCTTCAGTTGGTGCATAAACACCTGTTAACATATTAAATGTTGTCGTTTTACCTGCACCGTTTGGACCGATTAAACCGATAAGCTCGCCTTCATTCATATATAAAGCCACATTTTGTACAGCTTTCAGACCACCAAACTGTATCCCTAATTGGTCTACCTTAAGAAGTGTACTCATACACGTGTACCTCCTTTTTTACCAAACTTGAAGAAATGGGTAATTTCTTTTGTTCCTAATAATCCTGTTGGGCGATAAAGCATGACTAAAATTAATACTAAAGAATAAATAATCATACGTGTCTCTGGGAAGCCTTGTAGGTATGTCGAGACAATCGTTAATAAAATCGCTGCAATAACAGAGCCCGAAAGACTTCCTAACCCTCCCAATACGACGAAGATTAAAATATCAAAAGATTTTAAGAAGCCAAATGCTGTTGGTTGAATTAAATAATAATTATGTGCGTATATCGCACCAGCTACCCCGGCAAAGAATGATCCGATTGCGAATGCGACTACTTTATAGTATGTCGTATTAATCCCCATGGCATCAGCTGCAATCTCATCTTCACGAATGGAAATACATGCTCGACCATGGCGAGAATTCGTAAAGTTTGAAATTACTAAAATCGTAGCAAATACACCGAAGAATGCATATGTCCAAGTAGATTGATGCGTCACCTGCATTCCTGCCGCACCACCCACATAATCAATATTTAAAAAGACAATCCGAATAATTTCAGCAAATCCCAATGTAGCAATAGCTAAGTAATCCCCTTTTAAACGTAATGATGGAATGCCTACTAAAAGACCAGCTAATGCGGCCACTATAGCACCAATTAAAATCGCTGTAACGAATGGCATACCGAGCTTCATCGTACAAATAGCAGAAATGTAAGCACCTACTGCCAAAAATCCAGCATGCCCAATCGAAAACTGACCAGTAATCCCAATAATGATGTGCAAACTCACGGCAAGCATAATATTAATACACATCGTAATAAGCATATTTTGATAGTGGTACCCGACTGCACCCGTGTTAATTAATACTTGAATAATGGCATAAATAACAAGCGCTAAGATAGTATAGCCCCAAAAGATTTTAGACTTTTTCATGCTTTCCACCTACACTTTCTCGCGTGTATTTTTGCCGAAAATACCCGCAGGACGTAAAATTAAAATTAAAATTAAAATCACAAATGCGGCTGCATCACGCCATAAGGAGTAACCAAGAGCCGATACAATCGTTTCAACAACACCCAGTACTAATCCGCCGACCATTGCTCCGGGAATAATCCCAATACCACCAAGTACCGCTGCGATAAATGCTTTAATCCCCGGCATAACACCCATTAATGGATCGATACGTGTATAATAAATCCCAAAAATAACACCTGCCGCACCTGCTAAAGCTGAACCAATTGCAAAAGTTGCAGAAATTGTTCTGTCTACGTTAATTCCCATTAATCGTGCTGCATCAGCATCATGTGATACTGCACGCATTGCTTTTCCGATTTTCGTTTTATGAACGATAAATTGTAGTAAAAGCATTAAGAAAATCGATACTGACAAGATGAAAATAGCTAGCGTGCTAATTTGCGCCCCAAAAATTTCAATGTTTGTTGTAGTAAACACTTTTGGATACGCCTCTGGTGAAGCTCCTCGGAAGAAAATTACTGTATACTCAATTAATAAGGAAACCCCAATTGCAGTAATAAGTGCTGCGATACGTGTTGCATTCCGTAACCTTTTATAGGCAACCCGCTCAATAATAACCCCAATTACTGCACAAAGAATCATTGCTAATACTAATGCTAAAAAGATGTTCATTTCCCATCGTGCAATTGCATAAAAACCAATGAAGGCACCAAGCATAAACACATCACCATGGGCGAAGTTAATTAGTTTAATAATTCCGTATACCATCGTATAGCCAAGTGCAATGAGCGCATAAATACTGCCGAGAGATATCCCGTTCACAAGCTGCTGTACCCATTCCATACACTTCACTCCTTTTATCTTTTGAAGTATGTTCTTATAAAAAAAAGGAGGGCAAGTTCGCCCCCCTTACTTGTTTAGAAAGACATATCTTGTACGAATATTACGCAAGATGATGTCCCTTCTTATGTCGAAGGAAAGCTGTATTTTCCTAGCGACCAAAATTAAGGATTAACTTTCGAGTTGAACTGTTGCTTACCGTCTACGAATTCTAGAACTGTTGCTGATTTTACTGGGTTATGGTTTTCATCAACTGAGAATGTTCCTGTAATTAAGCTAATATCCTTTGTAGCTGCAAGTTGTTTTTGAATTGCTTCCCCTGTAATCTCCCCATCCACACGCTTAATTGCATCTACAATAAAGTAAATAGAATCATAACCTAAAGCGTGGAATGCATTTGGTGCTTGGTTATACTCCGCTTTAAACGCTTCTACAAAGCCTTGAATTTTTGCATCTGGATCTTCAGAAGAATAGTGATTAGTAATAAATGTGTTGTTTAATGCTTCTGCACCAGCTAAATCCACTAAAGTTGGTGAATCCCAACCATCTGCACCCATTAACGGCGCATTGATGCCTAATTCACGTGCTTGCTTTACAATAAGACCTACCTCTTCGTAATAGCCAGGAATAAAGATGAAGTCTGGATTTTTTCCTTTAATATTTGTTAATTGTGATTTGAAATCTACATCTTTTGCTACGTACGCCTCTTCAGCTACTACTGTCCCACCATTCGCTTCAACCGTTTCTTTAAATGAGGCAGCTAAACCTTTTGCATAATCAGAAGCATTATCTGCAAAGATGGCTACATTTTTTACACCAAGCTCATTTGTTGCAAAGTTTGCTGCAACCGTCCCTTGGAAAGGATCAATAAAACACGTACGGAATGCATATTCATTTACTGAACCATCATCATTTACAGTTACATTAGGCGCTGTACCTGATGCAGTTACAATTGGCACCTTATGCTGTTTTGCAATTTGAACAGTTGCTACTGAGTTACCCGAAGTAGCTGGCGCCAGCATTGCTACTACTTTTTCTTGCTCTGCTAAACGAGTCGCTGCAGCAGTTGCTTCTGCTGTTTCTGATTTATTATCTACAGCAACTAGCTTAATTTTTTTACCGTCAATACCGCCTGCAGCGTTAATTTCTTCAACAGCTAATTTTGCACCGTCATTGATTGATGAACCATATGAGGCTACGCCACCTGAAAGCTCTAAGTTAGCACCAATTTTTATGACATCTCCAGTTACTGTGTTGCCACTTGAAGAGCTTGAATCGTCACTTGTTCCACAACCTGCTAATGCCCCCGTCACAAGCGCTGTCGCCATAAATAATGAGCCATATTTCTTCATCTTTCTGTACTTTGTCATCATTGACTCCCCCTAAAAAAGTAAAATGTTTGATATTTCTGATAATTATACTGAATACCCTACTCTACGACAATCTAAATTTAAAATATTCTGAACAATAGTATTGTTCTCATTTATTCCAACTTCTGTATTGTAATAGAAACATAATTATTAGTCTAGTGTGATTTTTCTGTAAATTATGTATATTCTGAGTTGATTAAATTTACAATCAATTACTTGTCGATAATTTGTAAAATTTAATCAACTCAGACTTACTACATTCTGAAAACGACAATTCGTTCATTTTCGTTTTTTTCGTGTGGTAGCTTTACATCTAAAAGAAAATCTACTGCTAATTCCTTTTGTAAGTACGCTATATATTCTGGCGAGGGATAATATAAAATGAGGTCTACAAGACGGGGATTTTTTTCAATTGAATTAAATATTTGCTTTATAAATTGACGAAATACATGCACCGAAAAGGGGTTAAAGAAGAAGAACACATTGTCTTGCTTTTTAATTTCATAATTTTCAGCTAAAACATTTATAAAGCGGATGGATGCCCCCTTTTTCTTCATCTTTTTTAAATATTGCTCCCTATTGTGCTCAGCTTCTACAAAAAATTTCGGATCCATTTCAATGCCCGTAACAGGAATATCAAATTGATGATGAATATAAATTGGCACACGACCTTTACCGCAACCAATATCAAGGAAATGTGCATTTGGTGGAAGCTCATAGTGCTCAAACAACTGATCTAACCCACTATAGGGTGTCGGTTCATAGCGATGGTACTGAACAAGTTTTGGAAATCCATATTGAAATCCTGATGTATTAATATTTAAATGCTTTTCATACTGTTGTTCATTCATCTGACCCGCCTAGCCCTTCTTTCTAAATTTCTGTTCATGAGCTAAGAGCCACTCTTTACGCCATAATCCACCTGCATAACCTGTTAACTTTCCATTCGCCCCAATAATTCGATGACATGGCACAATAATACTAATCAAATTTTTCCCATTCGTTGTCCCAACAGCACGTACTGCCTTTTCATTTCCTACAAACGAGGCGATTTCTTTATAGGAAGCCGTTTTTCCATAAGGTACTGTTGTCAACGCTTGCCATACTGTTTTTTGAAATACTGTTCCTTCCAGGATGAACGGAACAGTAAACACCAAACGTTCTCCTAAGAAATACTCATTCAATTGTTCGAAACATTGCAAAACAACATTGGGCGTATTGGCTTGTTTCGTATAAAGCTCCTGTTCTCTTTTGGCAAATAATACAGAGAAAATTCCTTCCTCAGTTCCTTTTATTTCAATAATACCAAGGGGGGAAACATAATCTAACGTATACATATCGATACACCCTTCCTTCAAATATTAAAATTACGACAGATTGTAATTAAAAGAACCTTTAATCTCTCACAGATTAAAGGTTCTTTTCTATAAAAATTAGCTTACTTTAAGCGTAAAGCTTCTGCTGTTGTCGTATGAATTTCTTTTAGTAATTCTGGGTTTTCTACTAATTTTGTGCCGTATGAAGGAATCATTTCCTTAATTTTTGGCTCCCAAGCTTTCATTTCTTGTGGGAAACATTGCTTGATTACTTTTAACATTACAGATACTGCAGTAGAAGCACCTGGTGATGCACCTAATAATGCAGCGATTGATCCGTCTTGAGAGTTAATTACTTCAGTACCGAATTGTAATGTACCTTTACCAGCGTCCGTATCTTTAATAACTTGTACACGTTGACCAGCTACGATAATATCCCAGTCTTCACTCTTAGCAGCTGGAACGAACTGACGTAACTCTTCGATACGTTTTTCTTTTGATAATAGTAATTGCCCAACTAAGTAAGTTGTTAAATCCATGTTTTTCGCACCACAAGCTAATAATGTAAATAAGTTATGTGGCTTCACGGAAGCGATTAAATCCATATTTGAACCTGTTTTTAAGAACTTCGGAGAGAAGCCTGCGAAAGGTCCGAATAATAATGATTTTTTACCATCGATATAACGAGTATCTAAGTGAGGTACTGACATTGGTGGAGCACCAACTGCCGCCTTACCATATACTTTTGCATGATGTTGGTTAATAATGTCTTCGTTTTTACAAACTAAGAATAAACCGGAAATCGGGAATCCACCAACGTGCTTAGATTCAGGAATACCTGATTTTTGCAATAACTCTAAGCTACCGCCACCAGCACCTAAGAAGACAAACTTCGCTGTATGGTATTCTACTTTACCGCTATCTTTATCGTGTACTTTGACTTCCCAAGTACCATCTTTTAAACGTTTTACGTCACGCACATTGTGGTTGTAGTTCACGTCAGCGTCTTGCTTTTGTAAGTTATCGATTAACATACGTGTTAATGCACCGAAGTTCACGTCCGTACCCGAATCAATCTTTGTTGCTGCAATCGGTTCTTCAGAATTACGATCATTCATAATTAATGGAATCCATTGTTTTAAAGTTTCAGGATCATCTGAGAATTCCATACCTTCGAATAATGGATTGTTTGCCATTGTTTCATGACGCTTTTTAAGGTACTCTACGTTTTTCGTACCTTGAACCATACTCATATGTGGCAATGGCATAATGAAATCTTGTGGATTTGAAATTTGACCACTTGCTACAAGGTGAGACCAGTATTGTAAAGACTCTTGGAATTGCTCGTTTACATTAATTGCCTTTGTAATATCGATTGTCCCGTCTTTTTTCTCACTTGTATAGTTCAGCTCACATAAAGCGGCATGTCCTGTTCCTGCGTTGTTTAATTCGTGAGAACTCTCCTCACCAGCTTTTGCTAAGTTCTCAAAAACTGTAATTTTCCAATCCGGTGCTAATTCTTTAAGTAAAGTTCCTAAAGTTGCACTCATAATTCCGGCACCAATTAAGATAACGTCTGATTTGATATGCTTGTTACTCATTTTTACCTTCCCTTATATATATATTAAGATTTGCAGAACTAATGTAAGCGCTCCCTTTATTATCGACAAAATAATAAAAGAAATCCTACTCATTCTGTATCATTTATTACCTTATTGTAGTGTAACACAATTGTTAAAAGATTAAAATATATACAAATCCCTTAGCAGGAAGCAATTGAAAAGGTTGTAATTAACGAGAAAACTAACAACAATTGTAAGCATTTTTTGTATTATTGTTGTTAAATTCTGTATTTTTAAATAATATATTTCTACTTTTTTATTACCTTGCCTGTATATTTCTCTAATGCGGCATATCGATTTTTTTTATGCGCTCGACTAACGATAAATTTAAATAAATTACGTTGTAACCAGTACGGAATTCCTGCAACTAGCGTATTTTGCATCGATAAAATAAGGGCCGTGTAAGCAATATCTTTCGGGTTTCCCTTTGCATCTACAAGTCCATCGTCTATTAGTCCATAGTGAATTCGTACAGAATCCTCGAAATCACTAGGTGGAGTTAAGCGAACATGAAAAATGACAGGCTCATCATGGTTATTTGTAAATGTATGGGGCATGTTTAATGTTACTAAACGACGATCACCTGACTTCAGAATATGTATTTCCTTCCCCACTGTTACGGTTAAACTTCCTGAAATAACTTCAAATTCCTCTTCGAACTCATCATGAATATGTAAAGGTGGTCCAACTCCTTGAGGTGGTAATGATACCTCGATCAATAAATATTGCCCTTTCGTTTCTTTTGCTGTTTCTACAAAAGTAATTTGTTCACCAGTTACTTGATTTTTTACAGTACGCTGCATAGTTCCCCTCGTTTCCAAATATATTAATTCCATCATAATATAAAGGGATTTTATAACAAATGAAGAAGTAATAATATATCTTTAAAAAATAAATGGTACAAACATCACTGCCAACACATGACAAATGTAATTAGTTCATCTATGTTATTCAATATAAAATTAGTTTTGAATGGAATAGGGGGATTTTTATGCGAATTTTTACAGACAGCGGTTCTGACTTATCAAAGGACTTTTTTGAAAAGGAAGAGGTTCATTTATTTCCACTTCGCGTATTAGTCAATGGGACAGAATATGACGATATTGTTGGCATAACTACCGATCAAGTATATGCTGCAATCGAACAAGGAGAACAGCCTAAAACATCACAAGTTTCATTGGACGTTTTTTTAACAGCTTTTGAAGAGCTTGCAAAATCAGGGGAGGAAGGAATTTATCTTGCCTTTTCATCTGAGCTTTCTGGTACATGCCAAACTGCTATAATGGCCAAAAATCAAATTCTTGAAAGCTATCCAGATTTACAACTAGCTATTATTGATACAAAATGTGCTTCATACGGCTTAGGGCTAATTGTCAAAGAAGCAGTGAAGTTAAATAAATTTGGCATTAATTTTGATGAAGTAGTTGAATCTTTAACAAAAATGGCACAATCGATGGAGCATTTATTTACTGTTGGCGATTTAAATTACTTAGCAAAAGGTGGTCGCGTTTCAAAATCGAGTGCTTTTGTTGGTGGACTACTCAATATTAAGCCTATTTTAAATGTTGAAGATGGGAAGCTTGTTCCACTTGAAAAAACACGCGGCTTTAAAAAGGCGACACAACGTATGATTGCGTTAATGAAAGAACGTGGTGGCGATTTTTCAAATAAAACAATTGGTATTTCTCATAGCAATGATGAAACCCTTTTATATGAAGTAAAGGTTGCTATTGAGGAGGCATTAAACCCAAGGGTGATTGAACAAACAACGATTGGCTCTGTTATTGGTGCCCATGTAGGCCGTGGAACAATTGCTATTTTCTTTACAAATGATTAATTTTCTCACAATAAATTGGCGAAAAGGTGGATTCCAAAAGGATCCACCTTTTAATATTAAAAGAAGAATAGTGAGGCCAATGCAATACCAGTAATTGCACCTAGTGCAATTCCGTAACCGTAGCCGTAACCAAAGCCACCGAATCCCCAGAAGCCAATGCCATACCCACCGCCAACATTATCAGGCATAAGCCAAACCTTCCGATTATCTACTTTTGTGATACGTCCCATGTGTACATTGCCTCGATTATCCGTAATTCGTACACGCTTTCCTTGATATTTACAGCATAAATTATAGGCATCGGATACATTCATCGTTGTTTCCCCTCCTTTCACCAAGACTATCTTCTAATATATGTTTCAATTTTGCGCACACACGAGCGCATCGTCTAATTCATATATTGTGAAAAAGGGGATTGAAATGCCCGTTATCGATACAAAACATCTTTTTGAAAATACCGTAAATCGAGATCTTCTTGTAAGAGATTTATTACTCCCTATTTTTACTGGAGTCCCCCCTGAAGCAATTCAATATGAAATACTCCAACAAGGCTTAATGCAGAATGGTAAGATTCTGTTAACACTAGATGTTTGGGCACTTGTAAATCATCAGCTTCAACAGCTGATGCACGTATGGGATGGTCCAGACATTCCTATTTATATCCTTCCTATTAAAAATGGATTTGTAAAAAATGGCGTAGCTTATCAAAACGGAATTTGTCTCTTCGTCTCTCCAAGGGTAACGATTAAAGAATTACATGCCTTATTTTCCCACGAATATCACCATATGTGCCATCGCCAATTTATAAAGGAGCCCCCAACATTACTCGACTCGCTTATTATGGAAGGACTTGCAGAACATGCAGTGGAGGAGCTATTTGGTGAGCACGCTTTAAGTTCGTGGACTAAGCTATATACAATGGATGAAGTAAAAAGTTATTGGCAAACTCATTTCGTCTCTGCTCTTCAAATAAAAGGACTACACAATCATAAACCGTTTTTGTTTGGAGATGAGCTAGTAGGTTTGCCTCCATGGATAGGTTATTGTACGGGCTACCGAATCATCCAATCTTTTTTGGAGAAGCACGGCCCGATGAATCAAATCGAATTAATGAAGATGGATGCATTTCTTTTAACAGAAATGGCTGGATTTATTTAAAAAGTGCTCAAATAAAAAACATCCCACTAGCTAAAAGAGATATCTCTACTAGCAAATGGGATGTTTACTATTTATTTTTGTACGACAGGCGCTGGGTAATCAAAGCCTTTTGTATCTACTTCTACTTTTTTCATTTTTTGATCTTCTATTGGTTTATTATTACCATCACGCTCAGCTCCAACGATTGCATCCACAACGTCCATACCTTCGATGACTTTACCAAAAGCCGCGTACTTCCCGTCTAAATCTGTTGTCTCTTCTACCATAATGAAAAACTGTGATCCTGCTGAATCAGGTTCATTTGTACGTGCCATTGATACAACACCGCGCTCATGAGCTAACGTATTTTCAAAGTCATTAGAAGAGAATTCACCCTTAATTGTATAATCTGGCCCTCCCATTCCTGTTCCATCTGGATCGCCGCCTTGGACCATAAAGCCTGGAATGACACGGTGGAAGATTAACCCATTGTAAAAGCCCTCTTCTATAAGTGAAATAAAGTTGGCCACTGTATTTGGCGCTACCTTAGGCTCTAATTCCATCACAATTTGCTCATCATTTTCCATTGTAATTGTAACAATTGGATTTTCTTTTACTTCTGATGCATAGTCTAAATTTTGTGGCTCTGCATCCTGTTTTGAAGAATCATTATTACATGCAGTTAATACTACTGCAAGTGCCATTATGATAAGCATGAATAAAAATTGTTTATTTCGTGAATACATTGTAATTTCAACTCCCCTTTTTTCTAATGCTATTCAACCATATTTTTCAATTCGAAACAACTACTCATATTTTTCTCTCAAAGTATAAAAATATTCATTATTTTACAACTATTACTTATAATCAAATTATACACTTGATAAAACATATTGAATTGGAGAAATGATTATGGAAAATCCTCACAAACAATTACTAATTGAAAATTGCCAAGAAAGCTTTGACCGTTTATTACAACTAATTGAAAAGATACCTCCTCGAAAGAGATTACTATCCATCGAGACAGCAGATCGAGATAAGAACTTCCGAGATATTTTAATGCATTTGTATGAGTGGCATGCAATGCTGGAAAGATGGTACGTTGAAGGAATGTGTGGCGATATCCCCTCAATGCCTGCCCCAGGTTATAAATGGCGTACACTCCACCAATTAAATATGAAAATTTGGGATCATTATCAGGATGTTACATTATCTAGTGCCATTAAAAAACTAACACTTAGTCATCATAGAGTAATTCAACTTATTGAGGCGCATACCGATGAACAAATTTTCACAAAAAAATATTACAAATGGACAAAAACAAGCAATCTCTATAGTTATTTCGCAGCCAATACTGTTCATCACTATGATTGGGCATTAAATAAATGTCTTAAAATTGCCGAGGAAATTAAAGCACAATAAAAGAGCAGCACCTAATAAAAAATCAGGCTTCTTTAAAAAGAAAAGCCTGATTTTGCTATAGAAATTGATTTTCGCTCCGAGTATACCTTCTAGGGGCGTACTCTTACCTGAACCTCAAGCCCTTTTATTCTTGCGCATTTAACACAAACGTATGATAGGCAATACCTTTATACTCCTTATCCGATGTCACTTTATATACATAATATTGCATTCCTTTTATATCAGGTACAATAAAAGACTCCTCTTTCACCTCAATTGGGATAATCTCGTCTCCTTGGTAAAGCATGAGTTCAAAATGATTTCCTTTCGGTAACGTGCTGTAATTACTAAAATCATATTGAATTTTAACAACTTCCCCAATCTCAACTCTCCCTATAGGTAAATTGTGTTTCACTTCAACATCTTTCGGATGACGGGGTTCCATTTTTTTACACACTTTTATATCTTTGTTCCAACAAAATCGATCTGGATAAGCACTAAATGCTGCATCTTTTATAATAATACTCACTTCACGAGGTTCAACATTTCCCACATAAACAGATTGTGTGTTCTCTATGGATAGAATTTCATCATTATTTGTACATCCGCTTACAATAAAAAATGTAACAAAAATTAATAAAAGTCGTTTCATCCTTCGCCCTCCTACTGTAAATATATACCACAATTATACATGACATCATAACATGTTCAATCTGCATTAATTTATTTATAAATTAAATTAATTGAAGGTATTTTTAGATACAGCTAGAAATAATATTATATAAGGTTACATATTACTTATTAAAGGATGAAACTAATTGAAAAGTGAAATCGGAAGTAAACTAAAACTCATTAGAAAACAAAAAGGATTAACACAGCAGCAATTAGCCGATGGAATTTGTACACAAGCAATGATTAGCCACTTTGAGAAAGGAGAATCAATCCCATCAAGTGTTGTCTTATATGAATTAGCTGACCGTTTGTCCATTGATATAAATGAATTCTTCACCGATCTTAAGCCCTCAACAAAACTTTTAGATAACCATAACCATATTCATCAACTAATTCGAAAGCTCGTCTCCCAGCATGACTATCCTTCTGTAAAAATTCTTGTAGAGGCAGAATTAGAAAAAAAATTTAATTTATCTTCTGAAGAGTTGGTTTTCTTGTACTGGCACAAAGGTATTTGCGAATGGGAGATTTCAAAGGATGCCCTAAGCGCACTTACTCTCTTTGAAAAGGCACTCAAAATTCCTCTAGATTCTAATAGCACATTGCCTATTTCAATTCGAAATAGCCGCGCAATCATCCATTTCAATCAAAGTAACTACACACTTGCGTTAGAAGAATATGAACGTTGTCTAAATCTTATTAAAGAAATTAAAGATGTAGATACGAGCATCGTTAAAAAAGTATATTTCGGATTATCGAGAGTTCATTTATACAATGGACAATATGAGCTTGCATTACTTTATTGTGAATCTGCTATTCAACTAGCTATTCAACAAGAATCCCTTTATTTACTTGGGGAACTGCTCTTCCAAAAAGGGCGCATTTATATAAAAACAAATGATTGGTACCATGGTAAATTTGCTTTAACTCAAGCAAAAACCATTTTTGAGATAGAAGGGAAAATTGAAAACATTAAAGTAATTAATAATTTACTTTATAAAGATGGAGAAAATGAGGAGGAGTTTCAAGAATGAAAAAAGTGTTAAAGATTTTATTCGTTTCTACTTGTTTAATATGGTCTATCTCTCTTTCAAGTAACCTGCTTCTTTCTACAAATTCTGAGAAAGCTTTTTTTGATTATGTTGTGCCTTTCGGTCCTGATGATGATGATATCAAAGACGTACACAATTAAAGAAAACAATATACTAATAACAAAATAAATATATTAATTTTTTGAAGGAATCAATAAAATATAATCGAATATATAAAAGTACATGTATTTTTATTTACGGTGGAACTTATCTTATACCTACAATCTATCTGAAATTGAATAAAAACAGCCAGTAGCAGGTTGTCTTCGCTACTGGCTGTTTTTATAGCTGTAATTAAACGACTACTCTTCATCCTCATAGACTTATAAACATCGTAAATCTTAAATTTTCTGACAAATGACATTTCTGTGGAGGTGGTAAATTGATTCGACTTTTTCTATTTGAAATAAAAAAATTATCGCGTTCTTCATACTTCAAGTTTTTACTAACCTTTTTACTAGTTGTTGTAATTTCTTTCTATGTATACGCTTATGCGAATACAACGTCCATTGATACGATTATAGCTAGTGAACAGGATATGATATACCTCGCTGAGCAACAAGTAACTGAGATTAAAAATAAAATTGATGCGGGGATCGAGGAGCCTGGCCGTAATCTACAACAAGATTTAGAAATCACTGAACAAATACTTGCCCAAAATTATGCAATACTAGATGCACTCGAAAAACAAGACTGGTCCACTTACTCCACTCTACTCGCTAAAAATTACGAATCCTCCGTACAAATAGCGAAAGGAGAATTGCTTCAACAATCAATTAATAAATATATGTATCCAACACCGTACACTACCATATCCCTTGGTGATAAATATAAGTGGATGCAGCAACATGCAATTAAACCTGTATTTCCTGTACATTACTTTTCATGGATGACGGCTTATGATGAGGAATTTACTGATCCGGTTATTGAAAATTTCGTTCTAACATCCTTTAACAAGCATTCATCGACTGGGATGTATTTTTCCTATGAATTATTCGAATATGGACTTTCTCTTATCGGAATTATATTTTTACTGTTCCTTTTTAGCGATATTGTAACAAAAGAGGGCTATGGGCGAAATGGGCCAATCCAATTTTTAAGAACACAACCAATAAAACGATATCAGATTTTATTTGTGAAGCTTTTTACGGTATTACTTATTTCTATATTCCTTATAGCTCTAATATGGGGAATCGCTTTGCTTCTCGGTATTATTTTTGATGATATTGGTGATTGGTACTATCCTGTACTTATTTATGGAGCAAATGATGTTTTATCATTTATGGCAATGGGAGAATTTTTAATTAGGAGCTTTAGTTTATTTATCCTACTTTTATTATTTAGCTATTCGCTCTTATTCTTTTATTCCATTATTACAAATCGTGCTATCCTGGCATTAGGTTTGACCATTACGACCTTTATATTAGGTACGCAAATAGTACCTCAAACTTTCCAATATAATTTTTCTCATTGGATACCATTTCACTATGTAAATGTATTCAAAATAGTAACAAATGAATATGCATTCCTTCATGATCAATTTTCATTTTCATTACAAGTAGGATTATTGTCACTTTTAATAAGTAGTATTGTGCTATTAGCTCTGACATTTACTATTGCAAAGTTTAGAAAAGGAGGAATTGGATGATTGTCGAGGTAAAAGGGTTATTTAAAAAATATAAGAAACAGCTCGTATTGAAAGGTATTGATATTCAAATAGAAGAACCTCAGATTATTGCATTAGTAGGTCCTAACGGTTCGGGAAAAACCACTTTAATGAACAGTTTAATGAACTTATTACCTTTCCATGAAGGTAGCATTCGGATTCTAGGGAAAAAGCATAACGATACTTCCTTATTTTATGAGGTTTCCTATTTACAAGATAACCGTATTTTATATGGAGATCTAACTGGTTACGATCACTTACGTTTCATATGTCGCATTCAAAAACTCCCTCGCGCTCGTATAAAAGAAGTAGCAGCATATGTAGGTATGGAAAGCTACTTAAAAAAACGTGTCCGCAGTTATTCTCTCGGTATGAAGCAACATCTTTTACTGGCAATGGCGATTATTAATCAGCCAAAATTAATCTTACTTGATGAGCCTGTTAATGGACTTGATCCAACTAGTGCCATTCACATGAGGAGTATCCTTCTAGATTTACATGAAAAAGGAACAACTATTATTATCTCTTCTCATAATTTAGATGAAATTGATAAACTGACAAATAATATTTATTTCATGAAGGATGGTGTTCTCTTAAAAGAATCATTAGAGGATTATTCAACAAGTCGCTACAAACTGACTGTATCTGATTTCGAGAAGGCAAAGGAAGTATTAGCTGGACAAGATGTGAATATTTCCTTTGACGATGCAACCATTTTGTTTGAAGAAACGGAAGTGTCACTCCAATCAGTTATTCATAGTCTTAATATTAACGGCATGGAAATTAACAAAATAGAAAACTATAAAATTGGTGCTGAAAAACGTTATATGGAGCTTTTTGAAAGCGAGTTGGCGAGATGAGAATGTTTCAATTTGAGATAAAGAAGATTTTCTTTAATAAACGACTTCTTTACTTGTTGCTCTTTCTTCTAATTGGAATTGCACTATTGTTTGCAAGGAACTTTGCCTTTCAAGAATCGATTATGAAAGAACGAGAACAACAAATAATTTCGTACATTCAACAAGGTCAAAAAATTATTAACCAATATCAAACAACACTTGTTAAAGATCCAAATGATGAAAATACGAAGGCATTGCTTGTCATGATGACAAGCATGGTAGATACGTTATACGAAACCCGAACAGCATTTATCGAAAATGATTGGAAACAGGAGCTAGAGAAAGAAAATCAATTTTTAAACGATGTATTAGCATTTAAAGCAGCTGGCGGAGATTACGCTCTACTTAACGATACGATACAACGAACAGTAGCTACGAATAAGCAACTACTTACATCAAATATCCCTCCCGAAGCTGAAGGTTATAGTATTGCAGTGCCAAATTATTTGAAACAGGTTGTGGATATTCTTGTAAATTTCGGGGCTATTATCATTATACTTATTGTAATAGGTGATATGCTGACCGTTGAATTTGAGCAACGAAGTATCAATTTTTTATATACTCAACCGTTGAAAAAAAGTACCATCATCCATAGTAAGTTTTGGAGTGCAGTTGTTGTGTATGGCTTAGTTATATTTTGTGGACTAGCCACCGCCTTTGGAATTAGTGCTATGTTTGGCAAACAAGGTACTTTTTTATACCCTTTATTAGTTGAACAAGGTGACCAACTTAACTTTTTGACAATTTCAGAGTATCTCTTTTTCGCACTAACTTCTACAACGGTAATTGCTCTATTCGTTATTGCTCTTTGCTTATTAGTTAGCCTTATTTTTAAACACTCAATTGCTACATTACTCATTATAACGGTCATTCTAATTGGGGGTTATTTGTTACTTGGTCAACTAACATTTCCTTCAAAGGAATGGTTGAACCCCTTCCAATATGTGTTTACGAAAGAGACAATAATGTCTGTTGGGCACGACTGGTATAAAGGGATTGCAATTACATTATTTTTAGCGCTTCTTTGTTATTTACTAGCAATTCTACGCATGCGCTTTATAAGAGTATAATCCCCATATATAGTTATAGCTAAAGGCTAGTTTCCTTGTCCACTTGGAGACTAGCCTTATCTTTATGAAAGCTTGTCTACACCTTTAATGAATCGTTTTCCGCTCCATATACAAACTATAGTTCGTTGCTTCTTTTAATGCCCTTTCTTCAGCAGGGATTCGAATTGAAAGAATAATGAAATTTAAAATAGTAAAGCAAATCGTTGTAAAGTATGCCTGAAACATAAGGGGCAATAGCGCAATTTCAAGGCAAACGATTAAATAGTTAGGATGACGTATATAAGCATATGGCCCTCTTGCAACTACATTAGCACCTGGTAAGATTATGATTTTTGTATTCCAAAATGCACCAAGTGATAATAGACACCAAACTCTTGCCAATTGTAATAATAAAAAATCAACAAGTAATATGACATTTGGAGGTTGTATTGATTTAAAATACATCACTTCTACAAGTAGACTAATAAAAAAACTTACATGTAACACTATCATAAAAGGATAATGGGAAGCACCTACTTCATACGCACCTTTTGCAAGCAACGCTTTTTCGTTTCTTTTTGCTATGAGCAACTCTACAAGTCTTTGAATAATAACTAAAGCAAAAACGACATAAAAAAACAAACTACTTCCTCCATTCTAATAACAGTGCTTCACCACTAAATCCTGGTCCTAACGCTACCATTAAGCCATACGTATTGGCTGTATGTTCCTTATGCATAAATTGCTCTAAAACGTACAATACAGTTGGAGAAGACATATTGCCATGAGCTTTTAATATTTCACGTGAAACATTTGTATGTGCCTTCGTTAATTGAAGTGCTTCTTCGTAAGCATTCAATACCTTTTTGCCACCGGGGTGAGCAACAAAATTTCCGATTTGATCAGGTTGTATATTGTATTTACTTAAAAATTCATGAATAAATGGACCAAGCCACGTAGAAATAATTACAGGGATGCTTTTAGAAAACACGACATGTAATCCACCACTTTTCACATTCCAGCCCATTACATTTTCCGAGTTTGGCATCCACTTCGAGCCGCTCCCAAGAATATGTGGCAAATACATAGATTGTTCAAGTTCTACTTTGTCTCCACATACGAGTACACATGCCGCGCCGTCTGCAAATAATGATGTACCTACTAAGTTGCTTTTTGAATAATCATCTTTTTGAAATGTTAAGCTGCAAAGCTCGATACAAACGACTAAAACTTTAGCATGTGGATAAGCTTTACAATAGTCATATGCTCTACTAATACCACCCGCTCCTCCTGCACAGCCTAGTCCCCAAATAGGAATTCGAACAAGCTGATCAGAAAAAGGGAGAATATTCATAACACGTGCATCAATACTCGGTGTGGAAATGCCCGTACTACTAACGAAAATAATGGCGTCAATATCCTCGGTAGAAAGATCATTGGATAAAAATGTGCGGTTCGTCAAGCACCTTTGAATAACTTCCACACTATATTTCGTAGCTAGCTCAATATAAAGCTCATTGCGCTCCTCAAACGTATGATCCTCACGATACCAATCTGGAGGAACACAAAAATTTCGTGTTTCAATTTCACCATTTTCAAAAACTTTTAATAGTCGTTCTAGTTTTGAAATTTTGTGTTGAAAAAGCTCTTTTGTTAATTGTTCAATATTTGACTGAGCCAATGAAAAAGGTGGCGTATAAGTTCCAATAGAAGATATTTTAGGAATATTCATTTCTCCTTACGCTAATTATTTTATTTCAATATATTTAAAAAGTGTAAAAAATATACAAGTAAAAAAAGACTCATTGCTACTGTATTAAATATGACTGTTTTGTATTACGGTTATATTTATTTTATTTATTTCATTCATTACCCACTATTACTAAAAAATAAGCAACCCTTTTAAAAGAGTTACTTAAATGTTTATGTATAGGAAGCCTCATAATAGTAACAACTATTATAAAGGCTAGTTGAGCTCACTTAATTTCATTAGTTAGCTACTTAAATTTCGCAGCAGTTCTCAATTTTTGTGATGAAGAAGAAGAAAAATATCTTCGCTTTACAGGTTTTGGAGTCAGTACTGATGGATGTTCTTTTAATTAATCTTCAAAACTTTTCTTTCGCTCTTTAAATGCTGCCTCATCCCGCATTTGTTGTTCCATTATGTCAATGGAATGTTTACGGCGAGCATTTTTCTCTTCCAAATTTTCGAGTTCCTCAGGTCCCGCGAATTCCTTACTAATTTCCGCTTCCTTTATATTCTCTTTCGTATTATTAATCATCTTCCCAAGACTTAGCGCATTATTGGATTTCTTCTGCTTATCATTCAATTATTTAACCTCCTAATGCATTTTAAAATTGCCTTATTAGTTTGTTATTTTTCGTTTAATTTATACAAAAAACGAATTCCAATGATAGGAATTCGTTAATCATTAATAATTTAGTTTGTAAACAATTTCTCCATCTATCTCTCGACCATCCGCTTTAAAACCAAGCTTTTCTTATAATTTTTTGGCTAAGGAATTATCTGGCTCAAAGCTTAAGTAAACGACACGATGTGTATGATCCTCTTTAATTCGATCAATAAGTTTCTTCATCGCTGCCTTTCCAAAACCTTTGCCCTGATATCTTTTATCTATCATGAATCGGTAAATCCAATATTCATGATCCTCAGCATCGATACAATACATCGCAAACCCTACTAAACTATCCTCATAATATATTGCTATGCAAATACACTCAGGATATGCTTTCGCTTGCGCTAAAGAGAATAGATTCGTTGCGATAAATGTTTTTTGTTCTTCTTCTACTGTTAAATCAATTACTTCAAAAAAATTATGTCTGTCTATTTCTCTAAATTCAATCATGTACTCTCCCTTTCATTTGTAGGTCATAGGAAATTTCTTGATAACTTCATTTTATGGTTGCATTTAGGGTAACTAGAACATCCATAAAATTCACCATATCTCCCCTTCTTTAACGTTAATTGTCCTCCGTGTTTTAAATCCCATTTTATACCACAAAATAACAACTTCCAATATCATTAAGAAAAAACAGCACCACTTCTTAATGTTGGGCGCTGTTGTTAACAGGTTCTTATGTTAATAATGTAACGAGTAGTCTTCATATTTATTCTATCAAGCTTTGCGCATTTCTATTTGTCCTTTTAATGGTCTTCCATAGGATAAACATACACATTGTAATAATTAATGCTACAAAGGCAGGTGTGAAGATTTCTATATATGAAGGTGCATAATGTTTCGTTTGAAAAGCACGCTCTACACTCTGTATATATTCAGGTGTATATTCAAATTGAATTATATAGTCATCACGTTCCATTGCCATTGTAGCAATATCATAGTCCATTGGAATGATTTGTTCCGTATTCAATTGACCATTCCTATACGTGGCAACCGCTTTTTCATAAGGAATCGGATAAATAGCTTTCGGAAATGAATTGACCGGAGATAAAGGCTCTACCTCTGTTGCATCAAATAGCGCTATATAATTGATTTTGTATTGATACTTCTCAGAGAGCTCCTCTAACCCTGCTTGACCGCCCTTAGCCACGCTATTAAAAGCATTTTCCATAATTTCCTTTTGCTCATTTTCAATAAATTGTTGATGCTTAAAATCACTTGTAACTTGTTTCATATCGAAAAATGCTTTACCAAATAATAATAAAACAAAAACAACGCCGATGACCGTCATCCATTCTAATAATTTTGAAATATAGCGGTAAGAATTAAAAACCTTTTTCATTTTCTCAAATGGTCGTTTTTGTTGCATGGACAATTTATTCACTTCTAAATGCTCCTCGCTTAATTCAGTCATCATTTGCTGGTGAACGAAGCGGCAATCTTCACACTGTTCAAGGTGCTCTTTTACATATATGCTACTTGTTTCACTGCACAACTCATCAATATAAATCGGCAGCAAATCCTTTACAATTTCACATTGGTTCATTTTGCTTGCCCTCCTCTAGTAATTTGACCTTTGCTCGATAAAATGTAACCCTAGCCCAATTTTCATTTTTCCCTAACACCTCACCAATTTCTTGAAAACTTAGTCCACCTAAAAGCCTTAGATGTAATACTTCTCTGAAGGGCTCCTTTAATTGATGCATTTTACGGTAAATTTCAATTTTGTCCTCTTGAGCGATTAATAGTTGCTCTATAGAAGGTCCTGATTGTAACGTTACCAATTCCGGTTGCTTCATTTGTTTGTCCACATATTGATAATAGGTGTGCTTTGCAATTTGACAAAGCCAAACGGACATCTTACATGTGCCGTTAAATCGTTCAATCGACTGAATTGCCTTGTAAAATGTATCCTGCGTTAATTCCTCCGCTATGTGTGAATCTCTACATAGGGTCATTAAATATTTGAAGACAAGCTCTGAATATTCCTCATAAATTTCGGTTAACCGCTCCACATCGTCCCTCCTTTCACCTATATATCTAAAAAAATTGTATTTCGTTACAAAAGACTGGAACTTTTTTATGCCACTGCCAAACTTCTATGCTGTTTTATAAGAAATAGCGGTGAAGTAACATATAAGCTCTACAATTCTTTAATTTCTAATGATTCCCTATTTATTATACTAATCTTGTAAAAGGAACCGAGCCCTAAAAGCAGCTTCACTAAAATAGAAAACAAAAAATCCTCCAAAACACTAATTAGTGTTTTGGAGGACTAGTATTTCTCCTATCTTTCGCGCCCCAACTTAATTGGATAGAAAGCTATGGTTTTAATATAAACTTAATACTTTGATCTTCGTGATCGTGAAACATACGGTATGCTTCACTCGCTTCTGACAGCGGCATTTTATGCGTAATGATTTCAGTAGGATCAATCTTCCCTTGCGCAACCATATCATAAAGCATCGGACTGTAATGGATAGCTGGAGCTTGTCCCATTTTCACCGTTACATTGCGCTCGAAAATATTACCTAGAGGGAACATATTGTACATCGAACCGTATACACCCGTCAGCTGAACTGTCCCAAACTTACGCACGGCTTTAATACCAACATTAATAGCACTTAATGTTCCGCCTTGTAACTTCAGCTTCTGCTCTACCTTTTCAAATAGTGACATTTTGCCGTCCATACCTACACAGTCAATCACAACATCTGCGCCGCCCTGTGTAATTTCACGGAGATGTCCGCCTATATCATCAAAATCATCAAAATTAAATATTTCTACATTATTTTTTTTCTTAGCATGCTCCAGGCGATAGGATAGAGGGTCTACTACAAGCACACGTTTTGCGCCCTTCATCCATGCAAACTTTTGAACCATTAAACCGATAGGACCAGAGCCGAGCACAATGACAGTATCTCCCTTTTTGACGCCTGCGTGCTCCACACTCCAGTAAGCAGTTGGTAAGACGTCCGATATAAACAGCAGTGCCTCATCCTCTAACTCACAAGAATCCGGCACTTTAAACGGGATAAAATTCCCATACGGTACACGCATATATTCTGCCTGTCCCCCTGGAAAATTCCCATAGCGCTCTGTATAACCAAAATAAGCACCGGAATCAATTTCCGGATTATTATTGGCGTTATCGCACTGACTTTCCATTTCATTTTGACAGTAGAAGCACTCCCCACAAGATACATTAAAGGGAATCACAACCCGGTCACCCTTTTTTACTTTTGTGACTTCTGGGCCAACCTCTTCAACAATACCCATCGGTTCATGTCCAATCACAAAGTCTTCTTTTGTCGGAATTACTCCACGGTATATATGCAGATCTGAACCACAAATAGCGGTTGAGGTAATTCGGACAATAATATCATCTGGCTTTTCAATTTTTGCATCTGGGACTTCTTTTACTTGCACATCTTTTGCACCTTGATATGTTACTGCTTTCAAACCGATCCCTCCTACTGGCTAAAGTTTAGAATTAAGAATGTAACTTCAATGAAGTCATTCTTTAAGTTAATTACCCTCACTGCAAAAAAATATACCTCCAAGCTTTTTTATCTTTGCAACGACACTCAATAATATGATTAATGGTTCTTTACTGCTCATTTTTAATTCGCTTCATCAAACAGCAAAAAGGACCTAAAACATTGCAAACAATGTTTTAGATCCAATATTTCATCTTTAAATTAATAAAGCTTATCTTTCTTTCAAAATTTTTTCATATTTGGAAGCTGTTCTTACTTCTACTGTAACAAAGTTTTTTCCGTAAATTGCTTTTATTAGGAAAGGGGCATCGCTTGCATTTTGAAATCGGAAATCTAGTCCGCCATAAGAAACCGTTGCATCTCTTTCTTTTGGTACATAACCGACATCTAATGAATGAAAATGACGCTCCACCAATTTTATAGGTACTTGATCAACTGCATTAAATAGCGTAGAAGACGTTTGACAAATCCCTCCCCCAATACCCATGACTAACTTTTTATTGATGATTTCTGGTGCGGGTTGATAGCCGCTCGCCTCATCTCTCGGGCCAACAACCGTATTAAAGGAAAAATAATCGCCACTTCCAACGATGACATTATTGATAGCCTTTGCCGACAATTCAATGTTTTTATTTCTATTAGCGTCCGCAGCATTAAAATACGTTGTATAGGAGCCAACTAATACATCATCTAGATACGGTATATCCTGTGAATCATAGCCACTTTCTGTCACATATATGGGTAGTTCAACATTTCCTCCAATCGCCGACGCAGCAAGAATTTTTTCTACCAATTCACTTTCCTTTAACAAAACCATAGGACTTCCTTTTATAATTTCTCCATTTTCATCTAAACGATCCAGCACCATGCGTTTGTCATATCCAGGGTTATTTTCCGTCCCTCTTGCAAGTTCCTTCGCTAACTTTTTAATATTATTTTTATACGTTTCATAGCCTTCTCCATAACCTAAGTCTTGTGGCGTAAGCGTGTGTAGGATTTCCAATGTATTTGGATCAACAATCGTTATCATTAAAGGACCATTCACTGGCTCCTCCTCTTGCTCGTCAGAAGCCGAATTTTTAATTTCCTTAATTTGTTGTTCCAATTCGACTACTTTTTTCTCTAACGATTTTTCTTTCTCCGATTTCCCCTGACATCCTGCTAATACAATTGCGCATACTATACATAGTAAAGCCATCCAGCTTTTTTTCACTTTTGAACACCTACCTCTAAGGTACTTCTACAAAGAACATCTTATTCTTGTTCACATAGTAATGTGTTTATTTTTAGCCTTTTTATTAATATCTACATATTTGCAAAATAAAACACGCTCCAAAAGTTTTAAATAGTCACTTTCGGGGCGTGCTATTGAACAACATGTTAATTTATGATGCATGACGCAGCCTTTTTTAAGGGAAAGTAAATAATTTCAATTTATATAAGAAGAAGGTGAATGTGAAATAGATCCTGTAAAGAAAAGAAGCATACATCTTTAATCAAACAAACCTCTACCAGTGTCTACGTTTTGAACAACCACATGTGTGTGGTCTAAATGGCGTTCCGCACATTGTATTCGTTTCAAAGCATTCATTTACTACGGATTCAGTATGTGGAAAATAGTGCTGATTATTAATATAGTGTTGATTTACTGTAGTTAAGTGTGATGGATGATAGTGTGGCACAACTGTGTTTGTCACATTCCGTTGAACGAATTGTTGTGTTGGAGATACTTGTGGCTGTGCGAATTGAGTAGGCGCTGTCTGCGTTGGGAGTTCTTGTGCATAATTTGGGAAGTTGGGACCTCTTTCACCATCAAATAATTCAAACCAGTTTCTATTAACCATTAATATCCTCCTTCCTTAATAGTATTGTGTCTTTACTAACGTATGAAGAGGAACCTAGAAGAACTATTTACATGCCTATTATTCACAATAAATTTAACACCAGTTTTATTAAAAATGAAATTGGAATTAATTGAGGAACAGTGTTACAGAATAAGATTCCTTACGAAACATATATTTTTTCAAGGAGGTTTCGTATGGTCATCACACCCGGTATTCAGGATTTACCCTTTGTACTTCAAAAAAATGGGGTGAAATTTTTTACTTTAGTGGCGGAAGAAATTACATGGGAATTAGTGGATGGTATATTTATTAAGGCATGGGGATATAACGGCTCTACACCTGGGCCCACAATTCGTGTATGTCCTGGAGATCACGTATGCATTCGGGTCATTAATCAACTACCTGTTGCTACAAGCGTCCATTGGCATGGCTTAATCGTCCCTAATAATATGGATGGTGTCCCTCCAATTGAACCTTCTCCATTTATTGAACCTGGGCATTATTTTGATTATCATTTTACAATTATTAATCCTCCAGGGACATATATGTACCATTCTCATGTAGATGTTTCTATACAAGATAATGCGGGGCTATTAGGTGGTTTTATTGTCGAAGAACCCGCGAAAAAAAACAAATCTAATTATAAAGATTATCTTTGTTTACTCCAAGAATGGGCGATTGGTGCTTTACCTTGGGGGGATCTACAAAAAGGTACGTACGATTTAACCTTTGTTAAACCCGACTTTAATTTCTTTACAATCAATGGGCGTTGCTACCCTTTAACGGAACCTTTACTCGTAAAATATGGGGATACGGTTCGAATACGTTTTGGTAATATTCAAATGAACCATCACCCTATTCATTTACATGGACATCAATTTAAAGTAGTAGGTGCGGATGGCTTTCCAATTGCCCCACATACGCAAATATATAAAAATACAATACTCGTTGCCTCAGGTGAAACATGGGATATTCGATTCCAAGCCAACAACCCTGGAATTTGGCCAATGCACTGCCATATGCCTCACCATGTTACAAATAATGGCGTAGTTGGTTTAGGTGGTATGTTTACGACATTGAAATATGAAAAATAAATTAAATTTACGCATTTTTAGCCCATTTTTCTTTTTCAAAGATGGGCTATTTATTTATCATCAAAAACTAAACTATCCGCTCACCTAGTTAGCGCATGGTCTCTCATCATAGTATAAGTGAAGGTGTGAACTATACTATCGTTCAAAAGACGAATAAAGAAGGTGGGGGTCCTAATTCAGAATTCTAAGTATCTAGATTTCCTAACAAAACTTGGTATTGGTGGTGCACATCCAGGCGGTATTAATCTAACCAAAGAAATTTTTAAGAAGGAAACTATAAAAAAATCTTCTCGTATTTTAGATGTGGGGTGCGGTACCGGGCAAACGGCAGCTTATTTAGCCTATAAATATGGAGCATATGTAACTGGCATAGATATCAGTCCAATAATGGTGGCAAAAGCCAAAAGACGAATAGAAAAAAAACACCTAGCAGTAAACATCATTCATTGCTCAGTAGAAGAAATCCCACTGCCAGATAGTGATTTTGATTTTGTTATATCTGAATCCGTTCTTTCCTTTGCAAATAAACCAAGAGCACTTAAAGAAATCTTTCGGTTATTAAAAACCGGTGGACGTTTCGTTGCGATTGAACAAACGATTAATTATCCACTAAAGGAAGACGAAGAAACCGAAATAAAAGAATTTTATGGATTTGATTCCCTCTCTACGAAAAAAGATTGGGTTACTTTTTTTAGGGAGGCTGGTTTCGAACATATCCGTATACAAAAAAATACAGCCATACATTCAGTGCCTGATTTCCATTATTCAGAAGATATTGCCCCTGAAATTTATGAGATTATGCAAAAACATTTTGAGTTAATTTTCAAATATCAAGGAAATTTAGGCTATAGAATTTATACGTGCACAAAATAGTTTCACTTAATACGAGTTACGCATAATTTACATTTACCTCAAAGGCACCATGTATTTTTTATTTCATAGAATAAGGATATGAACATTAAAGAAGGTGGTCGCTATTTCGAATTCCAATTACAATTATCTAAATTTTTTAGCGAAGTTTGGTATTGGCGGTGCGCATCCTGGGGGGATTGAATTATCAAAGAAAGTCTTTCAAAAGGAAAGTATTAAAAGATCTACACAAATTTTAGATGTGGGATGTGGCACCGGGCAATCGGCTGCTTATTTAGCGCTAACCTATGGTGCCAACGTTACAGGGATTGATAATAACACCATAATGGTTGAAAAAGCAAAAGAGCGAATGGCAAGTGGACCGTTATCGGTAAAAATTATTGAAGGTTCCATAGAAAATACTTCTTTACTTGACGACCAATTTGATTTAATTATTTCAGAATCTGTTCTCTCTTTTGTAAATAAGCCACGTGCCTTAAAGGAGATTTCTCGATTATTAAAGAGTGGTGGGCGCTTAATAGCCATTGAGCATACACTGAACGAGCATACTATAAACAAAGAAGAGGAAAATGAAATTAAACAGTTTTTTGGCTTTGACGCGCTTTTAAAAGAAAACGATTGGATTTCATTACTCCAACAAGCTGGTTTTCATAACATTGAAGTTGAAAAAGGTATCGTAGTGGATTCAGAGGCAGATTATCATTTCTCAAAGGATATCGATCTGGAATATTATTCCACCATGGAAAAGCTAGCTGAGATAAACGAAAATTATGAAGAAATTTTGAGTTATCGAATTTACTTATGTACGAAATAATTAAGATTTACGAACGAACTAACAGAAGGAAACGACTATAGTTATTAATTGAATGCATAGCAATCACCATTTAAAATGTTGGATATTCAACGCTTTAGGTGGTTTTTGTCTATCCTTTACATTATAATTATCAGGAAAAATATTAAATAGGAGGTAAATTATGTTTAAAGTAGGTAGCATATTTATTCCGGTTACAGATGTTAAAAAATCCTCAGAATGGTATGAAAAATATCTAGGTGCAAAAGAAATTGATAGCTGGGAAGATGGAGCTGGTTTTTATTTACCCACTGGTTCAACGCAATTAGCATTAGTAAAGGTTGAATTTTCTCAGCCCACTGAGTTTTTTATCAACGAAAACAAGAAGAACTCCTACTATAATTTTGTCGTGGATGATATTGAAGCTGCCTATCAACACTTTAATGCCGCCAACATAACAACAACCGAAATTGATGCATATGGTGATATGAAGTTCTTTGACTTTTTCGATTTAGATGGAAATCCATTTAGTGTAGTAAATGAAGTTACGAGTTCTCCCTATCATTCACAACATATAAGACAACTGCAGGAAAATGAGTATAAGGGGGCAGGTTCCTAGAATCACTCGCTAATTTTACGTAATACGAAAATTATAATTATATAATGTAGATAGTTAAAAGAGCGCAATCTATTTATTCTAATTAAATCATGATTATGTAAAGTCATGGTTTTTATTATGCAGTTAATTGGCTAGCATGAATTAGGTATTGGAACTAGCTCAAGCTGGCTAATTCTTGATGTTAAATATCAGTAAGTTTATGAACCAATAAATACCATTATAAAAAGAAGGATTACTAATAACCTCCAAAGAATATACAATATAGGAAATTTTTAATTCATAATAAAAAACTTGGAGGTCACAAATGAAACAAACATCATCCATTTTTGCAGCACTTATTTTAGCATTAGGTATTATTACGAGTATACCACATCCATCTTCTGCTACAACTACTCAATCCGATATTGTCGAAATGCAAGTACAGTCTAAAAAGGTAGTTGAAACGGTGTATTATGAAGGTATCATCTCATTCCCACCAAAAACAATTTACTACAATAAGGGCGGATGGACAGGTACATTAAATTTAGGTTTTTCTAGATTTGACCATGATAGGAATCAAACAGTATCTCAATATTCAGGTATTGTTAGTTGTACCGGGAATTGTTATTTACCAACTAGCTTAACTGACATAAAATAATTTAATTTTTGAGCCACTAGCAGATTTTCTTCCGCTTCTGGCTTTTTTTCTTAAACAAGTAGAAACGCTTTTTTAAAAGTTTTATTTTTTAATATAGAAGAACATAAAAGCTATAGTAACATAACAAAAAATGAGGAGCTGTTCTATTATGAATTTCGATAAAGAGAATTATAAGATTTACACAGATAGATTGGAATTAAGACTTTTTAACAAGCAAGATGCAGAAATGGTAAAAGAACTTTGTAATAATATTAATATTTACAGAACTACACTTTACATACCATATCCTTATACGTTAAACGACGCATTAGTATGGATAGAACGCCATAAGAAAAATTTTGATGAAGATCGCTCCTATGAATTGGCGATCACAGATAAAGAAAATGGCGATTTATTAGGCGCAATTTCATTATCTAATAACCGGCAGTTTAATAATGGAGAAATCGCATATTGGATCGGTGAAAAATACTGGGGTAAAGGTTACGGTACAGAAGCTGCAAAAGCAATCATCGATTTTGCATTTAAAGAAAAGAAATTACATAAAGTATTCGCACGTTATTTTAAATCAAATCCAGCCTCAGGTAAAATAATGAAAAAAATTGGTATGAAACAAGAAGGTTTATTAAAAGATCAAGTAATAAAAGATGGAAAATATGAAGATCTGTTTTATTATGGCATTATTAATCCAGAAGAAGTGGATGAAGAATTAACAAGTAGATAAATCAAATGACCAGGAGAAGGTGGTAACATCCCTTCTCACTGGTTTATATTCAAAACTACACTTCTGTTAGTCGTTTTTCCTTTATTGCTAGTCCTTGACTTAAAATTAAAGCACCTAACAGTTGAACGACCGTTTTTACAACTACTTGGCCTACAATAGCAGCCGGTACAGCTGCCCACGGTAAAAAACCTGCGCCAAGGGGACTCAACCCAACGATGACAAAAATAACAGAATCAAAAAGACCACCAACAATTCCACTGTAGAAAACACGCCAAGCCATTGGGAGCTTCAAACGTGTGTAAATTTCTGTATCGGCTGTTTCAGCAATAACAAATGATAACGCAGATGCCGCAACAATCATTAAAGTATCGCCTAATAAAAATGAAGCCGTTCCTGATAAAAATAGTGCTAAGAAAATAAAGAAATAGGTTTTTTTTCGGCCATATTTATTTTGTACAAGGTCCCGAAAAATAAAGGTTGCTCCAACAAAAAATGTACCCATAGGAACGATAAACATACCAAACTCTAACGGTGCAAACCTTGCTGTTACGACGTTGGCAACAACAATGGATAATAAATAAAATACTATTCTCATAATTTTTCTCCTTTTTAAAACTTCCTTTTCTCGATTAAATAATCCTCAAGCCCTTTTTTTCGTAACTTACATGCTGGGCATTCACCACAACCATCTGCGATTATACCGTTATAGCAAGTAAGAGTTCTTTCTCTCACAAATTCAAATACGCCAAGTTGGTCTGCTAGCCCCCATGTTTGTGCTTTGTTAATCCACATTAATGGCGTATGAATGACAAAGGAATAATCCATTGATAAATTTAATGTGACATTCATTGATTTAATAAAAATGTCACGACAGTCAGGGTATCCGCTAAAATCTGTTTCACAGACACCTGTTACGATATGCTTTGCGCTCACTTGACTTGCTAAAACACCTGCAAAGGAGAGAAAAAGTAGATTATGCCCAGGAACAAATGTCGTTGGTAGCGCATCACTATCCCCTTCTTCAACCTTTATTTCTTCCCGAGTTAAAGCATTCGGGGTAAGCTGATTCAGTAAGGACATATCAAGTATGTGATGATTAATCCCCAGTTCTTTTGCAATTTCTTTGGCACATTCAATTTCAAGCAGATGTCGTTGACCATAATCAAAGGTCACAGCCTCCACTTCTGCAAAACGTTCCATTGCCCAAAATAAACAAGTTGTACTGTCTTGCCCTCCGCTAAATACAACGAGTGCTTTCTCTTGTATCATTTACATTCTCCTTCATCGAGAAAAAAACAGCATTCTAAGAGAAATGCTGTTTTTCATCTTAGTTTTTTTAAGAGGGTCGCTAATAACCTCTTCCTTACCAACAAGGATTTATTCTATTTCTCTTCTATCGGTTATCGATTTTTTCAGGATTTAAATCATGATTCATTAAACGATAATTGGCGATTTCTTCGTATTTAGTTCCCGGTCTTCCATAGTTACACCATGGATCAATTGAGATTCCCCCACGCGGAGTAAATTTCCCCCATACCTCGATGTATCTTGGGTCTAAAAGTTTGATTAAATCATCCATAATAATATTCACGCAGTCTTCATGGAAGTCTCCGTGGTTTCTAAAACTAAATAAATAAAGCTTTAATGATTTACTTTCAACTATTTTTTTATCCGGAATGTACGAAATATACATCGTTGCAAAATCCGGTTGTTGCGTAATCGGACATAAACTCGTAAACTCTGGACAGTTAAATTTCACGAAGTAATCCCGATTTGAATGTAGATTGTCCACTGACTCTAATACTTCAGGTGAATAATTAAATGCATACTGCACTTTTTGATTCCCTAATAATGTTAAATCTTCTAATCCTTCAGTAGGCTTGCGGCCAGACATAAAAAAACCCCCTTGAAAAGTAATACCATTTTTTTCAAGGAGAGGGCTCTGACATTATCTATACAACTACATACAGGATGAAAAAAAGCCATGTCCATATATGGACATGGCGTATTCGTCACGTATCCATAGTTTTTTATAGAGGGTATCAGCTATGAACCTCTCCTGAGAAGTTTCAGGTATTTTATCTTAAAACATAATATATTACATGGAGATAAATGTCAAACCGCTATATTCGGAATAAATATCACTATTACCATGACCATCCGCGGTAAGCTAATAAAACCTGCTCTTTTATAAATAGTAATCATTACTATTTATGTTGACAGCACACAAAATGTCATTTATAATTTCAAAACGTAACGATTACTATTTGAGGAGGTTAATAATATTGAAGAAAACAGCAAAGTGGATAACTATTTTAGCCGTTAGTTCGCTGCTAGCAGCGTGCCAAGAAAACAACACAGCAATGAAAGAGGATGTAAGTGAAACCGTGGTGACAGAAAGCACAAAAGATGTTCATGTCCATACAAATTTAACGAATGAGCAAAAAAAGATTTACGACGGTTATTTTGATGATGCACAAGTTAAAGATCGTAAGCTTTCAGATTGGGCCGGAGACTGGCAATCTGTTTATCCTTACTTATTAGATGGCTCTTTAGATGAGGTTTTTGAACATAAAGCGTCCCTTAATACGGAGAAAACAGCTGAAGCTTATAAGGAATATTATGAAGTTGGATACAAAACATCGGTGGAACGTATTGTCATCGAGGGCAATCATGTAACATTTTATGATCATGGGCACGGACATACTGGAGAGTACTTATATGACGGCTACGAGATTCTTACGTATACAAAAGGAAACCGTGGTGTACGCTATATTTTTAAGCTAAATGGGAATGGCGAGGGGTTACCAAAATATATTCAATTTAGTGATCATAACATCTCTCCAAAAAAGGTAGACCATTATCACATTTATATGGGAGATGACCGTAACCAACTGTTAGAGGAAATGGATAACTGGCCAACATTTTATTTTTCACACCTAGATGGTCATACAATTGCCCATGAAATGATCGCACATTAGTTACTACAATTTTTCTTTGGAAACTATGTTAAACCTTTTTAAACCACCTAAACCATTATTAAATCAATGTTTAGGTGGTTCCTTGATTAAACTCATTTATTTATGACAGTTCCCAATTTTACATCAATAACTCATTTACAGATTATTCTTGATAATCGCTTTTTCATGCTGAAGCAGCCATTCCTTTCTCCATAGCCCGCCTGCATAACCTGTTAATTTTCCTGAAGAGCCAATAATCCGATGGCATGGAATGACTATACTTAATTTATTTTTACTATTTGCATTCCCTACCGCTCTAATCGCATTTTCATTTCCAATTAAACTCGCTATATCCTTATATGATGCTATTTTAGCGTAAGGAATTTTTTCTAAAGCGTTCCATACTGATTTTTGAAAGGGGGTTCCTTCAAATTCATATGGAAACGTAAATTGTTTCCGATGACCATTAAAATATTCATTAAGTTGGTTGTAGCATTCTATTAAAACCATAGGGGTTTCCATCATCTGTAAATTTTCTATTTCACCCTCTTCACAAAACATAATAGAACGAATTACTTTAGTGCTACCTATAATTTCTATCGTTCCAATCGGTGATCTATAATATAGTGTATAACTTCTAGTCATATAATGACCTCCAAAGATAAAAGGTAGCATACGCTTGCCACCCTTCCCATTTAGCTGAATATTCCTCTAGCTCTTCAATAGTAGGCTTCTCGTTAAGATTTAATACTCTCTTTACAGCATTATGCAGTCCGACATCCGCTTTTGGAAAAGCCGAAGTTTTATGCAAGCATTTCATCATCACATAATCTGTTGTCCAAGCACCCACGCCTCTTAACAACATTAATGATTTTCGAATTTGATCCTCATCTTTTACTTGAAGTAATAACTCCTTTGTTAAGGATCCGCTCTCCATTTCCTTTGCAATGCCTATAATATATTCCGCCTTCCTCGTCGTAAATTGAAGTTGCTTTAACTCCTCTACATCTAGGGAAGCTATTTTATTAAAGGTTGGGAACAACCAATGTCTTTCTCCTTCGACATCCACCCATTCTCCATATTGTTCAACAAATCTTTTCTTTAATGTGTACGCAAATGTTAAATTAATTTGTTGGCCCAATATTGCCCAAACTAGTGCTTCAAATAAATCTGGAATACATATAATCCGTAAGCCCCTATATTTATTGGCAAGTGTCTTTAACACTGCATCATTATTAGCCAATTGGTAAAATAAATATAAATCTTGATTTAAATCAAACCACTCCCAAATATAGTTCCCTACAAGCTGACGGTTAAGAATATCTGGAGTCCCTAAAGGAAATTCTACTTTTAAGTAATTATCAATATAATCTACTTTACATAAAGTGAGCGCATCATTTAAATTTATTACTTTATATATAGTCTCATCTTTAACTTTATGAAGTACTTCTTGGTTGGACCTACACAAAAAAATTAAACACTCGTTGAAATTAAAGTCCTTTGGAGGAAAAATCTTTATATAAGATTCATAGTCGATCCACTTCATGTTGGAATCCCTTTCTATATTCGCTAGGTGTACAGTTAGTTAAATTGCGGAATACTTTATAAAAATTTGAAGGACTTTGGAAGCCTACTTCATAGCAAATCTCTATGTTTGTCAACTTAGTGCTTTTAAGAAGATACGTTGCTTTATCTACCCGTATTTTTTCTAAATACGTACGTGGTGTTTCAGCAGTTTCCTGTTTAAATAAACGCTCTAAATAGTAAGGGCTTAAGCCAACGTTTTCTGCTATATCTTTTAACAACAACTGTTGTTTATAATGGGTAACTAAAAAAGCGACGATACTTTTGACAATTTCAATATGTGGAGAATGTTCAACTTCTGGCTGACATCTTTTACACGGACGAAAACCAGCTGCTTCTACAGCCTGAATATCTTTATAAAATGTTACATTTATTTTTTTAGGTTTTCTTGATCTGCAGGAAGGGCGACAGTATATTTTCGTTGTTTTCACAGCAGTAAAAAATAAACCATCATACTTATGATCGCAGGCCATGATTTTATCCCACATCTCTTCAAAAGAGAGATTAATATTATTGATCATATCAGCTCCACTATCCTTTCTACCCTCCAACTAACACTCATATAAACAGGACGTATCCATAAATGATAGTAATTCAGCTGCCCTCTTTTCAATAAAAGCCATGACTTCATCAGATAAGGCATTTCCAAAACCAAATCTTCTCACGCCTATTTCTTTAAGCTTATTACAATTGGTTAGACCTGGTAAAGATAATACATTGATTGGTGCATTTACATTCATTGTAATTTCATTAATATCTTCAAATTCCTTCATCCCTGGAACAAATATTCCACTAGCAACGTGTTCTACATATACTTTTGCCCGTTCGATTGTTTCAATTAAATCATATAAAATCCTCCTAATGTTTGATGGACTCATTTTAACAAGCAATTGCCTTGGATTTCGTCCTCATTCTTGCTTTTATGGTCTGTCCTTAAAATAAAAAAAGTGAAGCAATATCTGCTTCACTTTTCATAGTCTATACTTATTATTAATTCAAGTTTAAATTCATCTAACAAATGCTTTTTTAGTTATTCAGCTTTAATAATGATGCTTCATCAACGAAGGTAGCAGTATTAAATAAATATAAAACATTCTTCAGTGCATTCTCAGACATATACTCAGCAATACTCCCATTATAATACCGTATGTCAATCACGTGGATTTCGGATACGTGATTTGTAAGGAATGGGATTACATTATGGGCATAGGAGTCTTTAATAATGAGCAACTTTTCCTGTTCAATGTGCTGTGCATCAAGATCGGATTTAATCGTCATCAACGCATGTACGCCGCCTAGAAAATAGGAGTATTGATCCTTCTTCTGAAGAAAGCTTTCATCATACATATTTGTCAACCTTTCATTCGTATCCGCGATGAATAGTTCGGTTGCTACTTGCTCATGGGGAAGGTAAGCTTCAATCGTATCTGGAGATAATCCTTGAAACTGACTTCTTGTATGATAGCTACCAAGAAACGAATTACTCACCTCTCGAATCAAAAATTCCCGTTGAGAAAGAGGCTGCCACCCCTTTTTCTCCGCATATGCAACATATGCCAAATAAGCTCCGTATGTCGTCCAGTGATGATCGGTACGATAGTAGATGGATTCCGAAACATGGGGCCGAAGAAAATTAAAGCCGTCCAAATATGTTACCTCTTTCTTTAGTTGATCACCAATATAATTATTTACCTTTTCTTGCGAATACGAAGGGGCAAGCCATGGCAAGCGCTCGGGATAAAGTCCTACTGATGTAGGTGCCAACATTAATGTCATGTCTACATCAGGATGATTCCCAGAAAATACATTTAATGCTTCTATATATTCCTGTAACTTTTCATAATTAGGCTGTAAAAACTTTTCAAATAAGTATTCGGCTTCCCCTTTGTAAATACCATTATTTTCTTGCTGTAGTCGAGCTTGTTCACTCACGGACTTTGCCCATAGCCATTTATTTCGGAAAGGAAAGTGATCCGTTACATAATTCTCAGCTTCTTCTGCATATTTTGAGGACAGTACATTTTCTAGCGTTAGCTTTGGTGGACGTTGTAAATATCTGTTTTCTAGCTCAGAAAAACGTTGGTGTGGCAAAAGAAAAAATAACATCGACAAAAGAAACAATGTCCCAACAAACAAAATGACTAATAGTTGCTCAGCTTTCTTCTTCAAGTTTTCACCCCTTAGAAACGGAAATATAAAAACGGATTAAACGTTGCGTCTACTAAATAGGCAACCGCAAGAAGGAAGAGAAAGCCGTACCATACTAGATGAAGCAGCGACAATTCACTCGTTCTTGCCCATTGCTTCTTCGGTAAAGAGACGATAACTAATACAAACAACAAAACTGCGTTCGTATAAAAAAAGTATCCGGTTTCAGTATTCCATAGTGGTTGATCATTGAAGCCCGCCATAGCACTTAAATAAGCCACGATTAAAGACGGTGTTTCAAAAGCGAACAATACCCAGCCTACTAAAATTAGAATAATCGCATATACATGTCGAACCCAGCGTGGCAAGGCAGACAATAGCTTTAATCCCCACCACTTTTCAATCATGAGGATAATACCAAAATACAGCCCCCATAAAATGAAATTCCAGCTTGCTCCATGCCAAAATCCTGTCAGCAGCCAGACAATCAAAATGTTCCGTGCTTGTTTGAGTAACCCATGCCGGTTGCCTCCAAGCGGAATATAAACATACTCCCTGAACCAGCTACCAAGCGAAATATGCCATCTCCTCCAAAAATCGGTTATGCTCTGGGAAGTATACGGCTTATTGAAATTTTCATTAAACCGAAAACCGAACATAAGCCCAAGACCAATCGCCATATCAGAATAGCCGCTAAAGTCAAAATAAATCTGGAAGGCAAACGCAATGATTCCCAGCCAAGCGGTTAACATAGGCAATGACCCTGGGTGGGAGCTCGAAATGCTATCCCAAAGCAAACCGATATTATTTGCAAGTAGCACCTTTTTCGCCAGACCGATCGTAAACCTTCTAATTCCTTCTGCGAATAGCTCTATACTTTCTGACCGATTATGAAGCTGTTCTGCAATCGTATTATATTTCACGATTGGACCTGCAACTAATTGAGGAAACAACGCCACATATGCCCCAAAGTCAATCCAGTTTCGCTGCGCCCTCGCTGTCCCCCTATATACATCTATAATATAAGACATCGACTGGAACGTATAAAAGGATATTCCGATAGGCAATGGAAGCTCCGTTAAAGGAATATCCAGACCGAACAATGCATTTATATTTTGAATAAGAAAATCAGCATATTTAAAGTAAGATAACAGTGTCAGGCTGAAGACAATAGATACTGCAACAATGCACTTTCGTTTAAAATTACTTAATTTAGGTTTATCCAGCAGCAGCCCGAAAAAGTAATCCGCAAGGGTCGACACGAGCATAATGACAATATAAACAGGTTCTCCCCATGCATAGAAAATAAGACTTGTACTAAATAAAATTAAATTTCGTATCCGCCGTGGCGAACAATAGTAAAGAATGAATACAGCCGGCAGGAACAAAAATAGAAAGAGTAGACCGCTAAAAACCATTGTTTATTGTTGTTTAAAGAAACTATCGTATACTTTTACAAGTTCGTCTGCCTCTTCTGAAATGACAAACAATACATAGTTGCCTTTCGTAACTAGCTTATAGTTTTTCGCATTTTCAAATTGGTCTGGAAGATATGTTTCAAATTGCTTTTTCACCATTTCCGCTCGTTGTTTTACCGCTTCTTCCACTTCTGATATATCTTCTGTATTTCTCACTTTCAAAATAGCAATTTCATTTGTCTTCACATTCATCATGGGTATTCTAATCGCATATTCTTCAAACTTTTCAGGATCTATATTATAAATGTCCTTCACCTGCTCTGCAGGTAATTCCATTAGTGCTGGTTGCTCCACTTTCTCTAGCATCTCCTCAACCATTTCATTTGGAGTTAACTTTGGTTCTACCGGCGCTGTTGTGTCATCTTTTGAACAACCTGCCATTAGTAATCCCCCTATAATTGTTGCTATAAATAACAGCTGTAGCTTTTTCATTGATATGTGTGCTCCTTTTCAAATTAGATTTCAAACAAGTAGACGTGAGTAGTTTAGTTTAGTTACAAAAATTATTCCAAAAAAACAAAAAATTATTTTCATTCTCTTATTTTGAACAGAATACAGCTTCAAAATACATTAAAAAAGCAGTCTATTTCATGCATAGACTGCTCAATGGTTATCCTGGTTTGGTTTATATTTATTATTCAAATCGTACATTATTTGAATACATTCTAATCTTTTCCCAATTCAAAATTTGAATATGGTCTCCTGCCCGATGAATGCTACCTTCTTCACTCCATTGCTTTAAAATGCGATTCAGGTGTCTCTTTGTTGTACCTATTAGAGAAGCTACTTCATCTAATTTATTTGAAGTAATGTATTCGCTGTTTCCGTTGGTAGACTCAATTGTACAATAATAAGCAGCTAATCTAACTGAAACAGGGGATAATGCATTTACTCTTGAAGAAAAATTGTACTTCGTCATGGCTTCAATGAGTTCTGGGCTTGGAAGATTTCCTGCTTCCGAATTCTTCGAGGCTTTGACAATCATCATCAAAATTTACTCCTTGAATTTGTATGGTATATTCTTGTAAACGAACCAACTCTCAAAATCAAACCTGATAAAAATTCTATAGAATTAATGAAGAATCCTTCTAATACCCTCTTCCACTATCGAGCTTTTACTTCCATTACCTTATGGCTTGATTGATATACGATATGGACATTTTCGATAATCGCTGTATCATCATAAGCTAAAGATGCCTCAATTTCTAAAGTATCATTATCTTTCCAAGAGATATTCATGACAGAATTATAATTTTCATGATCAGTTCGAATCCAAGTATCTAACCCTTTTTGTGCTCCATAGTTTACTCTTGCTGATTCGATAATTTCCGGACTTATTTTACCCTCTTCTACATTAATAATTTGCACGAACTCACTTTTATTAGAACTTGTAACTATTGCAATTAACTGCTTATTTGGTGAAGCAACAATGTCTGTTATATACATAGAAGGTGAAGAAAAACTAAAAAACTCTTCAAGTTTATCATCTTTAATTTTCCAAAGAACATTTTGGCTACCATAATCGGAATAATTATTAAATAACGTAAATACTATACTGCCATCTTTTAATTTCGTAAGCATCGGACTTTGATACGTTTTCGTTAAAAGATCTAGCGCAAAAGTTGCTGCATCGGCAATCTTTTCATTTTCACTTTTTAAAAATGGCTGAATTTCTTTTATTGCTTGTTCTCTCAACTTTTCATCATTAAAGGTTTCAATTAATCGATTAATTGCAATATACACATATTCATTATTGTCACTTTTTAATGCTTCAAGAAATTTTTTTGCTTCAAATTTAGGTGTAGGCATTAACTCCAGACTTTCTGCTGTTAAATAACGTATATAGGGTTCTGTATTTTGGTCTTTATAATACGCGGCTGCCAGTAAAATTGTAGAGGTTGAACAATACAGGACAAGACACGCCACTAAAACTACCCATTTTTTGGAGCGCTTTTTTTTCTGTTTTTCTCCGCCACTAGTTAAAGCAGCCGCAACTAGATCTTCATCAATTAAACCGAGCTCCTTATATAATTCTTTCTTATTCATAGATTAATTCCCTCTTTTTCTAAATAAATTCGAAGCTTTTTTCTCGTCCGAAACAATATAGATTTCACTTTACTATTACTTATATTAAATCTACTAGATAGTCTTTCTATTGAATCTGAATACCAATATCTTAAAATAAATAAGTTTCTTGCTTGTTCGTCAATTCTATAGAGAAATTGATTGATTAGGTTAGCGATTTCACCAGATTCATATTGACCCTCGACTGTCATTGGAGATGCTAAACATTCTTCGAGTTCATTTAATATTCGTTCAAACTCATGATTACGTTTTTTAGCAGTGTTATAGCCGAATTTATCTAGCGCAATATTACGTGTAATACTTCCAAGAAATACAGAGAACTTCCTCGGTATATGAGGTGGTATTGCGTTCCAAGTTGCAAAATATGTATCATTTTCACATTCTTCAACATCTGAATAATCGGACAGTATATTTCTTGCTATGACTTTACAATAGGCCCCGTATTTTTTTTTCGTCTCCTCGATAGCTTGTTGCGAACGATTTAAATATAATTGAATAATTTTTTGATCGTCCATTTGATTATCTCCTTTATATACATAATTCTTTTCCCTAACTATATAGTAGAAAGTTAATCGATTTGGTTGCATCTTAATGAATTTATGTATTAACTCACTCTTCTCTGCTATGCTAAAAGTAAATATTTGCTTTTTATTTGAGGGGGGATAAATTGTCACCATCTGAAGTAATTTATTTTGGCATGATTGCTTTTATTCTATTAATCATTATTTTAATTATTGCAATCCTTTTTAGAAAACGAAATAAAGGCTTATTCATAATTATTATTCTGCTAATAATCGGTTATATAAGTTATATTGCTTACTATCCTACTTTAAAAACTAAAACCCACTCAGAAAGATATAATCAATTAGAATTTTATTTGAACCAAACATATCCGAATCAACAATTTTCGGTAACGCCTGAACACTATGAGCCTGGCTATACAGTTGGGCAATTTCGTGTACATGCATTAGAAACACCCCAAATTGGCGTCAACCTAAGTATTAATAAAAATGGAAAAGTTACACAAGTCTCTACGTGGACAAATAAGGAATATCCTACACAAGAGAATCTATGGGGAGTGCTCGAATTTCATCTTTTAAAAGAATATACACTCGATAAAACTATACCAGTCATTACAAAAAAAGATTTTTGGTTTAATGAAGATGAATTAACTGCATTTGCTTTAAAGATCAACGATTCACCAGCTATTGCTATTTTTACATATAGTGCAGCTGGCTACAGTTTACAGCATTTTGTCGAAGGGATACCGGGTGAATTGATTTCGATTGAAACAGAAGATTATGTATTCGTCTATATGGATGAAAAGTTTAGCGGCGAGGAAGCAATAGTTTCTATAAAATCTGGGGAAAACTATGAATTCAATTCACATAATCAAAAAATGAAGTTAACTGTTATTCCTATTGCTAAATAATGCAGTTCTCCGTAACACAGGTAATGCTATGCCAATCGGTTCACTTATACTGATAGGGGATATAAAGCTTCATTCATTTATGTAGGAATAATAAAGCATCCCCCTCTACCAAATGATAATCAGAGGGGGAGTATAGAAAAAGCACCATTAAAATCGAAATTTTACCCGTACAGATGCAGTAATAGGAATTCTCCCCTGCTCAATCGGTGTCATAAATTCCTGATTACTCATTTGAATCGACTTATATGGAACTGGCGTAATATTATGACTCTCTTCAATAATTTCGACTGGTATAATTTGTAAAGGTACATGTAACGTTTCAGCCATAGATTTGGCTTTCGCGATTGCATTGACAAGTGCTAAATTAAGAGCCTTTTTATAATACATATCCGAATCTTCTATTTTAAACTGAATCGCTGAAACTTGATTTGCCCCATTTTTTATTGCCGTATCAATAACTGTACCAGCTTGACTAATATCCGTTATTTTAACTGTAATCGCATTTTGCACCTCGTAGCCTCTAAACACTTGTCTTCCCTCAATATAGTCGTAGCTTGGAGAAATTGTATACGCCGTTGTTTGGATCGCCTCTCTAGGGATATTTAACGCCACGAGCGATCCGAGAACGCGATTCATGATGATGGCATTTTCTTGCTGAGCCAGACTGGCATTTTTTCCTTCTGTACGCACTTCTATCTGAATTTGAACATAATCGGGCTGTGCATCAATTTCTCCATTTCCTGTCACAGTTATTTCACGTGAAACAGGAGAGGGTTGAAACGAAATTTGTGGTTGATACAAAGGATTCCGCCTTTCGTGTAATTGTTTTCAATATACTATGCACTTTATCTAGATGTTTGTTCTTATTTTACTTTTTTACCGAAACGTATATAAACAAACCGAGCAGTTTCGGAGTGTTAATAAGATTCTCCCTATTTACTATGTAAGTCTCCCTAAAAAATTCATATTAGAATAACAACGAGTACAGTTTATATCCCATATAAATAGCCATAATCCAAATAATAATGGCTGAAATTTGATTTATACGTTTTAGGAAATTCCTATTTCCATTAATTTGACCGACCTTTATTCCGAGAACTCCTAAGGAAATGAACCAGATCCAAGATACTACTATACAAGCGAGCGTAAATACCCATTTATCATACCCTGTATAAGTCAATGAACTTGTCCCAATTACGCCTATTGTATCCAAAATAGCATGAGGGTTAAGTAATGATACAGATACAGCAAATGTGATTTGACGCCGTGCTGAAAATAGATTTTCCTCTTGATTAGTGCTTACTTCAGACTTGTCTTTCCATATAACCCATCCCATATACGTTAAAAAAAGAAACCTATTAAATATAACAACAATGTCAACCATTCAAAACTAAAAACAATAATTGATACACCGGTTACAGCTAAATAAATAAGCACAGTATCACAAACTCCTGCTGTAATTATTGCAGGCAAAGCATTAGTAAATTTTTTATGTGTCGCTCCCTGATTAAATATAAAGACATTTTGAACGCCTAACGGCAAGATTAAACCAAATGCTAATAGCATTCCATGAATTAATGGTTCCATAGTAATTCCCCCTATTCTTTTTTAGAATAAAGGTGGAACTGTACTCTGTCTCCAACCAATTGGATGGGAAGTATCCCAACCATTTTGTTATAATAAAAGAAAATGAATGGAGATCGACATGTCCGAAATCGAGTGGAAACCACGAAAATCCTCATCTATTCCATTACATCAGCAAATATCTGACTACCTGAAAAATAAAATAATAAATGGCGAATGGACAATTGGTACAAAAATACCTCCACAAAGACATTTAGCAAAACTATTTCAAGTCAACCGAAGTACAATTGTATTTGCACTTGAAGAATTGGCTGCGGATGGTTTAATTGAATCTAGAGTTGGCAGCGGTACGAAGGTTATTAATAATTCATGGGGTCTGCTTGCTTCTACCCCACCTCCAGATTGGATTAATTATGTTAAATCTGGTATGCATCAGCCTAATATGACGATCATCCAAAAAATTAACCAGGCAGAAACAGACCCTCAAATAATTAGGCTTGGAACAGGTGAACTTTCTCCAGATTTGTTACCAAACAATAAAATGAAACAAATACTACAACTAATTAATGAACAATCTATATCGCTTGGTTACATGGAGCCTAAAGGTAGTTTGTCATTGCGTAAAACGCTTAGTGGATATTTAAAATCAAAAGGAATTGAAGCATCAACTGAATCAATTTTAATTGTTTCTGGAGCGCTTCAAGCATTGCAATTAATATCAATCGGTCTATTAAAAAGAGGATCAACAATCTTACATGAAACACCCTCGTATCTGAACTCGGTACACGTATTCCAATCCGCTGGAATGAACTTATTAAGTGTTCCATTAGACGATAAAGGCATCACAGTTGAATCGATTGGACGGATAAAGCGTCAACATAATGCGGCTTTACTTTATACGATTCCGACATTCCACAATCCTACAGGGACTTTAATGTCTGAGAAAAGAAGAATAGAATTATTAAAGGTCTGTCAAAAAGAATCCATTCCTATTATTGAGGATGATGTTTATGGCGATCTATGGTTTGAAAATACTCCTCCAAAGCCTTTGAAATCCAATGACTCACAAGGGAATGTGTTGTATATAGGTAGTGTGTCAAAAACCTTAAGCCCTGGTTTACGGATTGGATGGATTGTGGGACCACAACCAGTCATTGAACGTTTGGCAGATATAAAAATGCAAACCGATTATGGCTCAAGCTCATTATCACAATATGTTGTAGAAAAATGGATTTCTAGTGGTTTATATGAGGAATATTTACAGGATATAAGAAAGGACTTACAATTCAGAAGAGATTTTACTATTCAAATTTTAAAAAAATATTTTTCTGACATAGCCACTTGGGAAGTTCCTAAAGGTGGATTTTATATTTGGCTATCATTACAATCAGGCATCTCTACTCGAAAACTATTTGATAGCGCACTTCGAGAAGGTATTTTATTAAATCCGGGAAGCGTTTACGATAAAGCCGATGATCATCACCTTCGACTATCCTACTCTTACGCCTCAATGGCTCAATTAGAAGAAGGGCTAATTCGTTTAGCACAACTTATTAAAGATTGTTTTATTAACTAACCTTTCAGTTGATCGGATGGAACAAACCTAAATTATAGGTCCTATAACCGAACTTTTTATGATGAAAAAGCGAACTATCGTAAAATACTTCAGAGCATTTCACGATAGTTCGTTTTTTATTTACGGAAACCTTTCGTAGCCTTATGCCTAATCAATTTTTTTCCTTCTAATCCACTGTGTTGCGATCCATTTTTCTCCCGAAATAACAGGTGCACCACCATGTAATGTCAGTTCATTCAAGAGTTGATCGTTATAAAAATATTCAAAATAAACCGCCATCCCCTTTTTAGGGAAAACTGATAAATTAAGCTTTGGAAAATAGGTTTCTCCGCCTTCTTCCACATCATTTAAGTACAACACAAATGTACAAATGCGATTATTACTCGCGGACTTACTTGCCGTAGCAAAATAATCATAATGCTCTTTATACTCTTGTCCTGGTTTGTAATTTAAAATATGTAAGCCTTCCGCGTGCTCAATTGGAATATCAATAATAGAAGCAATTCTTTTTTCCACGTTTGTAATCACATCATGATCGATATCCGTTAAAAATGTACCACTACTCGTTCTTATATTGCTCACTTCTTTGGAACTCCCGATTTTTGAACGCTCCAGACGATCTTTTGAAATTTGAATTAGTGCCTCACATTCCCCTTCATCTAATACGGAACCTAAAACGACGACCAACGGCTCTTTAAATTTCGCGATAATGTCGATTTCTCGATCGATTGCCTTTATTTTATTTCCAACATGATTAAAAATTGTCTGCTCTTTTACACTTACTTCTTCAACAAATATAGAATCCATATACCATCCCCCTTATTTTCTCGAAATAACTTTAAATTTCTATAAAATAAGTTCCATTCCCTTCTTTTCCAAAAAAAAATATTTTAGAAATCCAGGAAATGGATTGTAGTTAGGAATGAATCCTATTTAATCAATGACAAAACCATCAAAAGTCGCTTAAAATAAACGTTGTAATGGTCTTGTTAAAATTGTATCTTGATAATTCAAAGAAAAGCTAGTAAACTATTCAACGTGCTCGATATATTACACATTAATATTGTACTGTATAACCTCAAGAATACGGCTTGAGGGTCTCTACCAGGAACCTTAAAATCCTGATTACAGAAAATGAACTATTCATTTTTTGTAATCAGGATTTTTTTATTTTCTAATTATTTCATCAGAGAGGATGTAAGCAGAATGAATTTCAAAGTTATTATACTAGCATTATCTACAGTTGCTGTTGGGCTGGTTGAATTAATCGTCGGCGGTATTCTTCCAATCATTGCAACTGATATGAATATTTCCATAAGTACTGCAGGACAGTTAATTACGGTATTTGCCCTTATTTATGCGATTGCTGGCCCAGTACTATTAGTTTTAACGAGTAAAATCGAACGGAAGAAGCTATACCTTATTTCGTTATTTATTTTTTTCATCAGTAATATCATCACTTATTTTAGCACAGATTTCACTTTTATGATGATTGCCCGTGTTTTAAGTGCAATGAGTACATCACTTATCACTGTGCTCTCTTTAATAATCGCTGCAAAAGTTGTTGCACCGACGCATCGAGCGAAGGCGCTAGGCCTAATTTATATGGGGATTAGTTCATCGCTTGTATTAGGCGTACCACTTGGAATTCTAATTTCCGATTATTTTGGTTGGCGGGTTATTTTCCTAGGTATTGCAATATTATCGGTAGGCTCTTTTATCCTGATTTCAATCTATTTAGAGCGGATTCCAGGTGAAATCGTAATCCCGCTTTCACAACAATTAAAGGCAGTTGCAAGCTCGAAAATAGGTACTGCCCATCTTGCAACGATGTTTATGCTAGCAGGACATTACACAATATATGCATATTTCACTCCATTTTTAGAAACGGAACTTCATCTGAACTCTTATTGGATAAGCCTTTGTTATCTTTTATTTGGTATTGCAGCGGTTAGCGGCGGAGCATTTGGTGGAACACTTTCAGATACAATTGGCGCTCCTAAAAGTATCCTTATTGTCATAATCTCATTTGCTGTTGTGCTGTTCCTGCTCCCATTCACTACCTTCTCACTCATTGTATTTATTCCAGTAATGATGATTTGGGGAGCATTAAGCTGGAGTCTATCTCCACCACAACAAAGCTATCTAATTCAAACAGATCCAGCTACTTCGGATATTCAGCAAAGCTTTAACAATTCAGCTTTACAAATCGGGATTTCCATGGGTTCTGGATTTGGAGGGATTGTTTTAAATCAAACAAGTACGATCTCGCATGCAGCTTGGTATGGGGGATTCCTTGTTCTTATTGCCTTAGCATGTGCAGTCTTTTCTTTAACAAGAAAAACGAATGTAAGGGGCGAATATAAAACGACGGCTTCGGATGTTCAACAATCAAATATTTGATTTAAAATAGCATCATTCACATTATTAGCGAATGATGCTATTTCTATTTTAGAATCCTTATGTAGCTTAAAGTTTGAAGAAGATGAAGCACCAAATCCAAAAAATGTGCGGACATAATCGTTAAGTATTGGAATAATAGTAAGTAAACTCCCTTCATTCTATGTGCAGAGGGAAGGGAGTTTTTTTATTTTAAGAGAATTTCACACAATTTGTTGGAGTAAATTTCTATCTCTCTCTATTTATTACTGTAAAAAGGGAAACTAGCTTGCCTCCATTTTTTAACTAGAGGATTTCATTATTGAGCTTAATAATTTTTAGTTTATTTATATGTTATTTTCACTGTATAGCCAAGATTGCTAAAGAACCCCTTGAGAACTTTCTCCGCACTTTTTTCTGCTGAATTTAATAAACCTATTTCAATTGCCTTATCTTTAATTTCCTTCTGCGCTACTGCTGCTAGGTCAAACCCTTCATCCCATTTGACTTCACCACGGAATAGTCCTTCGTCTGAGAATGTTTTGACATAGTCCATCTGGATTGCGGGATCATGTATAAGCGTTGCTCGTGGTAAAGTGATTTCTAGTTCCTTCTTATTCTCATTAACTTTTATATCTTCTGAAGTTATCTCTTTAAGATCAACTCCCGCAATGACTATGGCAGGTACAATTAATAACAGCTCTCTCTTTGTACCAGGTAAATTAACCGGAATGTTATTTCCGAACAGCTTATTATCCTCTTCTTCAATGGTTACTGTTACATGTGCTTCAGCCGTTGCAAGCGTTGCTAATTCCTGAACCTGTTCTACAAATACTGTGCTTTCATTTTTAAATGTATTTCCAAAAAATAACCAAGTACCTCCAGTTGCTATGACTATGAGAAGTAGTGCTATTAAAAAAATTTTTAATCCCCAGAATTTAAATATGGTCTTAAATAAGGCTCTTGAGATATTGGCATTTCCTCTACGCTGTCCGACAACGGCCGTAGCAGCACTTTCTTCTTCGCTCTTTTTCAGTTCCTCCAATACTCGCTCAATTTGTAGTAAGGCTTCATCTTTTTTACTCATGTCATTCCCCCATTACCCTCTTGCTATATAATAGTCTCATATTTTAAAGTAGGGGAATTTAGTGAGTTTAGCAAGTTATATCGGCAAATATTTATCTCAAGCCATAAGAGGCCCTGCTTTAATATAGGCAGGACCTCTTAGATTTATTTAAGCATTGTCGCAGTTAAAAATTCCCGCGTTCGCTCCTCTTTCGGGTGGTTGAAAAATTGTTCAGGTGTGCCGCGCTCAATAATTTTCCCATCGTGCATATATACAATCCAATCCGCTACTTCTCTTGCAAATCCCATTTCATGGGTTACAACAACCATTGTCATTCCTTCTTCAGCCAAATCTTTCATAGTTGTTAAAACCTCTCCCACAAGCTCGGGATCGAGTGCTGATGTTGGCTCATCAAAAAGCATAATATCTGGTTCCATTGCAAGCGCTCTAGCAATCGCTACCCGTTGTTTTTGCCCACCCGATAGTTTACTAGGATAGACATCCGACTTATCTTCCAAATCTACTTTTTTTAATAATTGTTTTGCTTTGATTATAGCCTTCTCTTTGTCTACACCCTTTACCATAATAGGTGCTTCAATAATATTTTCCAGTACTGTTTTGTGTGGGAATAAGTTAAAGTTTTGAAACACCATACCTACCTTTTCTCTAATCTCGTTAAGGTCATCTGTCCGTGGATCGATTTCCTTTCCTTCAATTATAATATTGCCGTTATCCTTTCTTTCTAAAAAATTCAAACAACGAAGGAGGGTGCTTTTCCCTGATCCGCTTGTTCCTATTAGACAAACGACATCGCTCTCGTAGACTGTCATGTCGATACTTTTCAATACGTGTAAATCTCCAAACGATTTATTCAATTGGTTTATTTTAATCATTTCCTTGGTGCCCAACCTTTTCAACTCCTATCTGTCGCTTACTGATAATTTCAGTTCAGTTCGTTTCACTATAAATGTCATCAATGCCACCAGCAATAAATAGTAAACTGCTACAATGAGTAAATAGGTCATCTCATCAAAATTATTCGACCCAAGTGTTGTCGCCACGTTAAACAACTCATTCATGGAGATAAATGCGGCTAACGAAGAATCTTTTAAACTTATGATAAATTGATTGCCTAAAGGTGGCAACGCTCGACGGAATGCCTGTGGAAGAATAATCCTTCTTAAAGTCAGTGTCTTTGTCATCCCCAAAGAACGTCCTGCCTCAAATTGGCCTTTATCGACTGACTGAATTGCTCCTCGAAGGATTTCAGAAATATAAGCCCCATTATGTAAGGCTAGAGCAAGTGAAGCAGCCCAAAAATCAGGAAGAAGGAAAATCCCGCTAATTCCAAAGTAGAGGATAAATATTTGTACAATCAACGGTGTTCCGCGGACCAAATAAACATAGATATCTGAAATAAGTTCTAAAATTTTTATATTAGAAATTTTTAATAAAGCAAAAACAAGTCCAATGACGATTCCAAATAAGATTGAAACCACCGTCAGCTCTAATGTTAATAGCATGGCATTAAAGAATACACCTTTTGTTTCCATTAGTGTGTGAAAAAAATGCGAAAAACTTGGCAAAATAGTACTTCCTTTCTTTTAATAAGCATTAGTTTATTCTGGTTTTACAGTAATGTCCTCACCAAAATATTTGAGACTGATTTGAGTCAATGTCCCATTTTCCCGGAGTTGTTCCAAAGATTCATTTACTCGCTTCAATAGCTTTGGATTATCCTGGGGCAGCACAATCGCTTGCTCACTGCGATTAATTAATTGCTGTCCTTTAATCTTAAATCCTTCCTTTTCAGCAGTTTTTCCTGTAACAAAATCTGTGATTACTGCATCATGACGTCCGCTGCTCAACGCCTTTAAAGCTGTAATATCACTGTCATATGTTCTTATTTTGTCTGTATACTTGGAAGCTGTATCTGCATATGTCGATCCTTTTGCAACAGCTACTTCCTTTCCCTTTAAATCTTCGACAGTCTTAATTTTACTATCTGGTCGGGTGAAAATTTTTGGTCCCGAATAATAATACGGAGTAGAGAAAGAAACATGTTTACTTCGTTGTGGGTTAATCGTGTGACTCGCTACCGCTGCATCCGCTCGTCCTGTTTTTACCCCTTCAACAATCCCTTTGAATTTGATTCGTTTCTGAACCGGCTCAAGGCCCATTTCCTTAGCAATCGCTTCACCAACCTCAATATCAAAGCCCGACATTGTGAGATCGTCATTTATATAACTAAATGGCTTAAATTCACCTGAAGCCGCAAAAACAAATTGATTTTTATTAATTAGTTCAGATCCCTCTTCAAACTTTTTCTCTGTGCAACCAGACAAAAAGCAAACTATGATTATACTAAAGACCAATATAAATTTATTACTCAACAACATGTTGGCTATTACTCCTTTTCCCTTTCGATTATTCCTACAATGTCTCTTGCTATAACTTGCTTATGATAGTTAATACCCAATCTACTCACAATAAAACAAAAAAAGCGTCAGGCATTTTTAATAGCACCTGACACTTTTTGTGATATAAAGAATATATTTTAATTTCTCTAGTCTTCTCTTTCCTTGTGGCTTCTTGCTTCATCATACTTTTTTTGCAGCCTTTATATAACCGAGTATGAGTGTAATGATAAAAGTTATGAGACTCTAATGAACTTGAGTTTCTAGTTCTCTAGAAGAAACAGTTTGTTAGCATTTTAATGGCCCTACAACCATTTGCTGTTTAGGTCACGACTATGCTGGCACTGGTATTATTTCAAATGAAGTTAAAATTATGCCATTAGAGGAAATTCAAAAACGTCTACCTTCTTTTATTACGACATTATTGAATTTGGATAGTAAAGGCCCCTATGAACGCTTGCCATATTAATATATTCACTTTAAAAGATGGAGTTAACTCCATGTCAATAAATAAAGAACAGCCTAATGAACTGACCTAGTCATTTGAGACACACATAAAACACCTAATTAAGCTACTTGCTTTCCATATTCAAGGGGAGTTAAGTAGCCTAATTTTTCTTGTATACGTTCTTGATTATACTCGCACATGTATGCTGCTACACGTAATTTCGTTTCTTCGTTTGTTAGTGAATGAACTTTCACACGTAAAAATGCTTCGCTTTTGATATGTGAATGAAATGACTCAATCACCGCATTATCCCAACAGTTTCCTCGTCGTGACATACTTGCTCGACAATTCATTTCCTCTAAAAAATTTTGATAGGCATACGATGTATACACACTTCCTTGGTCTGAATGGACAAGGATTCCTTTTGGATAATTTCTTTCTTCTAAAGCCGCCTTTAACACATCCATCACAAGTGGTGTTTGTTGATGGTCATATAATTTATATGCGACAATCTCATTGTTAAACAAATCTAAAATCGTTGCCAAATACATCGTTGTAGAACCATATTGAATGTACGTTATATCTGTTACCCACTTTTCATTGGGTGCCGTAGCTGTAAAACAGCGTGCTAATAAATTAGGGGCAATGATTTCTGGCCCTTGGTCTATTTTAAATTTTCGTTTCTTTTTCACCCGACATTGTAGGTTGTGCTTTTGCATCAGCTTTTGTACCGTATTGCGATTCAATTGATAACCATATTCTTTTTGAAGTAAATATCTTATCTTACGATGACCGTAACGATATTTCGTTTTTTTACATAGCTCAATCAGTACTGTTTCAATGGCTGAAAATCCTCGGATTCCTTCTTTCATCCAACGATAATAGGTTGCACGAGGAATCCCTAGCACCTTTAAAATACATGTGACTGTATATTTCTTACGCAGATTCTCCACAGTTTGTAAAATTACTTGCCGTTCAACTCCTTTTTGATGGTCAAAAACTTTTTTAGGATTTCATTTTCCATTTCTAGATGCATCATTTTGCGGTCTTTCATTTCTTGTTCGCTTTTCCCTTCAGGCCCTTGTCCATAACTGTACTGCTTGCCTACAGGTTGATCGAATCGGTAAAGTTCATTATTTTTGTACCACCGCATCCATGTATTAATTTGAGAGCGATGTTTAATGTTATATTTCGCCAAAATTTCTTTTGTCGTTAATTTACCTGCTAATTTATCTTTTATAACCGACCATTTAATATCTGAAGAATAACTTACTCTTGTCATAAAAAAACACCTCCAAAATGATTAAGCATGTATTACATACATACCCATTTTAGTGGTGTTTTATGTTGTCTTATAAAATTAGGTTAGTCCTTAATTTAATTCAAGAAGTGTGCTTTTTTAATGGTCTTTTGCTAACTCTGCATCCTTATCAATTCTGGAAATCCATTATCCTCTACTTGACTAAGATAGGGTTTTTCAGGCAAACATATTCTTGGTATGATGTTAAGGTTGTGTAATTACTATGTCACACATTTACATTCATCTAAGAAAGAGGTATTTATGCACTCCACAAAATTATCAAAGCAACATTGGTTGCTGATCTTAACACTTTCTTTATTAACATTTGTTCTCGGGACAAGTGAATTTGTTATTGTCGGAATCTTAACAGATATTTCTTCAAGTCTTAATATGACTAATGTAAAAACCGGCACACTCGTTTCTGCGTTTGCAATTACGTTTGCCATCGCTACGCCACTGGTGATGTCAGTAACAAGTCATTTACCAAAGCGAAAATGGATGTTGTTTTTAATAGCATCTTTCATCATACTAAATGCTTTGTGCGTAATTTCGACGAGCTATATCATGCTCCTTACACTACGGATTATGACAGCGATTGTAACAGGAGTTTTAATCTCTCTAGCCATGATTGTAGCAAGTGAAACCATACCGATTAAAAAACGCGGACTTGCTATTTCATTCGTTTTCGGTGGTTTCACACTTGCAAATGTCGTTGGAGTGCCAATTGGTATTGTTATCGCCGAAGAGTACAGCTGGAATGCCACTTTCATGTTAACCACTTTCCTAGGAGGATTGGCGTTTTTGGCATCCTTTTTTGTCTTACCTCATAGACTTAGCCAAGTACGCAGTTCGATACGTGATCAGTTTTCTTTATTGACCAAGCCTCGTATATTGATGGCTTTTTTCATTCCTGCACTCGGATTTGGAGCAACTTATGCAGTCTTTACATACCTTGTACCAATCTTGAAAGAAATGGGGACACCAAATAAGTCAATTAGTATAATCTTATTTAGTTATGGGTTTATTTCGATTTTCAGCAACATCCTCGCTGGTAAAATTGCTACCCAAAATGCTATCGGTCGCCTTCGGTTTGTTTTTCTCGTGCAAGCAGTTGTTCTGACAAGTTTATTTTGGACTACCAATCAATTTGTTTTAGGATTAATAAATATTGGATTAATGTCGTTAATGGCTATCCTTTTAACAACATCTACTCAGCTATATTTAATTGACCTCGCAGGAATTTATCAGCCAAAAGCAACAGGACTCGCCGCCTCACTAATGCCAGTAGCAAGCAACGTAGGCATCGCTTTTGGTTCTGCATTAGGTGGAATTGTTTACCATCAAGGAAATTTAATGAATGTAGCTTGGGTCGGTGGGATAATTGCTGTCTGTGCAAGTCTGCTAACTTTCTTTAGTCATCAATTAGACCAAAAACAAAATACATCAGAATAGACATGTACAGTTGCCAATTAAAGTGCTTACTTAGTTACAACCTATACTTTAGTAGAAAATTGCACTCAAATATAAATCTAGAGAAGCCTCAACTTCATTTGCAACAAGCTTTACAAAATCATCATAGTTCTCAGTCGTATGCGCTTTGTCTAAAGCATTGTAATACGCTAATCGATTTTCGACGCGAATAATAATCGGTGGATAGCCTGATTTCATGAGCTCTAAATTAAGAAGTAAACGTGACGTGCGACCATTGCCATCAATAAATGGATGAATGCCCACGAAAATGGCATGTAACATAGCTCCACGTACAATTGGATGTAAGCTTTGCGCCTCTCCGTCATACCAGTGCATTAACCGATCCATCAGCTCTTGAATTTTAAACGGTGGCGGCGGTGTATGAACAGCTCCTGAAATAAATACTTGCTGGTCACGATAGACGCCTGCATAGCCATCATCAATCCCCTTTAGTACAAGGCGATGTAAATTTTTAATTTGCCACTCAGAAAAAGGCTCTTCTTTATGCACAACATCTTCAACGTAAGAAATCGCATCTCGGTGGTTAATAACCTCTAAATGCTCACGCATCGTTTTACCACCAACCGTAATGCCCTCAAGTACAACCTTTGTTTCATTAATTGTTAATGTATTGCCTTCGATTGCGTTGGAATTATATGTCCATTCTAGAAACAGCTTTTCACGTAAGCTTTGTACTGTATATTTTGGTAACGGTCTTTTCGCATCTAACTGCTGCTTCTTAAAATCAATTTGTTCGAACATCTTTTCATCTCCTTTATAGATGAATGTTTATTACTTATCATATTATATAATGTCTTACTTTCACACAAACAAGCACAGATTTACACGCAATGATTAAACTAGACTATTTATTGATGAATTTGATATAACACTTTTCATTTATATAAACACGTTGTTCAACAACATCATTTAGATTAAATTCGATTCGACCTTCGATTGCATCATCTTCTTCACCTATCCAGCAATAATAAAACTCACAAAAATCTCCTTTAGGGATCATCTTTTTTAGTTCCTCACAAAAAGCATTAAATGTAGTTTCAGCCTTTATAAAATTATGTGGCGAGTATTGCTCATTATAAGATGTCATTGCCCAAATGCTTTCGTAGTTATAATTAAAGTCAATTTCATAAGCAAACGGTGTTGTAAAAGCATGTCGTTGAATCGTTAAGCCTTCTTCTCGGCAGTTATCTAATATAAATAAAGAATTTTCATCGTTATACTCATCACTCATCAACATTTCAACATTAGTACCTAAACATAAAATCATACTCATTTACTTTCCTCCTAAAAAGCAGCACCAATATAAAATTGATGCTGCCTAATTAACCGCACTTACTTATGATACGGTTCACCGTAATGTAGCTAAGTGCGGTTATTTAACTAACGTTTATAATAAAGAAAAGAAGTACATATTTAATATGGATATCTATTTACTCTAGCACTTTCATATAAATCAAAATAACTTTATTTGCTCTGTACTTGATAACTTACTTTTATTTTCATCAACAAGTTTATATCCCATTGATTGATAAGCCTTCAACCTTTTCTCAAACATTCTCTGCAGCATTGGCTCTTTTCGGTCAACATAATCATATACCTTTACTACTGATTTATTTTCATCTACCCGATGTAACCTACCAACATACTGCTGCAATGTTCCTTTCCATGATAAAGGCATCACTAAAAATAATGTATCTAAACTTGCATGGTCAAAACCTTCTCCTATATATTTTCCTGTTGCGATAATGAGCCGCTCTTCATTCGCATTTAAATTTTGCAATGCATTTAATTTCTCCAATTGCTCCTTAGACTTCATACCGCCCGTTAACACAATCAAATTTTTTACGAAGTTTCTAAACATACCTTCTAAAATTTTCACATGCTCTACTCTTTCAGTCAAAATCAATGGGGTAGCTCCGTTATCTAAAGCTTGTAACACATCATCAAAAATTAATCGATTGCGAACATCATCTTGTATTAGTGCTTTATAAACGTCCTGAATTTTTTTAGAATCATTTGTTGTATTATCTTTAAATTGCGTATAACGAGGATATAGAAGATGCTCAAATGAATGTACTTTTGAATAGGATTTAGCTGTAACTCTATGGCAAATTGAACCTAATTGCATCGTCATAATTGAATGTAAACCATCTTTTCTAGTAGGAGTAGCCGTTAAACCGCAAATATATTTAGCTTCTACTTTTTTCATTACTTTTTCAAAGCTTACTGCTGAAATATGATGACACTCATCCACAATAACCTGACCATAGTTTTTCACTTCATCCTTTATTTCTCCACGATAATTTAAGCTTTGAATTGTGGCTATATCAATATTAAATGTTTGCTTATTTTTCCCTCCACTAATGTGACCTATTAATGTATCTTTATCTAAAAAAACATTAAGACGTTCTTTCCATTGTTCAATTAATTGTTTCCGATGAACAATAATTAATGTATTCACCTTTCTTTGCGCTATCAGTGATGCAGCTACAACCGTTTTACCAAAACCTGTTGTGGCCGATAAAATTCCTATTGGACGTTCCAAAAGCTTTTCTACCGCTACTTGTTGTTCTGGCGTTAAATTCCCTTTGAAGTTAGATGTAATTGTTTCACCTAATTGTGTTTGATCGTCAAATAAAGCCGTAATTCCTCTGCCCTCTAATACCTTTATTAACGCTTCCTTGCATCCGCGAGGGATAATAATAAAGTCAGTAGTTTCCTCATGACAATTTATATTTTTAGGTATACTATGCGTACTTAAGCGTCTAGCCTGTGCCTTGAAAAATTCAGGATTCTTTATTGAGGATAACTTTAAAATCTCATGCATTATTTGCGAAGGAATTTCATGCTTATTTAAATATAGTCCGTTTTTTTCGATGATTGTAATAGCTAATGGAAGCTTATCTACATCGTTATCCTTCACTTCTTTCACTTGTATAATCTGCTTCGGCTGAGAAGTTGCCCATAGTATTTTTTTGATTGCATTTAAATCTAATTTACGAACTTTTTCTAAATATCCCCATTGATCTTCATAAGCATTAAAATTTTCATCTACAAATACACTATTCAACTGTATTCGAGGACCTCTTTGTAAAGGAAGTGCGATTAAATTTCCGAATCCTCCCTTTGGTAAAGTATCTTGATTTGGAAATAGACGATCATAGGAATCCATTCCGATTTCATATCGATTAGAGAGCGTTTCTGATAAAATAAAATGCCCCAATTGTCGAGCTACTTTTGCTGAAATGGGCTCACTAAAAAACAGCCACACATGTCCTCCATTTCCAGATCTCGAACGTTCAATACTAACAGGTACATCAAGTTGTTGACATGTATCTACAAATGCTTGAATATCTTTTTGCCAATCACGTTTATCAAAATCTACTGCTAAAAACCAACACGTTTCATCTTTTAACAATGGGTATAGACCGATAGTAATCTCTCCTGAAAGATGCCGATAAATCGTTTCATCGCTAAGAGGTATTAGTTTTCTAACCTGACATTGCGAACATTTTATATTTGGCTTCTGACATAACGGAGGCTGCCACTCTAACGAACAGGCAGGTGTATAGCCTGATTTATTATTTTTAGACTGCCATCGAACAGCATAAACATCGTCTCTTCCGCGGAATAAACTTTTAAAAATCTGCACTCTTTTTTGAAGGATTTTTTCTTTCAATTGTTCGTTATGATTAGCTCGCTTAACTGGCTCTACTATTTTATTTGGTTCAACTTGCTTTTGTTTAAGCAATCCCCTCAAATGTGCATTTTCTTTTTTTAAATGTTCGATTTCTAAAAGGGCTTGATGGAGTTGTTGTTCAATATTCATCAAATTGTGCCTTTCCGTTTTTTTAAAACTCAATTTTTATTCCGATTCATCTAAATTCATTATAATTTTTTGCACCAGATTTTTGTATCCTTAAATTAAACTCAAAATTAGAAAAAGTAAAAAATAACCAATTATTTCGCTATCAAAATATCTCAACAAATTAACGTATCATTAATTTAAATTTAGCGTATAAATAGCGTATTTAAATTATAAATTAGCATACGAATAGCGTATAATTAACGTACGTTATTATATTCTATTTGAGGTGATTCATCTGTACACACCAAAATTTATTTACACGCAAGCTATTGTAAAAGATTTAATGTCAATTGAACGTTCTCGATCTATCGTAGAACTAATGCCTATTCCGGCACATATTGAAAGTGACTTAAAAGAACAAGCTAAATTAAAAGCAACCCATTACTCAACACGAATTGAAGGGAATACTTTAGATTTAGAACAGGTTGCACGTGTAGTTAAACAAAAGAAGGACGACTTAAGAATACCTGTCGAGGAAGAAGTACGAAATTATTGGGAAGCCCTTTCGTTTTTAACACAAGAAAAAAATAAAAATACACCCATAACTGAAGATTTTATTAAAAAGTTACACTCCATCATTGTTAAACATGGCTCAGGTAGAAAGTCTTCTAAAAGTAATTACCGTGGACCAATGCCTCCAGGAGTACTATTTGCTGTTTTCGATAATCAAACAAGACAACCCGATTATATTCCTCCAGAATACTCTGATGTCCCTGCGTTAATGAAATCTTTTGTTAAATGGATACAGTCAGAAAACGAAATGCCTGTTCCGATTAAAGCTGCAATTGTTACTTATCAACTACTAACGATTCATCCTTTTGAAGATGGTAATGGACGTACCGCACGAGCTTTAGCATCTTATGTTTTATCAACAACTAATTATGATGTGAAAGGCTTCCATTCTATTGAAGAATATTATGTTGAAGATTTACAAGGCTACTACAAACATTTACAAATGGGCTTACCCGCTCTTTATTATGATGGGCGTGAAAATCCAAAAAATTTAGCTCCATGGATTGAGTATTTCCTTAGAACAATGGCACTTGCCTATGAAAAAGTTGCTAATCTATCTATCCAATTTGCTACCTCCACTACAGATCAGCGTATCTTATCGTTAGAGCCAAAAGAAAAAACGTTACTTCGCTATTTAATTGAACGCAATAGACCTGTTAAACCAAAAGAAATTGCTGAACTGTTCCAAGTGAAACCAATAACGATTACAAAATGGGCTAATACTTGGTTAGAAAGAAATATAATTGAAGGGGCTAGTGGAAATCAGCGTATCACATCGTATAGAATTGGTAAAAATTATAAAGATTTAACTTTGAATGATTTAGGTTATAAAGAAGACTAAATAAAATCACGCCAAACATTATCAAATAAATGTTTGGCGTGGCAATATTGATCACTAATTCTTATCTCACTTCTTTAGCTTTCTTCTAGAATATGTTACGCCCTCCCGTAATCTATCTGCAAATTTCTATTTACTATCTAACAAAAACAAACCACCAACTACAATAAATCTACTGTAATCGATGGTTTATTAAAAACCGCACTTACTTATGATACGGTTCACCTCACCATAAATAAAGGAGGTTTTTGAACTGCAATTTATATCCATCCCTTTTCAGTTGCTTTTTGTACAGCCTGCTGCCTTGTTTCAACTTCGAGCTTTTGAATGGATAAAGATAGATAGTTGCGAATTGTTCCTTTAGTCAGGAATAGCTTTTTACTAATTTCATTCGTCGTATAGCCATCCTTCACGAGCTTCAGTACATTGATTTCCCGGTCATTCAGAGGATTTTTTTCATTCATAAATAAAGCAGCGGCAAGATCCTGACTGATTACCCTTTCACCTTGCATAATTTTGCGTATTGCACCAATTACATATTGGATAGGCTCGTCTTTCAGAACATATGCTTCAATATTTAGATCCATTGCTTCCTGCAAATAACCGACTCTCGCAAAGGTTGTCATAATCATAATTTTGCACGGATAATTGTGATGACGTATTCTCGCAGCTACTTCCAGCCCGGACAAATGCGGCATTTCAATATCTAAAATGCATACATCCGGCTTTTCCTTTTCAATTAAAGCCCATGCTTCTGCTCCATCTGCTGCTTCACCCACAATATGTAAATCATCCTCAAGCTCCATAATGGATATTAAGGCATCTCTCAACAGTTGCTGATCCTCAGCGATACTAAGTCTAATCATTTCACACCCTCCCGAATCGTATCCAGTGGTATAGTCAGAAGCACCTTTGTTCCTTCCTGATCATACGTCACTTCCATATTTCCCTTTAATGACCTCATCCGTTCCTTCATTGTAAACAGTCCATTGCCATGCTGCTTTTCGGATAAACCGACTCCGTTATCAATAATAGCTGCTTCTCCCCGGTCTTCATTCTGATATAGATGTATTCTGCAATCAGCAGCATGACTGTGCTTAACAACATTCGTTACCGCTTCTCGGATACTGTAGGCAAGCATCGTTTCCTGCACACTAGACAGCAGAATATGGGTAAGCTGATGATCAATCTGCACACGGATACCGGCATTCTTAAGCAACTGCTCACAATGCTTAAGCTCTTCCTGCAAGGATAAAAAATTTATTTCCGATATTATTTCACGCACCTGCTTATGTGCTGTTCGGACTGTTAGAATCATATCATCAAGTTCCTTATGAATCCTATGATTCTCGTTTGGCACCAGCCTGGAAACGAGCTCTGTTTTTACCTTTATGACCGTCAGCGTATGTCCTAAAGTATCATGCAGATCGCGGGCAATCCGCTGACGTTCCCGCTGCATCGCAATGTGAACCGACGCTTCATCAACCTCACGCTGAAGCAGCTTGGATTTTTCAATATAATAGCGTAACCACGGCAACAGTAGGATAAAAAGCATAACCGCCAGTACAATTGACTGCGCATTTGAAAACAGTACCTCCTGATAGCGCCAAACGAGACTGGCTAGGAGGAGGAAATTTACGCACGTAGCAATCCATAAAATATGCCGGTTGACAGCGCGCCCGACAAAATCTGCAAAGGCAAACTGAAAGAAAATCCACTGTGGGCCGCTTAAATAAGCCAAATATGCTGTCATAACAAAACCAAGCACAACAGCAGGAAGCAGCAGACCATCCTGATACCATAGTGCCGTGTAATAGGCACCTATATAGATGACGATTAATACAACCTTAAAAACAAGTGACGGAATCTGCTCCGAGACGACAACCGCATAGCTAAATAGCAGGACGGTCAATACATCAATAATTAAATAATAGCTTGCCTGACTTTTAGGATACCATTCCAGCATCTAACACTCCTATCTTTCCAGCCTCTGCAGCATTCCCTTCCGCAGCCATTCGACCGGTCCATAAGGAAATTTAGTTAACCACACATTCGCCAGTATAATTTGCCCTACTACTATCATACAAAAAATCCCTATAATTTCCACGCTATTTAGAGTACCTCCAAGGCCTAAACCCCATCCGTAGAAAATAGCTGTTGCAGTAATGTTTTGCAGAACGTAACAGCTTAAAGACATACGCCCCGTTTTCTCAAGCCACTTCCACATTCCCCACGTACTGCACTTCCGAACAATAAAAGTAATCAGTCCTATATAGCCTAATGCCAGGATAGGGGCAAACAGATAACGGACAGGTAAATCAAATAGACCGCCTGGTACAAAAGTCAACACATTCAAAGGCAGACCTAGACCTAACCCCCAAATGAGCAGTTTCCGTTGAATGGCATTACCGCGCTCAGTAAAGGAGAACGCACCACTGCGCATCAGCTTTATACCAACAATAAATAACATAACATTTAAAGGAATAATAAAGATTGCCTCTGCTCTAAAGAACATAAAATTCATGATACGATTCTGGACCTGATCTAGCCATGTTCCCTCGGTATATATTGCAATCAACTGTGGCGAGCTTGCCATTGAAAATGCCGGTCCATACAGCATGGAAGTAAAAATAAGAGCAAGCAACCCTAAATGAATAGCTCCTGCAACCCATAGTGCCCTTTTCATCGCCCGTTCCCCGCGCTTTAGGATGACCGCAATAATACCTGCAGTAACCGCATAGCTCATGAGCACATCATATTCCATGACGAGCACGTAATGCAGCAAACCTTCCACCATTAAAAATACGATTACCCATTTATACATACCGATCCAAGGCTTATTGTGCCTAATGGACTGCTGATATTTAATCTCCATTCCTACTCCGAACATTATCGTTAACATACCAAGCAGCTTGCCATTAAATACGAACAGTACAAGGAGGCGTAAAATATCATTCACACTCGACCAACCGGTAAAATCCGTAGTCGTTATATACTTTAGATCCCCTAAATGAGCAAAAATCCAAATATTCGTTCCAAGTGTCCCCAAAATAGCAATTCCTCTTAAAATATCGATTAATGCTATACGTTTCATATAAATGCCCCTCCATTTCTGTACCTTTATCGTACATGACAGGCCATATATGAAAATATCGACAGGCGTCAATTAATGCAGATGACACCTGTCATTTATTAGAACGTAGAAAAAAACGCACTTACTTATGATACGGTTCACCCTTAATAATCCGAAAGCTACGGTAAATCTGCTCCACTAGCACGAGCTTCATCAGCTGGTGAGGGAGTGTCATTTTGCCGAAACATAGCCTTTCATCTGCTCGCTTAAACACCTCATCGTGTAAGCCAAGCGATCCGCCAATTACAAAGGCAACCTTGCTCTTCCCGTAAGTCATTAATGCATCTATATCCGCTGCCATTTCTTCGCTCGTTTTCATTTTTCCATCCAGTGCGAGGGCAATGACATATGTACCATCACTAATTTTAGCCAAAATACGTTCGCCTTCTTTTTTCTTTACGAGCTCCATTTCCGCATCGCTTAATTGCTCTGGTGCTTTTTCGTCGGGTACCTCGATTATCTCGATTTTTGCATAGCCCCCTAATCGCTTAACATATTCATCAATACCCATTTTTAAATATTTTTCTTTTAATTTTCCTACAGAGATAATCGTTATATTCACAACTTATCCACCTTTACATTCCATTTACAAACACTTTATCCACAAAAGTTATCCACATATCCACAATCGTTGTCCATATATTGTGTAAAGTTATTTACTTGATACAATATATGTTGCCTGCGCTTCACAATAAGAACAAGTTGTTGATAACTTTTGCTCTTCTGTTAATAAATCCATCATTGGAAAATCTCCTGTCTCTGCAACGTGCATATCTAAAGCGTGATCTATATGGGTTTCACAGCTATACTTTTTCATTTTTAAACCTTCTTTCTTTTCTGAAATTTCCACAAACTTATTCACAATTTATAAGATGTTATCCACAATCCATTGTAACAAACAAAAAACGAGTAGAAAAGAAAAGCCTTTTTCCTCTCCTACTCGCCATTATCCACTATTCAGTTATCCACAATTTACAACTGTGTGTTATTAACTAATTGTAATTTTGCTTCCACTACTTTTCCTTGGCGATATACTTTCATTTGTAATGTGTCGCCAATTTCTTTTTCATTATATAAATGTTTGCGAAGTTCAATTGCATTTTCAATTTTTTTGCCGTCCATTTCTACAATAACATCATATTGCTGTAAGCCCGCTTTATCTGCTGCAGAGCCTGGGACAACTTGTGAAATAACGACACCATTTGTAACTTCTTGTGGTAATTGTAATGTTTGTTGTTGATAGTAAGCAGGAACCTCTGTTAAATCCATTAAAGAGATCCCCATTGTTGGTCGTTGTACTTCACCCTTTTTCTCAAGCTCTTCAATAATTGGAATAGCTGAGTTAATTGGGATAGCAAAGCCTAATCCTTCGACAGATGTGGAAGCTATTTTCATTGAATTGATACCAACTAAATCCCCTGTAATATTAACTAATGCGCCACCTGAATTCCCTTCATTAATAGCTGCATCTGTTTGTAAAACATCTGTTGACCAATCCTCGACACCATCTTGATTTAAATCAACTGGCACAGAACGATCCTTACCAGAAACAACTCCTGTCGTAACAGATCCATAAAAATCTAATCCTAGCGGGTTACCAATTGTAATCACTGTTTCACCTTGTTTTAACGCATCGGAATCCCCAAATTGTGCTACGGTTTTAATGCCTTCACTCGGGATAGAAATGACCGCTAAGTCTGTCCAAATATCACTACCAACTGGCTGTGCTTCTACCTTCGTTCCATCATCTAACATGACTTCAAGTTGGTCACTACCTTCGATTACGTGATGGTTCGTGACAATAAATGCACGGTCTCCTTCTACCTTATAAATAACCCCTGAGCCGCTACCTGCTTCTTGTAACGCACCATTATTTTGGTTCCAAAAATTTGGTGTCGCTTTTTGAATATTGGTAATACCAACGACCGCGCTTGAAACCTTCTCAACGGCTGATACAACATCGGATGTAACTTCTGTTGCCGTTTGTTTAATTGTTGACCCATTTGCCTCTGAATTTGATGTAATCTGGCTCGCTCCTGGTAATTGGTTAGCTAACGAAGGTAATAGCAGCCAAAGTAAAAGCGCACCAACAATAATTCCACTTAGCCCAGAAATAAAGTATCCGAACTTGCTGCCTCCTTTATTTTTTTTATTGGACAGACGTTGACGACGCTCTTCTTCTTCTCGCTTTAGGCGTTCTTCCAACTCTGTTATTCGTTCATTTTCTACTGGTTTTTGATCATCTTCAGGAAAATAACTCATCTTCAAATCATCCTTTCGTTGTTTCACTTACTGTTAGCATACACATCAAACATTAAAATTAGATGAAAATCCCTTAAAACATCCATAAAAAAATAAAAAAGAACTTCGCCAAAAGTCAGCAAAGTTCTTTTACCCGTTATTAAACCGTTACAAGCGCAGTTGGTTGCTCTGCATCTGTATCATGAAGATGCAAATATTCTCCTGTAATTATGCCACAGGACTGTAACGTTTGTGAGACACTCATACGCGCTAAATCTTTCATATTATTATCTTTACTTAAATGGGCTAAGTAAATTTGTGTTGGTTTTTCTGCTACGACATCACTCATTGCAACAGCTGCATCTTCATTTGATACATGACCAACATCCGATAAAATACGGCGCTTAATATTCCATGGGTATTTCCCCATTTGTAGCATACTAACATCATGGTTACTTTCAAAAACATAGGAGTCGGCTGCAGCAATATGTCCCTTCATACGATCACTAACATAGCCTGTATCCGTAATGACTACAAGCTTGCGCCCATCCTCATAAAACGTATAAAACATTGGATCTGCTGCGTCATGAGACACTGCAAAGGATTGAATATCCATTCCCCCAAAGGTTTTAACCGTCTCCATATCAAAGTGGTAGCGTAGCTCCGTTGGAATATTGCCAATATGCCCATCCATCGCATCCCAAGTTTTAGCGTTAGCAAATACCGGAACATTATACTTTCTTGCCACCACTCCTAAGCCTTTAATATGGTCACTATGCTCATGTGTTACTAAAATACCCGATAATTTCTTCATATCCCGATCAATTTTAGCAAACAGTTGCTCCATTTTTTTCCCGCTTAAGCCTACATCGACTAAAAAAGCATGCTCATCATTTTCTACGTAGACTGCGTTACCTGTACTACCACTTGCTAAAACACTGAATCGCATTTATAAAACTCCTTACTTTTCTATATCCTTTTCCTCAACTTCTGTTAAATCATTTTGTATATCAACGATTTTCCCATCTACCGCATTCACAAAATGTACTTCTTGGTTGCCATTGTCTCGCTTTACGCGTACTTCCCAAGTTGGTGCAAACACTTGCGTTTGCGTTATTTGAACAATTGTTGAATAGCCTAGCTTTATATTCACTATTTCAGAATTTGGTTTTAATAAATTATTCCCATACAAAATTTGAAGCACTTGAATCGGGGTAATTAGGTTTTTTTGTTTTTCTAATTTTTCATGCTTTTCAAGAATCGTCTGCTCATATGCATATACGCGATTATCTTCGTTCCAATAGATTTTAACATAACCTCGAACGTTATAATAAAGCGTTAAATTATTAACCTTTTGAAAAAATGTCGCTTCTCTCTTTTTCTCATCGAAACCCCATAACTCATACGAACTTCCTTCATGAACATAGCTATGAACAAAAGCTGTATACGAATCAAGCGTTGCTGTCCCTTGTAATTTCACCGGTTTTTCCATCGTTACAAGTAGTTTATTATCATTTTCTATACGTGCAATTTGATTGGCAAAATACGGTAGATCTGAAGGTAAGAAATTTTTAATTTGACCTGAATAATAGGAAGCCGTTTCATTATTATTAGGTAGAGCAATATACGTAATATTATCCTCTTTTAAACGGGACTCAATTTTTGTCGTTTCTCCTATTATTTCAATCGTTTCCCCTTCATTATAGCTCTCTAAATATTGCGTATATAGAAAGATATTTAATATTAAAAAGACCCAGATGAAAATTGATTTTGTTCTACTCCAATCCATTTTCACTACCCCCTAATTTATCGGGCGAAATGCGTGTCCAATCATCATTAGAAATAATAAACCAACTCGGCTCTAATAAAAAGACATCTCGATCTTGAATTTGCTCTTCATCTTGATTTTGATCTTGCATTAAATAATAACCGACAACGATTTCATCGATTTCATCAAGAGAATAGTCTTCCATACTACGAATATGCTCAATTGTTTTTTCTCCAGAAGCGAGCTCCTTAATTGTATGGATACTCGTAATATCGGATTCAATTGTGTAATATGGACGACGGTAACGGAAAAGACGGTTTTCTCCCCATGTTGTTACGATATGCGTTGTCGTCATCTTGCTATAAATCGGATATCCTTGTAAAAATAGCTGATATTTTATATTATGCTTTTTAACATTCATAGAAGAATAGCGATAGTCCTCTGTAAACCCGCCATGCTCATTAATAAAATCAAAGCTATCTTTTAGTAAACGAGCAGATGGAATAGGCGCAACGCTCTCTGCTGGTGGATATACATAGTTTAAAATCCGATTTTGTGTGTCCGCGGTCATAAGTGATGTGCCGTCTGTATATCTTTCAGACTGCAAGTTTTCCACATTATGCTGAACAATATTAGGATCACTAAATAAAATATCTTTATATTTATCAAGTGGACCCATCGTATCAATGAAATATCTATATTGAATTGTTTCAATTGGGTTTTGTGCTATATAAAGAGAGCGACGCATATCCCTCTCCACTTCCATATATGGGCTAAAATCTGTTACGGATGTTATAAACTCTTCTTTAAATAGATTCGGATCGTCCAGTTCTTCAACTGCACCAAACAAAATCTTTTTTTCAGTATTTAAAAATAGTAACTGCACTTGATTTTTTGAATCAATATTCGCGTAGTCAATAATAAGACGGGTGAAGTTTCCATCAGGCAAATCACTATCCGTTATAGGAAGAATGTCTTTAAAAACATGCAACGGTATTTCATCATTAAAAAATAACGTCACCCGATTATTCGTACGGATCATTTCATTCATTTTTACGTCGGATATATTACTATTAATTAAGTCTACATCCCCCGTATTTAAGGTCATTAGATGATCATATAATTGATTGATTACATTTGTTGAAACAGTTCCATAAAATTGACCTTCATCATGAAATAATAACCGATAAGGCTTTAAAACATCCTTTAATTCCTTTTGTTCACCAACTAAAACTTCATCAATTTGAGTTTCTTCAATTAGTTCATAATCCGGCTTATAGTTCCAAATCAAAAGCGTTAAGACAAGACTTAATAAAACGAGAAAAGTTAATAGAATGGATTTTATTTGTTCGATATACTTCATTCCCAATCCCCCGCTTCATCAAGTTCATACGGCAACGTGAAGAAAATCGTCGTGCCATATCCTTCCTCACTTTCAGCCCAAATTTTTCCTCCGTGTGCTTCAATCATTTCACGAGCAATTGCTAGACCTAAACCGGTGCCACCCATGGAGCGTGCACGCGCACGATCGACACGATAAAAACGGTCAAAAATTCGCCCAACGTTTTCTTTTGGAATCCCCATCCCATCATCAGAAATCATAACGCGTAGCATATTGTCATGGACAGTAAAGCCAAAACGAATATTCCCACCGTCTGGAGAATACTTCAATGCATTTGAAATAATATTATCTATTACCTGCGTTAACTTATCCGTATCAATATCTACAAAATAACTCGTTTCTGGTAAAAGACGAACAAATTCAACATTTTGCGATTTTGACATTTCAAAGCGATCAATAATCCGTGTGAAGAACTTATTAAACTCAACAAATTCCAAGTTTAATTCATATTCCTGGCTATCCATTTTTGATAATTGTAATAAATCATTCACGAGGCGAATCATACGCTCTGTTTCTGTTTGGGTTACATTTAAAAAGGTTGGTGCAATATTTGCATCTCGCCATGCCCCATCCGCTAATGCTTCTAAATAGCTCCGCATTGTCGTTAATGGTGTACGTAATTCATGCGATACATTTGCTACGAATTCACGGCGCTCCATATCATTTTTTTCTTGCTCAGTAATGTCATGAAGTACTGTAATTAAACCATTGACGAAGCCTGTTTCTTTTTGAATGACCGAAAAATTGGCACGCAAAACATATGGAGTCTCATTTGTACTAAAATCCAGGTTAACGGACTCCTTCATATGAATTAGATCTTCGAAGCTATATTCTTGGTCCAATCCTAAAACAGAGGCAATTGGCCGATTTAATGTAGTCTCCCTAGTGTCTTGCAATAGACTAAGTGCTGGTTCGTTAATTAAAATTATTTTCCCTTTACGATCAGTTGCAATTACTCCATCGGTCATGTTACTTAAAACACTGGCAAGCTTCCGTCGCTCAGCTTCCGTAGTAGATTGCGCTTCCTGTAAACGATTCGTTAAATGGTTGAATGCAATCGCTAACTGTCCAATCTCATCCGTACCGTATACGCGTACTTTGCGTGAATAATTCCCCTTTGACATCGCTTGTGCTTGTTTACGCATATCTGAAATCGGACGCGTAATGGTACGAGCTACTAAAATCCCTAGAATAATTGTTATAGCTAGTGACATCGCAATTCCTGCTGCAAAAATACGGTTAATTTCACTTAACTGCTCATAAACCTTTTCAATATTCGACTTAATATAAAAGGCACCTAATACTTCCCCATTCGGGCCAACTGTAGCAATCGGTGCAGCTAATAACCAAACACGCTCTCTTGTGTCTTCATCGATTGCGATTGAATCTTCGAGTGTTCCGGCTGAGATTGCTTTACGGATAATATCCTGATTTGCCCGTTGACCGACAATAGACTGGTTATTATTTTCTGACGTTGCTAAAATTCGGTAACGTTCATTAATGACGATAATTTCATTAATATCCTCCGTTGAGAACTCTTGTAAAATACTTCTTAAACTTTCTTCAAGTGAAGGAGTATTTTCATCACGTTCATCACGTTCTTTTACCATTTCTTCACGAATGCTGTAATGAACTAACTCTATTCGTTGCTCAATAGAATCTTGGAAATTTGTTTTTAAGTTTTCTTCTAATTCCTTCGAAAAATAAATCCCTATAATTTGCAAAGCAATAATTATTAATAACACATAAATTAGTACTAGCTTTACATGGATCGATTTAAAAAAACTTACTTTTTGCATGTATTTTACTCCTGCTCAGGATTTCGTAAGTAATAGCCAACTCCTCGTCTTGTTACAATCCATAAAGGATGACTTGGATTATCTTCAATTTTTTCACGAAGACGACGAATTGTTACATCAACCGTACGTACATCACCAAAATAGTCATAGCCCCAAACCGTTTGGAGTAGGTGCTCACGTGTCATAACTTGGCCGATATGCTTCGCTAAGTAATGCAATAACTCAAACTCACGATGTGTTAATTCAATTGCTTCTTCACGCTTTAATACTAAGTATGCATCTGGTTGAATTGTTAAAGAACCGATGACAATATCATTTGTCTCTGCTTGCGGGTCTTCGACTTGTGCAGGGACATTTAGTCGACGCATATTTGCTTTAACACGAGCAATTAATTCGCGTGTACTAAATGGTTTTGTAACATAATCATCTGCCCCCATTTCAAGGCCTAGTACTTTATCAATTTCTGAGCCTTTTGCTGTTAGCATAATGATTGGGAAATCATATTTTTTACGCACTTCTCGACATACTTCCATCCCATCACGTTTAGGTAACATAATATCTAGTAACATTAAATCTGGTTGCTCTTCTTCTACTTTTTGAAGTGCTTCATCGCCATCATATGCACAAATGACATGATAACCTTCCTTAATTAAGTTAAATTGTAAAATATCTGCAATTGGCTTTTCATCATCAACAACTAAAATAGTCTTTTCCATAACTCTTTCCTCTTTTCTTTAATAATTTCTCTATTATAAAAGGATTATATTTCTCTTTACTAACAATACTCTAACATGCTTTTTGTTTCTTTTCATTAAACAGATATTTTCAATTAATTATTTTCCGGGAAATATATTACTATAATTTATAAAAATCTATGTTATAGAAAGTATATGGTACCGTTTACTATTCTACTAAAAAAGGACAGCCCAAATAAACTTGGACTGTCTCCGATGTCAATTAATTTAAATATGCTAGTGGGTTAACTTCTGCTCCATTTTTATGGATTTCAAAGTGTAAATGTGTTCCTGTTGAACGACCTGTTGAACCCATTACACCAATAGCAGAACCTTGCTCAACAACTTGCCCTACTGTTACATCAATTTTTGATAAATGCGCATATAGTGACTCGTAACCGTTATTATGATCAATAACAACATAATTTCCGTATGTTGAATGTTTTCCGGCAGTCTTTACAACACCATTATCTGATGCCTTAATTGTATAATTAGATGGACGAGCAATATCTATTCCATAATGGTAACGTCCCCAACGATGGCCCATTTGACTTGAAATATAACCGCCATTTGCAGGCCATGCAAATGTACCTGTCCCCACTGAAGGAATTACTTTAGTCCCGATAACAACGACATAATCTTGAGGTTCAACTATAATTTCCTCAGCCGTTGGAACAAGCTCAGTGCGTACCCCATTTTCTTCGGTAATTAAATAAGAAACTTCCTTCTTACCATTAGCGCCCTCTTGTTTAACAATTCTTTCACCTTTAAGCTTTGTTTCGTCTTCTTCTACGATTTTATCAAATTCTATTTCTTGAGCTGCTTTCTTTTCATAAATGGCTTTTACTGAAACGTATGGCTTTTCAACCGTTACATTCAATTGATTCCCTATTTGAAGAATCGAATCGACTGTTAAAGATGGGTTTAATTCTAATAATTGCGCAATTGTTAAATCGTGTTTTTTAGCGATTGATCCTAATACATCCCCCGCCTGTACTGCATAGCTTTCCGTTTCAAGCGTACCTGTTTGGAGTAATTGGATCGCTTCTTGTACGGATACAATTTCCGAAGGCTCCACTGAAATCTCTTGTCCTGTCACATCTGCAGATAGTGCAACATCAACAAGACGTGTTTGACCTGCCTGTAATTCGGGAAGAGAAGTAGAAGTAGCTCTCGTTTCTAATTCATCTAGTTGTTGTTGTGATACATATTGAAGCTTTAATCCGTCTATTACGGCTTCAAAATCCTTTTGATCCTTTAAAGATGCAATAACAGTATCACCGATTTGCAATGAGTAAGCCTGTGCTTGAACTGAAATTGCTTCTTGCAGCTTAGTTAATGTTTCTTGCTCTTTCGCATCTACCTTGAATACTTGTTCAGGGATAATCGTAATATCAGAGCCTGCATCGATTGTTAAATCCTTGTACTGCATAGTTGCCTCTTGCTCTTTCTGTTCAACTAATTGTTGGATCGAAGCTTCATTTGCAACTGCACCGATATATGCATCAGCCACATATACGTGATAAATTTTATCAAATTTTTCTTTATCTGCTTCATTTGCGAAACCAAGGTTGAATGTCACAGTTGAAACAATTAATGCCATTACTGCTGCGATTTTTAGTTTACTATTGTGACCATTCTTTAGACTTAGCTTAAAGTCCTTTAAGTCTATTTTGTTTCTATTTGAACTCATGATAAAGCCCCTTCCAAAAATATCTTATCTATTTGAAATAAAATGTAGTTTTTTTCCTTATATAAAAATCACACTCCGTTAATGTATCATATTTCTCATTTCAAATGAACTATAAATTCGATTTGTAATGAAATTGTATTATTTTCTAAAAATTTGTTACATTCTGTATTACTAGTAAGTTCTACATTCTTTTTTATATTCAAAGCCTACTTTTATTATGCGTTTTAACGTCTATTTTTAGAGTAAAAAACTATCTTTTCTTAATGAAATTTATTATTTTTTTCGTTTAACTTCTTCAATTAAAAACATTAAAAAACCCTCTAATTTAACTATTAGAGGGCTTCTTTTATGATCTATTTTTTACTCCCAAATACCATTTACGATATTTGTTTGCTCTCGAGCTGGTCCTACAGAGAATGTCATTAAATTAATCCCTGTTATTTCAAGAATACGATTAATATAATTACGTGCGTTCTCTGGTAATTCTTCTAATGTGCGGACACCTGTCACATCTTCAGACCATCCTGGTAGCTCTTCATAAATTGGCTGGCACTTATCAATAATTTCTAAATTCGCCGGATACTCAGTAATAATTTCACCGTTGTAGTTGTACGCTGTACAAATTTTGACTGTCTCAAGACCTGAAAGAACATCAATTGAGTTTAAAGCTAAATCCGTAATTCCAGAAACACGGCGAGAGTGACGGACAACGACAGAATCAAACCAGCCTACACGGCGGGGACGACCTGTTGTCGTGCCGTATTCACGACCAACCTCACGAATTTGATGCCCCACTTCGTCATGTAACTCTGTTGGGAATGGACCATCTCCTACACGAGATGTATATGCTTTACAAACACCTACAACACGCTCCACAGCATTTGGTCCAACGCCCGAACCAATGGCTATACCACCTGCGACAGGATTTGAAGATGTTACGAACGGATATGTACCTTGATCAACATCAAGCATAATTCCTTGTGCACCTTCGAATAATACTTTCCCGCCTTTATCAATCACATCATTTAATACTTTCGATGTATCTGTTACATATTTCGCAATTTCTTGTCCATATGCATAATACTCTTCAAAAATATCTTCAAATTTTAATCCTTCTACTTCGTAAAACTTTGTAAATAATCGATTTTTTAATTCTAAATTCGCTCTTAACTTCTTCTCAAAAATATCTTTATCTAATAAATCTGCGACACGAATCCCAATGCGACCTACTTTGTCTTGATAGCATGGTCCAATTCCTTTTGCTGTTGTACCAATTTTTTGATCACCACGACTTGCTTCGTCAACAATATCCTGATGAATATGATAAGGTAAAATCACGTGTGCACGATTGGAAATACGTAAGTTTGATGTATCAATACCACGTTCTTGTAACCCTTTTAACTCTTTTACAATCGATTTAGGATTAAGTACGACACCATTTCCGATAACAGACAATTTATCTGAATAAAAAATACCTGATGGAATTAAATGAAGCTTATATGTTTCTTCACCTATTTTAATTGTATGACCTGCGTTATCTCCGCCAGCAAAGCGTGCGATCGCATCGGCCTTTTTTGAAAGGAAATCCGTAATCTTTCCTTTTCCTTCGTCTCCCCATTGTGTACCTACTACAACTACTGCTGTCATACTCGAGCACCTCCGACGAACGTATAAACGTCCCTACTTATGAACCATGAACATTTTAACAATTCGGAATTAAAAAAGCAACAAAAAACACGAACATATTTTAATCACTTCTGATTAACGTTCGTGTTTAATGGTCATTCTTCCCTGGGTGGCGGGGTAAAATCTAAATTTAAAAATTTATTATACTCTTTTCGGAATGCTAAGCTTACTGTACCAGTTGGACCGTTACGTTGCTTAGCAATAATTATTTCAATAATATCCTTGCTTTCCGATTCTTTATCATAGTAATCATCACGATATAAGAAAGCTACAATATCCGCATCTTGCTCAATCGAACCAGATTCACGTAAGTCGCTCATCATTGGACGCTTATCTTGACGTTGCTCTACACCACGAGAAAGCTGTGATAAAGCAATAACCGGTACTTTTAACTCTCGGGCTAAGCCCTTTAACGAACGAGAAATCTCCGATACTTCTTGCTGACGGTTTTCGCCAGGCTTACCACTACCTAAAATTAGCTGCAAGTAATCGATGAGGATCATTCCTAATCCTTGTTCCTTCGCCAGTCGTCGGCATTTTGCCCGAATATCTGTAATACGTACACCCGGAGTATCATCAATAAAAATACCTGAATTCGATAAACTTCCCATGGCCATCGTAAGCTTACTCCAGTCTTCTGCTTCTAAAGCCCCTGTACGTAAGCGTTGTGCATCAATATTTCCTTCCGCACATAACATACGCATGACAAGTTGGTCTGCACCCATCTCTAGTGAGAAGATTGCCACATTTTCACGTGCTTTAACCGCAACGCTTTGTGCAACATTCAGCGCAAAGGCTGTTTTACCAACAGATGGACGTGCTGCAACAATAATTAAATCATTACGTTGAAACCCTGCAGTCATTTTATCAAGGTCGCGGAAGCCAGTAGGAATACCTGTCACGTCCCCGTCACGTGATTGCAGCTGTTCAATGTTATCAAATGTTTGAACTAATACATCTTTTACATGCTTAAAGTCCCCTGCATTTTTACGATTGGATACTTCAAGCATTTTCTTTTCAGCTTCTGCTAAAAGAACCTCTACTTCGTCCTCACGTGTATAACCATCATCAGCTATTTTTGATGCTACACGAATAAGGCGGCGTAATAGTGCCTTTTCCTCTACAATTTTTGCATAGTGTGCAATATTAGCAGCTGTAGGAACGGCATTAGCAAGCTCCGTTAAGTAACTAAGCCCCCCGACATCTTCTAACTCTTTTTTTGCTGATAATTCTTCTGTAACTGTGACAACATCTATCGCTTTTCCTTTATCGCTTAAATTCAGCATCGTTTGGAAAATCTTTTGATGTGCAATATGATAAAAATCATCGGCAATAACAATTTCAGATGCTGTTATAAGTGCTTGCGGTTCAAGGAAGATCGCGCCAAGGACCGATTGCTCGGCTTCATTATTATGTGGCGGAACGCGATCCATCATGGATTCGTTCATCGTTGTCGCTCCTTATTCTTCAATTACATGCACTTTTAAAGTAGCCTTTACATCATGATGTAATTTTACAGGAACGTTTGTAAAGCCTAATGAACGAATTCCGTCATTGCACTCCATTTTACGCTTGTCAACTTTAAAACCATGTTTCTTTTGTAATGCCTCAGCAATTTGTTTTGTAGAAACTGAGCCGAATAAACGACCGCCTTCTCCTGATTTAGCTTTTACCTCTACTGTAATTGCTTCTAATTGCTCTTTTAAATCTTTAGCAGCTTGTAATTCAGCTGCAGCATTTTTTTCAGCTAGACGCTTTTGGCCTTGTAATTCACTTAAAGCTTGGCTTGTTGCTTCTTTGGCATAACCATTTTTAATTAAAAAGTTGCGGCCATAACCTTCTGCCACTTCTTTAATTTCACCTTTTTTACCTGAACCTTTAACATCTTTTAAAAATACTACTTTCATGATTCCTTACTCCCTTCGACGATTTCACCAATTGCTTGATATAAATATTTTTTAGCTTCATCTATAGTACTTGCTTCGATCTGTGTAGCTGCATTTGTTAAATGTCCTCCACCACCAAGCTTTTCCATAACGAGCTGAACATTTATTTCACCTAATGAACGGGCACTTATACCGATTAATCCATCATTACGGTGTGCTACGACAAACGATGCTCCGACATCTTTTAATGTCAGCAAAATGTCCGCTGTTTGTGCAATTAATACTGAGTCATATACTTTTGATTCTTCGCCATTTGCGACAGCAATCCCCTTGTAAGGGAAATCAACCGTTTGTATAATTTTTGAGCGGGTAACGTACGTATCAACATCTTCTTTTAATAAGCGCTGAATTAATACTGTATCCGCACCGAGCGTACGTAAATATGAGGCTGCCTCAAATGTACGGGCACCGGTTCTCAGCGTAAAGCTTTTTGTATCCACTATAATACCAGATAATAGAGCTGTTGCTTCAAGTGTCACTAATTTTTCATTTTGTGGTTGGTATTCTAATAGCTCTGTTACAAGTTCGGCAGTAGATGACGCATATGGTTCCATATAAACGAGCGTCGGATTAAATATAAATTCTTCCCCACGTCGATGATGATCAATGACAACAATCTTATCCGTTTTATCTAATAAGCGATTATCGATTACCATGCTAGGCTTATGAGTATCTACAATAATGACTAAAGATTTTGACGTCATTTTTGAGAGCGCCTCATCCGGTGTGATGAACCGATCATAAAAGTCTGTCTTTTCTTTAAGTTCATTCATTAAGCGATCCACACTACCACGGACTTCATCAAAATTAACAACAATAAAGCCTTCCACTTCATTCATTTCTGCCATTTTTCGTACACCTACAGAGGCACCGATTGAATCCATATCAGGATTTTTATGTCCCATTACAAACACACGATCACTATCTTGTATTAAATCGCGTAAAGCGTGGGAAATGACACGTGCTCGTACCCTCGTTCGTTTTTCAATAGGGTTCGTTTTTCCTCCATAGAAACGAATTTTACCATTTGTTTCCTTGATGGCTACTTGGTCGCCCCCACGCCCTAATACTAAGTCAAGGCTTGATTGCGCTAGCTGACCAAGCTCCAATAAGTTTTGCGAACCTGCGCCAATACCAATACTTAAAGTTAATGATAGGTTTTTTTGCATCGTTCGTTCACGGATAACATCTAAAATTGAAAAACGTTTTTGCTCTAACTCTTCGAGAATCGACTCATTTAATACAGCCATAAAACGGTCTGATGCAATTCGTTTTGCAAATATTCCATAATGGGCTGCCCACTCATTAATAATTGATGTCACCATCGAATTGGTTAAACTCCTTGCTTGGTCATCCATTCCGGATGTTATTTCATCATAATTATCAATGAATATAATACCTAGCACTGTTCGATCGGCAAAATACTGTGTTTCAATTTCAACTTGCTTTGTCACATCAAAGAAATAAATTAATTTTTCTGCTTTTCTATAATACACGTGATACTTTCGATCTTGAAGAGTAAGAATTAATTCATCTTCTTGATCTTGAAGCAGAAATGCATGCAAATCTTCTGATATTGTAAATAAATCGTGACCAATTAATGTTTCTGCTTGCAGCACTTTTAACATAAATGGATTTGCCCACTCGACTGTGTTTTCATCATTTATCAATAAAATACCAAAGGGCATTTCTAAAAATGCTTCTTCCCCTACATTTTTCATACGATATGAAAGGGTTTCAATATGTTTTTCTGTTTCTATATACGTCAGCATTTCAAGCTTCATCGTATAATACATCACGCATGCAAATACTAAAATATAGGCAATACCAATCCATACATTCCAACTCATCATAAGGACAGCTGCTACTATACCTAGTATGGCTAGTACTAAAAGTGGATATCGAATTGGTCTTTTACGAAAAATCCCCATTTCAATCAGCTCCTCATTTTTGACTCTTTTCCTGAATGAATCCGCGTGCATTAAATCCTAAATCAATTATTCCAATTAAAATAACAAAAGAATATAAAGGAATAGCCATTATAGTAATCAGCACTTTAAGAAATTTTGGCTGCTTATAAGCATCTAATACAAAATGAATAAACGAAATGCCTTGGATTGTTAACAATACCCATAAAATAATCGAGATATTTAACATAACCATTGCCAATGCTGAATCTACATCTGGGCGAACAAATAAATTAATCGATAAAACGATTAAATAGTACCATAAAACTGCACGAGGTAAACGCAATTCGCTAAACTGCGAGAACTTTGGGACATCTATTTTGAAGCGTTTTAATAATGGTAAATTCACTGTTATTAATAGTAACGACACTAACAATACCCCTAACGTAATTGAAGCTGGTATCGTCATTTCAACTGTATCCATCATTTTATTCATACTGTCCAGCATTTGTTCTGGAGCCGGTTGACCCGATATTTTTGTGGCCAATTCAATGGATTCCTTATAGCTTGTACGCATTAGCTCTATTGATTCTTTAATAAAATCAATACCTAGCAAACGTATTGAGATCAGGTACTGAATTGAAAATGTAATTAATATGACAACACTTGTGGAGAGAAACATAAACAATTTGCTCTTTTTATTGTAAATTGCATCACCAATTACTACACCTGCTGCTGCAAAAATGAAGGACACTGGTAAAATGAACAATCCTCCAATAAAAAAAGGAACAAATATAGCGATAATAGCCACTAAGAATGAAGACTTTCTATCGTAGGTCGCACTGTACCAAATAATCGGCAATGGAGCAAAAAACATTGCAATTATGCTTACCAAGGGCACAAAGAATACAACAGCCATTAACACGGTAAATAGCGCAATCATCATAGCCCCATGTGCTAGCCTTTTTGATTGATTATTTTGCATTGAGAACCTTCCTTATCTAAAATTAAAAAGACCGCCCGTGTAGCATATGCCTTCACGTATGGATCTTTTTAAAGGCTGATTGAAAAGAAAAATTTATATCAACCTAATATTTTTTCTAACTACTCTATTGTACCATTTTTATATGGGCAAACAAACTAGCGTTACCGAACAAGCAATAGAAATTCCCACTTCCTATTATATAGAAGAAAAAACGCACAAAATCTAATGGTGGATTTTGTACGTCTTATATGGTTCTGAGTATTTCTATCAATGAGAATTAAGTAATCCAGCAAGCAATTCTACTATATTCTTTAAATAAGCAACTATAAAATAACTATTTATAGCTAAAGCTACAAGAGAAATTGTTATAATAATTTTAATAAATTTATCCATTATATCGACCTCATTTTTTAACAAAACATAATGACCACTTTTATTTCCAACACTTACAAACTCAAAATAAGCAAAAAAATACAACAAAGGTTAAATTAAACCCTTGTTGTACTTATCTTGTTCTTATTTGTCTTCAGCAACGAATGGTAATAAAGCCATAATACGTGAAACTTTGATTGCAGATGTAAGTTTACGTTGGTATTTAGCAGAAGTACCTGTTACGCGACGTGGTAAAATTTTACCGCGCTCAGAGATGAATTTCTTTAAAAGATCTACATCTTTGTAGTCGATGTGCGTAATGTTATTAGAAGTGAAGTAGCAAACTTTACGGCGTTTGCGGCCTCCGCGACGTGGTGCCATTATCGTGTTCCTCCTTTTAATTTTTAATTTGTAGACACTCAAAATTTCTTAGAACGGTAAATCGTCTTCTGAAACCTCAATCGGTCCTTTACTATTAGCAAATGGATCTTCATCTACACGTGTATAGTTTTGCTGATTTTGAGGTGGTTGTTGATATGAACCATAAGAATCTTGCTGTGGTTGCGCACCACCAAATTGTTGGTTTGGTTGACTATTGTAAGACGGTTGACCGCCACCATAGCCCTGTCCACCATACTGTTGATTTGGCATACCTTGAGATTGGTTCGCTCCTCCGCGCGGCTCTAAGAACTGCACTGCATCTGCTACTACATCTGTCGTGTATACACGCTTCCCATCTTGTCCTTCAAAGCTACCTGTTTGAATACGACCTTCTACACCAATCAAACTTCCTTTTCTCATGAAGTTTGCTAAGTTTTCAGCTTGTTTTCTCCAAGCAATACAGCCTATGAAATCAGCTTCTTTTTCACCTGATTGGTTCGAAAAAGTACGATTTACAGCAACTGTAAAACGCGCCATTGGAACGCCACTCGGTGTGTAACGAAGCTCTGGATCCTTTGTCAGTCTTCCGACTAATACGACACGGTTGATCATCAGTACACCCTCCTTTTCTCAGCATTTAAATTTAAAAATTATTTTTCTTCTTCACGAACAGCGATATGACGGATAATGTCTTCGCTGATGTTTGCTAAACGAGTGTATTCGTTGATAGCAGCTGTATCAGCGTTAACTTTCACGATTTGGTAGAAACCTTCGCGGAAGTCGTTGATTTCGTAAGCTAAGCGGCGTTTACCCCACTCTTTTGCTTCAACGATCTCAGCACCGTTTGAAGTTAAGATTTCGTTGAAACGCTCTACTAAAGCTTTCTTCGCATCTTCTTCAATGTTTGGGCGGATGATGTACATTAATTCATACTTTCTCATTTGTGTTTGCACCTCCTTATGGACTTGGGCTCTCCTAGCAAGTAGGGAGCAAGGAGTAAGTAACTTCTATTACTCACATCAATGAATTGTATCACATTTCCTTATTAGGCGCAACTAGCTTTACCTTCTATATTGGAATCCAACCTTTGTTATAATTAAAAAGAATACGAGGAGGGATGAAATGGATCAACAACCTATTGTCGTTGAACTCGATATGAAAAAAATTGCCCGGGACAATATTATTTTAACGATCTTGTTAGTTATTATTTTTGTCATTATGAATATGCTTATTCATCAACGTTTTCAATTTGAATTTTCCATTTGGGATTTCATGATTCTTTTTACAAGCTATCTATTACTTATCATACTTCATGAAGCTTTTCATTTAATTGGGTTTATGCTATTCGGCAAAGTAGCCTACAAGGAACTTGATTATGGCGTCAATTTAAAATTAGGCGTTGCATATGCAACAACTAAAAAGCCTTTATCAAATGCTGCGATGAAAAAAGCATTACTTTTACCCTTTTGGACAACTGGTGTCCTCCCAGCAATAGTTGGTTTTTCTATTGATAATTTTCTTCTTGTTTTATTAGGAGCTCTTCTAATTGCCGGTGCTATAGGGGATTTTTATATGTATAAAGAATTAAGAAAATATCCAGAAGAAGCTGTCGTGAAGGATGACCCGAAAGAGCCAAAACTTTATATTTATCTTTAATAAAAAACTCGATTTACTCACAGTCTTAGGAGTAAATCGAGTTTTAATTTTATACGTTAAAACGGAATAGCATAACATCGCCATCTTGAACGACGTACTCTTTACCTTCTGAACGAACCTTACCTGTTTCTTTTGCAGCTGCATGTGACCCAGCTTCTACTAAATCTTCAAAAGAAACCGTTTCTGCACGGATGAAACCGCGCTCAAAGTCAGTATGAATAACACCCGCACATTGAGGGGCTTTCATGCCTTTACGGAATGTCCAAGCACGTACTTCTTGTACACCAGCTGTGAAGTACGTTGCTAAGCCTAATAAGTCATAAGAAGCACGGATTAATTGGTCAAGACCCGACTCTTTAATTCCTAGCTCTTCTAAGAACATTGCTTTCTCATCATCATCTAACTCAGAAATTTCTTCTTCTACTTTTGCACAAACTGTAATCACTTTTGAGCCTTCTTTAGCAGCAAATTCACGTACCATTTGTACGTATTTGTTGTTGTCAGCATCTGCTACTTCGTCTTCTGACACGTTTGCTACATAAAGCATTGGTTTAATCGTTAATAAGTGTAAACCTTTAATAACTTTTAAGTCATCTTCAGAAAGTTCAACTGCTCGTGCTGGTAGATCATTTTCTAATGCTTCTTTAATTTTCACTAAAATAGGCTCTTCAATTAATGCTTCTTTATCTTTTTGCTTGGCCATTTTAGATACTTTTTGTAAACGCTTGTCCACTGATTCTAAATCTGCTAATACAAGCTCTAAATTAATGACTTCGATATCGTCAATTGGGTTTACATTCCCTGCAACGTGTGTAATGTTTTCATCTTCGAAACAACGTACAACTTGGCAAATCGCATCTACTTCGCGAATGTGTGATAAGAATTTGTTTCCTAAACCTTCACCTTGGGATGCCCCTTTTACGATTCCCGCAATATCCGTAAATTCAAATGAAGTAGGTACCGTTTTTTTCGGTTCAACTAATTCAGTTAGTTTTTGTAAACGATAATCAGGTACTTCTACAACCCCAACGTTTGGATCGATTGTTGCGAACGGGTAGTTTGCTGCAAGTGCGCCTGCTTTTGTAATTGCGTTAAATAATGTGGATTTTCCTACGTTCGGTAATCCAACAATACCAGCTGTTAATGCCATTTTGACACAACCTTTCTATGTTCGGTCCATTTTTGCTAAATTTCTATAACCTTGTCTATTATATTGATTACTCGCTTAAAAGTCTATTTCGCTTCTGCTGAACGAAGGACTTTTTTCATTTTCTTTTCAAACTCACGACGAGGAATCAGGACACTATGTCCACAGCCTTCACATTTAATTCGAATATCTGCTCCTACACGAATAATCTTCCATTCATTCGTGCCACAAGGGTGCTGTTTTTTCATTTCAACTACGTCATTTAATTGATAAATCTTTCCTTCCATTACTTATTCTCCTCCTTGACCTCTTTCGTAGAACATCATTTTTGGAACAGCTAACGGAATCCCGTTCTTTGTTAATATATCGATTACATCTTTTCGAATAATGCGTGAAATAGCATATTGTTTAAGTGGTAATGTCTCTACGGTAATACGGATAGTTGCCTCCGTACTCGTTGTATTCGTTATTCCCAAAAATACCGGTGCTGTTACAAGTTCCTCGTGAAACGTAGGAAGTGTTTCTAAATAATCTTGAATCACCTTTTGCACTTTTTCAATATTTGCATCTAGCGAAACTTGCATATCAATAAATGCCTTCGAGTTATTAATTGAAAAGTTAATTACTTCTGTAATACTTCCGTTTGGAATAATAAACTGCTCTCCTGTACCACCTTTAATTTTAGTCGTACGAAGACCAATTTCCATAACAGTTCCTTCAGCAGCATTAATTCTGACATAATCCCCAACACTAAATTGATCTTCCAAAATAATAAAGAACCCTGTAATAACATCCTTTACTAAGTTTTGCGCACCAAACGCAATCGCAACGGATGCAATCCCGGCACCGGCAATTAAACCTGCTACTTGAATATTAACCGCGGATAGAATTCCCATAATCGCAGAAAAATACACTAAGTAACTTAGTACGCTTTGTAAAAGCTTTACAATCGTAATTTGACGTCGTTCGTTATTACGAACGCGAATCAAAAACACACGCGCAATGACTTTCTTACCTATCCATACTACTAAATATGAAATTATAATAATCGATAAAATTTTCACCGATACCGTAAAAATCATATCCCAAAATTCTTGACTCATAAAATAATCCCAAAGGTCCCTCGAATATTTCGCGAGCCCCTTTAAATCAGTTTTTGCAATATCAATTGTTAATTCTTCTTCCAAAATTTTCACCTCTTGTATAACAAACTTTCAAATTGAATATACTGCATAAATATAACGCATTTCATCATATTTCTCGAGTAATCTACTTACGTAAAAAAGGAGTTGAGCTTTAATGAAACAATTTCAGGCATTTCAGCAAAATAATGTATTTCACTATGAGCATCCAAGTACGGTATGGGATTTAAGTGAAAGTTTTTTAAACCACATTCCATTTGATCATGATGAATTGGTATTTTGCTGCATCGGTACAGACCGTTCTACTGGTGATGCACTCGGACCAATTATCGGGAGTCAACTGCATCACACATTTTCGTTTCCGTTTCGCATTTTTGGCACATTAGAAACGCCTCTACACGCATTAAATATAATTGATAGATACGAAGAGCTAAAAAGGGAATATCAAAACCCATTTGTTGTAGCTATCGACGCTTGTTTAGGTGAAGCCAATACAATCGGATCGATTTTAATTCAAGAAGGTCCTCTCTACCCAGGGAAGGCTGTTAAAAAACAGTTACCTCCCATCGGTAACCTATCTATTAAAGGAATTGTAAACGTAGGAGGCTTTATGGAAGCATCTGTCTTACAAAATACGAGACTACATGTAACCTATTCAATGAGCGATAAAATCGTTCGTGCATTAATGCTTGCTTGGCAACGTCACTTACTGAAAGCGAAAAATAATGGCAACGAGTATCCCAACTATTACAATACTCGGCAGCAAATTGGCTACGCGGATTTTCGTTAATCCAGCAATATTCAAACCTATTGCTAAAATCATAACCCCACCCGTTGCAGTCATCTCTTTAATAAATAAATCAAGTGCCTCTTGAGGAATATATGTACTAATGGTACCTGCTAATAACGCAATGACTCCTTGATAAAGAAAAACGGGAATTGCAGAAAGTAAAACGCCTATTCCTAATGTAGAGGCTAATATAATCGACATAAAACCATCAATAATACCTTTTGTAATTAACACATTATGATCATTACGTAGCCCACTATCAAGTGCGCCGATAATGGCCATTGAGCCAATGACAAAAATAAGGGTGGCTGTAACAAAACCCTCTGCAATAGTACCTTGCTGTGTTTTTTTTCCAAAAAGAGACTCAACCCATTGACCAAAGCTATTAAATCTTTTCTCTAGGTCCAGCCATTCACCGATGACTGTTCCGACAACTAAACTGATTACAATAATAATAAAGTTACTGCTTTCCATTCCCATTTGAATACCTAATATCGCAACAACTAAACCAATAATGGACATGACGGTTTGCTGCATAGACTCCGGGATATTTTTAAATAAACGTCCTAGTAATGCACCTATCACAATAAAAAGTGCATTCAAAAATGAGCCGAGTAATACCATGAAGTGAGCCTCTTTCTTTACTTTAATAATTTGAAAAATCGAATACTTCTGATTTTAACATGTGAATGTAACGAACAAAATAATAGTTTGATAAAATGGTGGTCCTTTTTCACAAAAAAATAGGGCATCAAATTTCGATGCTCCTATTGTTCCTCTATATTCAAAATTTCTAAAATACGATGTAAGTCATCTTCAGAATAAAATTCAATTTCGATTTTCCCTTTATTCTTAGCCTTTTTAATTTGTACATGCGTTCCAAAAAACTCTCGTAATTGTGTTTCTGTTGCTTGCACATGAATATCTTTTTTTACTTTTTTTGTTTCACGTGAAACGTCCTCATTTACATCCTGAATATACTTTTCAAGTTGGCGAACATTTAATTGATCTTTTTTTACCTTTTTTGCAACATCAGGAATGCGACGTTTATTTTTTAATCCAAGTAAGGCACGGCCATGCCCCATTGAAAGCTCTCCTTGATTTACAAGTTCCCGAATATCTTCAGGTAATTGTAATAATCGAATTAAGTTAGCAATATGTGGGCGACTTTTGCCTAAACGCTTTGCTAAATCCTCTTGTGTAAAATTTAATTGGTTAATTAAACTATTATATGCTTCAGCCTCTTCAATAGGTGTTAAATCTTCGCGTTGCAAGTTTTCTAAAATTGCCACTTCCATCATTTGCTGCTCATTAAAATCTTTCACGATTACTGGAATTTCTGTAAGGCCTGCGTGTTTTGCTGCACGGAATCTTCTCTCACCTGCAACAATTTGATATTTTTTATCTTTTCTTCTTACAACAATCGGCTGAATAATACCATGCTCCACAATAGATGCTGCTAACTCTTCAATTGCTGTTTCATCGAAAATTTTACGTGGTTGAAAAGGGTTTGCTAAAATTTTTGTCATAGCAATTTGTTGTACTTGATCTTCTTTATGTACTGCTTCTTCACGAAACAAAGCATCGATGCCTTTACCTAAACCTTTAACCATTTTTAATCACTTCCCTTGCAAACTCTAAATATAATTCTGCTCCACGAGATTTCGCATCGTATAAAATTACTGGCTTTCCATGGCTTGGTGCCTCACTTAAACGAATATTTCGTGGAATAATTGAGCGGTACACTTTATCTTGGAAATAGCGCTTTACCTCATCAATGACTTGAAGACCTAAATTTGTACGTGCATCAAGCATCGTCAATAGTACGCCATCAATCATTAACTCTTTATTTAAATGTTTCTGTACAAGTCGCACCGTTGACAACAACTGACTTAATCCTTCTAACGCATAATACTCACATTGAACCGGAATAATAAGGGCATCTGCTGCAGTCAATGCATTAATAGTAAGTAATCCCAATGATGGTGGACAATCAATAATAATGTAATCAAAGTTCCCTTTTACTTCTTGCAATGACTTTTTTAATCTTACTTCACGTGAAATTGTAGAAACGAGCTCAATTTCTGCACCTGCTAATGAAATTGTTGCAGGTACAATATACAAATTTTCTACACCTGTTTGTTGAATAACACTCTTAATATCTTCATCATTAATTAACACATCATAAACACAGCTTTCTAAATCACCTTTTCGGATTCCAAGGCCACTTGAAGCATTACCTTGAGGATCGATATCGATTATTAACACTTTCTTTCCTAAAAAAGCTAAACATGCACTTAAATTTACGGATGTCGTTGTTTTTCCAACGCCACCTTTTTGATTGGCAATTGCAATTATACGTCCCAAATGCGCACCTGCTTTCATCACTTCAATTTAGGTTGATTCGTTCATGAAATTGTGAAAATTTTTAAAGATTAACATTTTTCTGTTGTTCACTCTAATCTACTTCAATTCTACCAAAAAATCATTGAAAACGATGTAAGAAAACAAATTTTCTTTCAAAATGAAATTTTATAAGGCTTTTAATCTTTTTCACTATGAAAAAAACCTTCTACATATTACATATAGAAGGTAAATGATTATTTATTTTTCGGAATTTTCACAGTAATTTGATAGTATTCCTCTGTGTCCTCTTCTTCCGTTTTTACATTGATTCCGCTTTTCGTTACCATTGTTAACGATTGCTTAATCGTATTTAAAGCAATTCGAACATCCTTACTAATGGCTTTTCTACTAGCTTTACGCTTTTTCACTTCTGGCTCTTCTGGATGTAAAATTACTTGAATTTGCTCTTCTAGCTGTCTTACGTTCCAGTCAAATTCTTTTGTTGCAGCAATTAATTGCAATTGTAATTGTTCATCTTTAATCGCAATTAATGCACGTGCATGTCGTTCTGTAATTTCACGATTTAAAATGGCCTCTTGTACAAATTGAGGGAGCTTCAATAAACGAAGCTTATTCGCAACGGTAGATTGTCCTTTACCTAGACGTTGCGCAAGGGCCTCTTGTGTCAGCGAATGCAATTCTAATAATTGCTGATAGGCCAGCGCTTCTTCAATTGCTGTTAATTCTTCTCGTTGAAGGTTTTCAATCAATGCAATCGAAGCTGTCTCCCGATCATTTAAATTACGAACAATTGCTGGGACCTCTGTCCATTGTAAAGATTTCATCGCGCGGTAACGACGTTCACCTGCAATAATCTCATAATTACCAGACCCGTCCCCCATCGGACGAATCACAATCGGTTGAATTACACCATGTGTATGAATCGTTCTTGCTAATTCTTCAATCTTCTCATCATCAAAAACTGTACGTGGCTGATAACGGTTCGGAATGATTTTATCTATTGGAATTTTAACTACTTCTTCTGAAGCCATCGAGATATTCTCCATTACTTCTACTTCACTTTTTACTTCAGGCTCTTGCTTTGCCCCTCCTCCGAAAAAACGTGAAAAAGTACTTTTCATCCGTGTGGCACCACCTTTAAGAAACTATCTAGCTCATATTCAATATTATTTATGATTCGCTAACAAATGTACAGAGTCCTTTAAACAGTTATTTGGAAAAATAAACTTAAATATAAATATGTATGCATCAAAAGCAGAAAACATTTCATAATTTATATTTAATCTAGTAAATAAAGTGAAACTTCAAAATGTGGGAGGTCTTCACCACAAATTGTTAAACTTCATTAATTAGGCCTATAACCGGTAGTTCTGCACGTTAATGCAGGCTAAATCTATTATTTAATGGGTGATTTATTTGGAACACCCGGTTTACGTGGATATTTTTTCGGTGTCCCTTTAATCTTATCAAAAATAAATAAAGAACGCTCACTTTCTTCTACCGGTAAATGGAAAGTAAATTCTTCTTTAAATTTTGCACCTAACGTCGTAATTGCTTTTGCCGCATCCTTCATTTCTTCTGCACCTGCAGCTGCCTTTAATGCCACGAAGTAGCCACCTTCTTTAGCTAAAGGAATACATAACTCTGAAAGTACTGAAAGACGTGCTACTGCACGAGCTGTTACTACATCGAACTGCTCACGATATGTAGCATTTTGACCAAATTCTTCTGCACGTGCATGCACAAATGTCATATGGTCTAATTGTAATTCATTTGTAAGGTGATTTAAAAATGTAATGCGTTTATTTAATGAATCAACAATTGTAATTTTTAAATGTGGGAAACAAATTTTAATTGGGATACTTGGGAAACCGGCTCCAGCACCAACATCACAAACAGTAGTGACCTTTGTAAAATCAAAATAGAAGGAAGCACTAATAGAATCATAAAAATGTTTTAAGTAAACCCCTTCAAAGTCCGTAATCGCTGTTAGATTCATTTTCTCGTTCCACTCAACTAGTAGCTCAAAATATTTTTTAAATTGAGCGATTTGTTGCTCTGAAAGTTCAATACCTTTTGCCCTCAGTGCTTCAATAAATTGTTGCTCGTTCATCAAAAAACCCCTTTTTATTCAAAATGAAGGAGCGCCTTTTAGTGGTAAAGACGCTCTTAATCATTAGTTCGTAGTAATTTTAGCAATTTTTCCTTGCTCAATATAGACAAGTAAGATTGAAATATCAGCAGGATTTACACCCGAAATACGAGAAGCCTGAGCAATAGAAAGTGGACGAACTTGTTTTAGCTTTTGCAATGCTTCAGAAGCTAAACTACCAATTGCATCATAGTCGATGTTTTCTGGGATTTTTTTATCTTCCATTTTCTTTAACTTTTCAACTTGCTGTAACGCCTTTTGAATATAGCCCTCATACTTTAATTGAATTTCAACTTGTTCACATACTTCTTCACTTAAAGGCTCTACTGTCGGTTCAATTAAACTTGCCACTAGGTCATATGTCATTTCTGTACGTTTTACAAAATCAGATGCACGAATGCCATCTTTTAATTCTGCACCACCTACTGAACGGACTAATTCTTGTGTTTTTTCATTTGGCTTAACAATAATTTCGCGCAAACGTGTAATTTCACCTTCCACTTGCTGACGTTTTTTCGTAAAGTGAGCGTAGCGCTCTTCAGAAATTAAGCCTACTTTATACCCAACATCTGTTAAACGTAAATCCGCATTGTCGTGGCGTAGTAATAATCGATATTCTGCACGAGATGTTAATAAGCGATACGGCTCATTTGTCCCCTTCGTTACTAAATCATCAATTAATACACCGATGTATGCATCTGAACGAGAAAGGATAATTTCTTCTTTCCCTTGTACTTTCAACCCTGCGTTTATACCTGCCATTAACCCTTGACCAGCTGCTTCTTCATAACCAGATGTACCATTTAACTGACCTGCTGTATAAAGACCTTTAATAGCCTTTGTCTCTAGCGTTGGCCACAATTGCGTTGGAACGATTGCATCATACTCAATAGCATAACCAGCACGCATAATTTCTGCGTTTTCTAAACCTGGAATTGAAGCAACCATTTCACGTTGTACATGCTCTGGTAAGGAAGTCGAGAAACCTTGTACATATACTTCTTGTGTATCACGTCCCTCTGGCTCAAGGAAAATTTGGTGTCTTGGTTTATCTGCGAAACGCGTAATTTTATCCTCAATGGATGGGCAATAACGTGGTCCTGTACCTTTAATCATACCTGAGAACATTGGTGAAAGGTGCAAGTTCGCATTAATAATATCGTGAGTTTGTTCACTCGTATATGTTAACCAGCAAGGTAGCTGATCTGTAATATATTCCGTTGTTTCATAACTAAATGCGCGTGGTTCTTCATCCCCAGGTTGAATTTCCGTTTTTGAATAATCAATTGTACGGCTATTCACACGTGGAGGTGTCCCCGTTTTAAAGCGCACCATATTAAAGCCTAAGTCTTTTAAGTTATCGGCTAATTTAATCGATGGTTGTTGGTTATTTGGACCTGATGAATACTTTAAGTCTCCAATAATGATTTCCCCACGTAGGAATGTACCTGTTGTTAAAACAACGGCATCCGCGCGATAAATCGCACCAACTTGTGTAATAACACCCTTTACTTCGCCTTCTTCAATAATTAACTCTTCTACCATAGCTTGTCGAATTTGAAGATTTTGCTCTTCTTCTAACAAGCGTTTCATTTCACGTTGATACAGTTGCTTATCCGCTTGCGCACGTAATGCACGTACTGCAGGACCTTTCGCTGTATTTAACATACGCATTTGAATATGCGTTTTATCGATCACACGTCCCATTAAACCGCCTAATGCATCGATTTCACGTACAACGATTCCTTTTGCAGGACCGCCTACCGATGGGTTACATGGCATGAACGCAATTAACTCTAAGTTGATTGTTAGCATTAATGTTTTTGCACCCGTTTTGGCAGCGGCATAAGCTGCTTCTACCCCCGCGTGACCAGAACCGACAACAATTACATCATAATTACCTGCCTCATATTGTGTTGGCATGTAGTTTCTTCCTTTCTGATAACTGCTCTTTATAAGCCTGCTCCTCTATTTATACTAAAAAGGCTATTTTACCCTTTCCTATAAAATGCAGATAGCTGAATTTAAAAAGCAAAAATAAATTATTTTCCTAAACAGAATTGTGAGAACAGCTGATTAATTAAGCTCTCCTGCACAGTATCTCCTATAATTTCCCCAAGAATTTCCCAAGTACGTGTCACATCAATTTGAATCATATCAACAGGTACACCAGACTCAGCAGCCATTAATGCTTCTTCAATCGTTGCTTGTGCTTGATGTAATAACGCGATATGGCGGGCATTTGAAACATACGTTAAATCATTTGCTTCTACTTGTCCTTCAAAGAAAAGCGCAGCAATCGCCTCTTCTAGCTCAATAACACCTTCTTCTTTTAATAGAGATGTTGTAACTACTCGATGTTTGCCTGCTAATTCATGCACACGATTTAAATCGATTTTACGTTCGATATCCGTTTTATTAACAACTACGATATAATCCATAGCTTGAATTGTTTCAAATAAACGCTCGTCTTCGGCTGATAATTCTTCACCGTAGTTTAATACAAGTAAAATTAAATCCGCATCTTTTAGTGCTTCACGAGAGCGTTCTACACCAATTCGTTCCACTATATCTTCTGTTTCACGAATCCCTGCTGTATCTACTAAACGTAACGGTACACCGCGTACATTCACATACTCTTCAATGATATCACGAGTTGTTCCTGCAATATCGGTTACAATTGCTTTATTTTCTTGGACTAAGCTATTTAATAGCGAAGATTTTCCTACGTTAGGACGTCCTAAAATAACGGTAGATAGGCCTTCACGTAAAATTTTCCCTTGAGACGAAGTTTGTAATAACTTAATAATTTCTTCCCGTACCCAACCACATTTTTCAAGTAATACGGGAATTGTCATTTCTTCTACATCATCATACTCTGGATAATCAATATTAACTTCTACTTGCGCTAATGTCTCGATTAATGCTTGACGAAGTGAGGTAATTAGTCTTGAAAGCTTTCCATCCATTTGACCTAATGCCACATTCATCGCGCGATCCGTTTTAGCACGAATTAAATCCATTACTGCTTCAGCCTGTGATAAGTCAATTCGCCCATTTAAAAATGCTCGTTTTGTAAATTCCCCCGGCTCTGCTAACCGCGCACCACTACGTAATACAAGCTGCAGCACACGGTTGACTGAAACAATACCTCCGTGACAGTTAATTTCAACTACATCTTCGCGTGTAAATGTTTTTGGACCACGCATAAGAGACAACATGACCTCTTCTACAATTTCGTTCGTCTTTGGATCCACTAAATGTCCATAATGTATCGTATGAGTTGGTACCTCTACTAATCGCTTGTTAGCTGGTGATTTAAATATTTGATCTGCAATTGCTACTGCCTCGTCGCCACTTAAACGAACAATGGCAATAGCTCCTTCTCCCATTGGTGTGGATATCGCAGCAATCGTATCGAATTCCATTTATATCCTCCTATTTCAGTGTTATCCACATGTGGATAAATCACATCCGTGCTATACTCTCTAACAATTTAGATTAACATATTTCGACTAAAATCAAAAGTAATGTCGTTTTTAGCTAGTTCAAAAATAAACCAAGAAAAAACGACCTATCCAACATGGAATAGGCCGTTTCAATTGTCTGTACAAATAAATAGTTATTTTACTGGTTCAATGACTAAATAGCGATTCGGTTCAGTACCTTCTGAATACGTTTCGATATCCAAACGATTCGCTAATGCATTATGAATAATTTTCCGTTCATAAGAAGCCATTGGTTCGAATGCAACAGGTTTTCGTGAACGAATCGCTTTATCTGCCATTCGAGCAGCTAGTTGTTCGAGTGCAACTTGGCGACGTTCACGGTAATCCTCTACATCCATTTGCAAAATCATAAAGGACTTTGCTGTTTTATTAAGCATTAGCTGCGTTAATTGTTGCAAGGCATTCAATGTATAGCCGCGCTTACCAATTAATAATGCTGCTTTTTCGCTCGAAAGCTTGAATGCTACATTTTTGCCATCTGTTGTATGGTCAATTGTTAAATCTGTAATTCCCATTTCTACAGCAATGCTTGTTAAATAAGCTTTTGCTTCATCAATAGGGTCTACTTCTTGTTGTTGTTCTTGGTGAATAGATGATTTAGCATCTACAAAACTTAGCTCATCCTCTAAAACTTCAGTCACAACCGGCTTTTCTTTTAATGCAGGTGCTAGTTGTTCAAAAGTTTCTTCATTCACTTGTTGTTGAACAATTTCCTTTACCGTCACACGAACTTCTGCATTACGTGCGCCGAAACCTAAAAATCCTTTTTTACCTTCTTGTAAAACTTCCACATCAACTTGTTCACGTGAATGGCCAAGCTTTTGTAACGCTAATGAGATCGCTTCTTCTACTGTTGCGCCTATTTGCGTAGTTTGTTTCACTTATTTCGCTCCTCCTGCATCGGTAGCATCCGGTTTATTTTTATTCCAAGGTTTATAAATTGCAAGGTTTTGTAATACAGAAATAATGTTTCCGACTACCCAGTATAACGATAGTGCGGCAGGTAATATAATACCAAAACCAACAATCATTAATGGCATGATATACATCATGATTTTCATTTGCGGATTATCAACTGCTGGACCTGTCATTAATACAACATATTGAATTAAACCAGCTGTAACAGCTAATAAAATACTCGGCTCCGCTAATGGGAGTGATAAAAATGAGCCTAATTCAAAAGCAGGTGATGCATTCATACGGCTAATCGCATGATAGAAACCAATTAAAATAGGCATTTGAATAAAGATTGGTAAACATCCAGCGAGTGGGTTAACCCCAGAAGTTTGCATTAACTGCATCATTTCTTGCTGGTATTTTTGTTGTGTAACCGCGTCTTTAGAGCTGTACTTTTCTTGTAGCTCCTTTAACTTCGGTTGAATTTCTTGCATTTTTTTAGAACTTTTAACTTGCTTAATTGTTAAAGGTAAAATAATTGAGCGAATAATAATTGTTACAATAATAATTGCAAATGCATAATTCGCTACATTTCCTTCAAACATATCTGCAAAAAGCTTGATGAATGATACAAGTGGCCAAACGATAAATTCATTCCAAAAGCCTTCACTTTCAGCTGAAATCGGTTGGTCAAATTCTGTACAACCTGAAAGTAGTAATACTACAGATACAAGCGACAGCATAATCCAAAGATTTTTCTTCAACCTTCTTCCTCCTAGAGCAAACCTATTCAATTTATGACAACAGTTTACCATGTGTATATGTTTCTACACTACTAATTGTTCCAAGTAATTTGAAAATTATCTTATCGTATATTTCAAACTATTGAACAGTTCCTATTAGATAGCAAACCTTTATGAAGCAGAATTTTAACCTTTATATACTCTTGCAACTTTTAAAACATGCTGCAAACTTTTTTTTGTTTCATGAAAATCTAATGTGGCCGCCTGTGTTCTGGCGATAATAACATAGTCCATATCTTGTCTTACTTCATTTTTTAACTCCAGAAAAGCTTGGCGAATATAGCGCTTCACTCTCACTCGAGTGACCGCGTTTCCAACTTTTTTACTCACTGATAAGCCAATACGAAACGCCTCTTGCTCTACTTGCTCTTCTTGCTTTAAGCAATATACGACAAACTGGCGATTCGCAAATGACTTACCTTTTTTAAACACCTTTTGAAAATCTTCATTTTTCTTAATACGTTGGCGTTTATTCATTGATCCATTCACCTGCTCCATCTAATCATTGGTACTTTTTTTACTTCGTTCATTTAGTAAAAAGAAAAAAAAGACCACTGATGTGGCTCAGTGGACTTATGCTGATAATACTTTTCTTCCTTTTTTACGACGGCGAGCTAATACGTTACGGCCGTTTTTTGTGCTCATGCGAGCGCGGAATCCGTGTACTTTGCTGTGCTTACGCTTTTTAGGTTGGTACGTACGTTTCATTTATATACACCTCCTGAATTCGAGTGTTACTATATCTATTTCTACATACAGACCATGACATTATATAAATAAAAACATCTCTTTGTCAATGGTTGTCGTTAATTTTATCTTCTCTCCCTTAAATGCTATAAAAAAATTACATGATTCATCATAAAACAGGTTTAAAGTAGTTATCCACAATAACTTACAATACCTTTTATAAACCTGTGAATATATTTTTTAATTATTTTTTTATCCACAATCGTTATCTACAAGTTTTACACAAATACAAAACCTGTGGACAACTAGTAGGTTAATAACTTATGATTATGTGGATAAGATTGTTTAACTATTGAAATACCTAACTTTATTTGATACGATAATTGTGTTTTATTTTGTGGAATTCTTTTTCGGGAAATAAATTATCCACAGTTGTTAATAATCTGTGGACAAAGATTTCCACGTTATTTGAATAAGATTTATCCACAGTATGTGGTTATGTGTATGAACTTTCTTTTTGAATGTAAAATGCATAATAAATAGCTCTGTTCGTTGAAAAAAACACAGAGCATTTCTTTTTTATATACGAATCAAAATGTGAAATGTCTTAATGAAAGGAAGAACGAGC
>NZ_JBBOUI010000002.1 GCF_038005985.1 Solibacillus sp. FSL R7-0682
AAGTTTGGGGGCATAGTAAAAAGGCAGGAATGTTGTTAAATAAACGTTTCTGCCCTTTCTTATGGAACATTGTTTATGCGTAATTTTATGCACGTTTTTAAAAAGCCTTTCCTGACAATCGTTTAAGCGTATTTTCGTGATGATTGCACTTCTTACAATCTTGCATAAAATCCTGTATATTCTTAGCGTATATTTTTCGCGTTTTGTCGGCAGGACTAAGATCGTTTTCTCTTTTGATTTGATTCCGATTGCTGTCTCATTCGCTGACGCTGTGCCTGCAACTTCTCAAACTCCTCATATTCAAGCTCATCCAAAATCCGATCAATCGCTTTTCCTTTAAAGAACTGCTCAAATAAAAATGGTGCGCCGTACACTTTTAACTGCTTGCCACCAAACGTGTCATTGTAACGAACAACACCTTCCCTCGTCTGCACAACCGTAACGGCTAAATGACGATTTGCCTGTTCTTCCGATAAAATACCTTCCCCAATGCAATCACTTAATACAAACGCTCGGTAACGAGAATGATTGAGGTCTTTCACAAGCCGTTGCTCTAACTCCTTCTGCAATGCTAATAATTCCTGAGGCGACGCCTGTTCACCTTTTAAAATCGCAATATCATATGCTTGCTTAAGTGTTAAATAACGATCCACCAATTGTAGCTGTTCTTTTTCGTACTTTTTCGGTGGCGTCTGTGGAAAATCATCAAGCTGCTCCTTCGTAAATGCCTCACCATAATAATCCATTGCTGTTACAAGCCATTCACGCTCTATAAGTGACTTATCTGCTACATCTAAACTTGGCATCCGTAAATGAATCCGTTCGTCGTAATAAGCGCCAAAAATCTTGAGTGCGAGCTGCAACCTTTTCATCTCTTTTAACTGCTTTTCAAATTGTGCTCGCTCTGCCTCTGATAAACGTGCAATTGTCGCTTTATTTTGCAGAGACACACCATGCTGTTGCATAAAAGTTGCTGTTTGTTGCTGCACTTTTTGTAATCGTTCCTCAGCTCCTACAACCGTAGCAATCGGCTGCTTTACAATTGACTGAATCTGACGAATAACTTCTTCAGCCCGAGCATCCATTAAAACCTCATTTACTTCTGCCTCATTTAATGTTTTTCCAATGCGAGCTGTACCATTTAACACTTCACGCTTTTCAAATGGCGTCCACGTGCTCGTATCAAGCTTAGAATAGTATTTAATAAGCAAACGGTCGGCTTCCTTTTCAAACAGCTCCTCAGCCCGTTTCAAAGCCTTTTCCTGCGCTTCAAAGCCTTTATAACTTTGCTCATTAAAATCGCCTAAATCAAGCTGTACTTGAAGCTTCACATCCCACAAATAAAGCATTCTTCTTTTATCTGCTAATGTTTCCGGCTGCACATACATTTTCAATACTTTCGATAACTGGCCAAGCTCCTGTTTTTCAGCTGGCGATAATGCCTTTAAAATGAGTTCATGTTTTTCAAACTGCTCTAATCTTTCTTCAACATCCTGAAGCGCTAATTTCTTCTCATTGCGCTCCTTCACTTCACGATTAATTGCCACTCGATCAGAAGAACGCCCTTCTTGCTCCATCTTCCTTGCAACATAGCCTTCATGAATCGTCGGCTCCTGCTCTAACCCTAAATCAGCATGTGACTTCTCTGAAATTTCTAGCTCAACGCCAGCAAGCAATAAATGCTGATTTGCATAAACTGCCCAAGACAAGCGCCACTGCTGTAATTTCTCTTTTCGATTCCAATCATTTACGTCAATTTTTCGAGACTTTTTCGCCCCACTTTCCGTAAATAAAGCCTCTCCCTTTTCATCAACAATGTATTCCTTTCGAGACTTCGCTCCCCAAGAACCATCTTCTAAAAATGGACGCATCGTTAACATCACATGAGCATGTGGATTTTTTACATCATCACGATGAATCGCCACATCTGCCACCATGCCCTCATCTACAAATACCTCTTGTACAAAATGACGCAGTAATTCTCTTTGTTGCTGCTGTGATAACTCTACCGGTAAAGCAACTGTAAATTCACGTGCAAGTTGTGCGTTTTTCGCCTTCTCAATCTTCTCTACTTCATTCCATAAACTTTCCCGATCTAAGCACCATTCAGGCGCATGTACAGGCTTTAAAAGCATCGTTTCTGGTAATACATCACGATGATGATAAGAACTCACTTTATCATACCGTTCACTATATAATCGTTCTCCACTTCGATAAGCTGCACTGGCGATTGCTGATTGTCCTTTACCTCTAGAAATGACCTGCATACTAAAATGATAAATTGCCATCAAACATCCCTCTTTTCACATGAGCGCTAGCGAATTTTTCACGTGAAGCGTGACCGTGTTTTCGCACATACACCAAATGAGAGCGTAGCGAACAAATGGTGTATAAGTGCGCCCTTAGTTACTTAGATTTTATCATAAGTCTCTTATTATTTGAATTATTTTCTCTTTTATGCTCTAATATCGTTAAAGTAACATTCTGAAATGAGAGGAGTTCTACCCATGAATGATATTCGTAAAAAACTTGATAAGCTGGAAGAAATGAAAGAACAAATTCGCCAAGAAAAAGAGAAAATGAATGCACATATCGGACGCCAGCTCTTAACAAAATTAAATATTCAACATGAAGATCTTTCGAAAACACAACTTGATGACTTAATTGATACACTCGTTACACTTTACCAAGATTACAACACACTAAAAACAGCTCCTGAACAAAGCCATGACAAATAATTCATTACACAAACTAATTGCTGAGAAAAATCGCTTAGAACTTGAAATCACAAAGCTCACAAAGCAACAAACCCATAATGAACGTACACATACACTCATTCAAAAAGGCGCTTTACTAAACAAATACTTTGATACACACCATTTATCCATTGAAGAGACAGAAGAATTACTCCAACTTTTTGCAAACTTTATAAAAGAGAAACGACCACAACGATTTAATAAATCTACCTAACAAAGGTAGAAATTTCTACTTTTGTTAGGTTACTAAAGGAGCTTATCTATGCAACTATTATCAAATGCAATTAGAGAACATATCAAAGACCTCATGCAACAACAAAACTTAACCGTTTCCGAACTAGCAAGACGATCGGGTTTAACACAATCAACCGTAGATTCCGTACTTCATACACAAAACACAAATCCTCGTATTGACACGATCCACAAAATTATTAAAGCCTTAAACATATCTGTTACAGAATTCTTTAATCATCCTACATTTAAAGACCTTTAAAACATAAAAGGTCCTCGCCCAGCAAGCTGGCCTGCGGAACGCCTCCCGCTCTGGGCTCTACTCTCCTACAAACATAAAAAATATACCTAAGAAACAACAACTACTATAGCCTCTCTCCTACACCAAAAAGCACGCGTAATTAGAAATATGTAAGGCAGACTGGAGTATTAATTTAACTAGAGCCACGAATACGATGTTCATCGGTGACGGATGGGCTTTCTTTAAAGAATAGAGATGCTAAATAGCTCATTAACGGCGCATAGCCGGCAATGATTTCTAACTCCTCTGTCCATTCCTTTATAACTTGAATCAGCTGCTTGCGATATGTCGCTTTTTTCTCTCTTGCCGTATTCATAAGCTCCATTGCATACTGAATAAACAGCTTCACTGTTGTCCAACCTGTTTTGGCACCTCTACCTTTCCCTGTTACCGTTTTAACGAGCTGTGTAGAACGCTTTAGCACCTCATTTAATGTACTTTGCGCCATACCGATTGCCTCACAAAGCTCTTTTTGTGTACGCCAAATAAACGGCTCTGAAGACGCTTTTTCAGCCGTAATGTACCCTATAATATCTTCTTCCCATTCATCATAATGGCTACGTGTACGATCCTCTCGCTCCTTTTTAAACTTGTACCAGGCACGACTGCCAAATGACACCGTATATTCAGTCCCATTTTTTACGTGCAGGGCAAGTATCGCCTCTACATATTCTTTACTTGGACCATTATATTTTCCTGAATACGCTGACTGTAAAATGGCATATAAGTCCTGACCATTTAAAGGATCTTGTAAGCGCGCATTAAATTCATCTAAAAAGTTCTCCGTACGCGACTGGTCCCAACCTTCTGCGTAGCAAATAAGCGCTAGTGTAAACAGCGTATTATTACGCCCTAGCATGCCTTTATTACCTTTAATATTCACTGTATGAACTAATGCATCAAACCACTCTGTATGCACGACAGACTGCTTCTGTTTCTTTGTAGGTAGCACAAATAAAGGACGCTGTTGATCATCATCTTGACGCATCGACCACTGTATCAGTGCCGCAATAGAATATTGATTATCGAAATCTTTATACACGACATTTTTTTCTGTTGGTAAACGGAAAAAGCCAAAGTCATTGCAAAATAAATCGGCTTCTACCGACTGTAAACTACGCTTTAAATTATCACTAATACGCTTGGCCACTTTTAACCCACGGAAGTTTTCTTTATTTGAAATAAACAGTGGCGATTCCAGTACAAAATACAGCTGATAACCACGATCCGATGCAACAATAAACGTCGGTAAACCAATTGAAGCGTCCATGCAGACAAGTAGCAGCTCGTTCACACTATATTTTTTCGTATCAATATCGACAACGAACGTATTAATTTGCTGAAGATTACGCTCCTCAAAGCCGTGGATAAAACGGCGTGAATCATCCGTATAACCAAACGTACGGTACACGTTCGGTGTAAAGTGTGTTAACGAAGGCGCATCCTCTAATAACGTTTCCTTCGACGTCACGATGTACCCCTTTACGCCATTTGCTGTAAAGTCTGCTTTTTGACGCACCACAAAGACAGACCCTTGACGTGTCGATTTTTCTTTCTTCTCAGCCTCAACACGTGCCGGCAAGCTCGCTTTCGAATGTTTCTTTTTATATGTGTGGATTCCTGTGTGTAGCAGCGTATCAAACAGCTGTCCCATCTCCTGCTTTTGTAACGCAAAAATAACCATGGACATAGCTCTCCTTTCTTCTAGGTGAGCGTCCACAGCTATCTCGTTCACAAGCACACTTAAAAAAGGGTGCATGAAGCCAATTTTCAATCAGAAATATTGAAAATGTCGTCTACAGTTGCTATAATTAGCGTAATCTTGTTTTACTAATGGCGTGTTACCAGCACACCATTTGCTAATTATAACAACAAATAAGATAGTCACATCTAGCCATGGACGCTCTCTTGTTTAGTTGTTGAAACGACGATAAGTTAGTTACCAGCTAACCGCTCGGACGCTCACTTATTTAGTTGTTATTTTTGTTGGAGTCATTCCTTGTCCTGCCAAAGACAATTGAGGAATGGCTTTTTATTTTGCCTAAAATCTTTATTACTATTTAATAAACCATAAAATACGAGGGTTGTAAACTCATAAAAAGCGTTGATATCCTTATGTTTTCTCGCACTTTTCTACTTTTCCACTTTTGCGAGAAAGTTGACTTTGGGTAGAAATTGCAAATTTCCACTTTTCCACCTTTGCGAAGTAGAAATGATTTTTCGCGTTTTAAAATGGACATAAAAATCCCCTCTCACGCCTTATATAGCAAGGATTTTCGTGAAAGGGGACAAATAAGAACTTTATTTCAAAAGTAGAAATTTCTACTTTTGTTAAGTAGATACGTTTCTCGCAAAGGCGGAAATTTCTACTTTTCCACTTTTGTGAGGAAAGGGGCTTTATATTACATTTTTGTTACAGCACAATTTTTAGTAACGCTTCTCGTAAAAGCTGCTCTCTTTGCTCTAGAAATTCAAGAAACGCATCTAACTCTTGCGAAACTTGAGGTATATAATGTTTTTCAAAATAGAAATTCAAATCTACATCATTAGGGTACTTATTATTTATCCATTCTTTAAATGGTCTGTCCGACTTTTCGATATTAGGTATACCTTCTAACAATTGAATATTACTAATTAAATCAACACTCTCTAAATATTTATCGATTTTATCTTCCGAAACACCGGCTCTTTTTAATTTAGGTCTTGTAAAGTAGCTTCTCGGATGAATGTGATCTAAATGGAAGATATTCCGATAATCTAGCGTCGGATACAACATCGAAAGAATTGTAAATGTGCGACCATTTCCATACTTGGAACTTAATAAATTATCAATTTCATCTTCATCTAAAGTAAAGTTTTTCACTTGGCCCTTATGTGCACTAATAATTTCATCTAATGGGAAATTCGATGGATTCTCTTGTATCACTTTGCGTAATGATTTAATAACATTATCCGGTGCTCCACCAAACACTCTTTTTAATAACGCTATACTTAACCATTTTTTTAATTTACTTCGGTCGTCTTCATACTTTTGTAAAATATAATAATTTTCAGGAAGCCCAATCGTCTTCAAATAATAAATAATCGGAATAAGAGCATTATTAGATGTCAACGTACTTTCTGAATAACCGAAACTAGCAGCCAAATGTACGCCCTGTCTAATAGCTTCCTTAATTTCTTCCCACTTATCTTCTATCGTTTGCATAGTAGACGCATTAAAATTATCCACTTTAAACGCAATGTCAGTAAAATCGCATAAAACTAGACTTGTTTTTAAAATAAAGTCTTTATTGAAATAAAACCCATGTCCAATGGCATTAATTTCTTCAACAAATTCTGTAATTTCTTTGCGCGCATCTTTCTTCTTCCATTGTGCCGTTGCTATAGATAATAATAAATCTGAGTAACTTAAAGTAGTACCACCACTATTTACTCGAATAAAGATATTAAGTACCTTATCTAACTCCTGATCTTTTTCTAAATAATAATTTACTATAGGTGTCTGATGAATGACCTTGTGCAATTTGAACAAAGTACTACTAACGAATCTAGCCTGTTCTTTTTCAAGTACATTTAATCCGTTTTCAAAAATGTAATCATTTACTTCCACAGGCTCTTCATATTTCAAAATATCGCCGACTTTAAACCAATGTGCTACACCATCTTCGTTGTCTTCTTTTGCTTCTTCCTCTGTAATGAACAAGAAATCATACTTCACATCAAATTCATCTGATTCCGCTAATAAATCTAAATATAAATAACGTTTTGGATAAGCTGTTGGATTATCTCTGCGCTTTCTTGGCATTTTATATGAATAGCTACCATGTAACCCAATGTATAAAGAAGTTAGTCTTTGTTGACCATCTAATATAGCAGTTAAATCATTATCTTTATTAATTTCAGAAACGCGATTATGTTTGTTTGTCTTTTCATGAAAATCTCTAATGAAATCATAAAATTGAAATTTCGTATTATTTTCTTTTAATACTTTCCAAAATAAAAATGATCCAACAGGATATCCTTGCATAATTGAATCAAATAAATGTTCGATTTGATTGGTATCCCAAACAAACTCCCTCTGGATGGCAGGTAACACAAATTCTCTCCGACGTATACTATCTGTTACTTCTTTAATTGTTATTGGCGTTTGAAAACTCAAAGTAATCGCTCCCTTCGAAATTGATTATATCAGTAACCAACAAAATTTCCTATTAAATACAGTTATAAAAGTGGAAATTTGCAAAGAAGATTTTTGCAAAGTATCTTTTTATAAGTTATACTTTAGTTATTAAAAGATAAGTTCGAAAATATATATCTATGAGGAGATGATAAAATGGCGATAACAATCGTGGTTGGGAACTTTAAAGGTGGCGTAGGTAAGACAAAGGTGTCAGTGATGGCGAGCTGGGAGCTGGCAATGGCACGTGGTAAAAAGGTTCTTTTAGTAGATATGGATCCCCAAGGCAACGCGAGCACTTTAATTGCACGTTCAACAGGTGTAACAGAAATTAACACAAGTATTTTTGAAGGGTTCCAAAACGGCTCGTTAAAAGAGTGCATCGTCGAAGTGACGGATAACCTGCATATGATTCCCGCACAAGTGTCGTTCAAAAACTTCCCAAAATTCTTATATGCCAATGTAAAAGAAGAAATCGATCAAGTTTCGTATTTAAAGAAACTGCTCGATCCGATTCGTGACGAGTACGACTACATCTTCATTGACGTACCACCAACAATTAGTGACTTCTCGGATAATGCGATGATGGCTGCGGATTACGTTTTAATTATCCTACAAGCTCAAGAATTATCGCTTGAAGGCGCTGAAACGTATGTAAAATACCTACAGTTTATGGCCGACAACTACGATGCGGATATCCAAGTCGCTGGTGTATTACCTGTGTTACTTCGTCCAGGTGGTCGTGTGGACATGTCGACAATTGAACGTGCGAAAGAAATGTTCGGGGAAGATAACGTGATGGAAAATGTCATCAAACACTTAGAACGCTTAAAAGCTTGGGACGTAACAGGTATCACAGACAACGATATGCACGATCGCAAAGCACACCAAGTCTTCCTTGATGTCATTGACGAGTTAGAAGAGAAGCTAAATCAGTTTGAGGAGGCTGGTAAGTATGAGTAATGAAAAAGGCGGTTTAATTAAAAAGAAGAAAAAACCGACAATCATGCAGCCGGCTGTTCCCGTTAAAAAAAATGATATGGACTTCGGTTATGCTGCACCTGAAAAACAGGACGAGCCGATAGCACCTGTTGAAGTACCTACCCCTGTGGTTGTTGAAAAAGAGGTCACAAAGATCGAGCCGGCTCAGCCACGTAAAAAGCTAGGTGTTGGGAAAACAAACAGCACCAAGAGCTTAAAAGTACCGACTGTCATTCATAGTGAAATCAATTTACTTGGTTCTTTTATGGATGAAGGGAAAACGTATGTCATTTTGCAAAAGTTGATTGATAGCTATGTGAAGAACGAATTAACGGATCGTCAACAGCGCCAGTTTGAATTTATGGTTGAAGCGTTTCACGAGGAAAAGTAAAGAAAGAATACTTCACAAAAGTAGAAATTTCTACTTTTGTGAAGTATCTATTTTAAGATTTTATATTTATAATAGTTATCTTAATTACAATAGAATAGTTTTGTATATACCTATTTACTATTATTACAGAAAGTTGTATCATAAGCTTATGCATATGTTTAAGAGATGGGGGAATAAAATTTGGACTGTTTAAAAAAAGCAATTCAAGAAATTTCATATCTAAAAAAAGACGAAGAATTTTTAATAAAGGACTTATTTAAGGGATATGAATGGAATCGCCTAGGTATAGGTGAGCGCCGTACATTAGGATCTCTATTTCTAAATGAAGTAAGACATGGTCAATTAAAAAATAATATTAAAATTGTTGAAAAAAATAGTGCAAACCAACAATTATATATAAAAATTTGACAACTATTTAAATAAGAAAATCAATTTCAGAAGAATAATTAACAGCTACAAATAAAAAAATATTGCTTTTTGTATAACTAAAAACAACTTAGTGGCAAAAATTTTAAAAAAAATATAAAATAAAGAAACATACGTTCCTAAATAAAGGAGTTAGAAATGCAAAATACATTATATAAAACAGCTCTTATTGACTTATATGAAAAATACAACTTAGATACTTACATTAAAAATAATTCAATTAATTTAGGGTATCCTCCAGATAACATAAGAGTTCATTCACGCTCTTTAGGTGTCTGGTTATCTTCAACAAAAAAATTCCACACTCTAGATTTATCACAACCTATTAAAGGTTCAATTCAAGTCGTTGATTTCTTTTCAGGTTGTGGTGGTATTTCATCTGGATTCAAAGCCTTTTCAACGATAATTAACTCTTTTGAAGAAGTATGTGCTATTGATAACGACATCAAAGCAAATAGTACATTTAAAGAAAATCTAGGTCTTACTCCACTCGAGTTAGATATTAATACTCTTGTTGATTTAAACTCTAGAGATTTATATAAAATTTTAAATATTAACCCTTCAAAACCATTGTTAATAATTGGTTGTGCCCCATGTCAGGGTTTTTCTGCACATAGTAAAAAATTAAAAGTTACAAATGATACTAGAAACACATTAGTAGGGAAATTTGCTAATATAGCTAAAAAATTAAATCCCGATTTTATTGTCATGGAGAATGTTCCCGAATTACTATCTAAAAAATACTGGTCTAATTTTGAAGAATTTGAAACAACTTTCCTAGAAAGTGGTTATAATGTTCGAGCTAGAGTTTATAATATGGCAGATTTCGGAATACCACAAGCGCGTCATCGTTCAATTGTACTTGCATCTAAAAGAAAGTTTTTAATGCCCGAAGGATTTTTAAAACCTAATCAATATCAAACGGTTCGAGATGCAATTGGGCACCTACCTCCTATTGAACCAGGTATCCCTTCTCCCACAGATCCGTTTCATGTAACGGCTAAACATCAAAAATCAACTATTGAAACTATTAAAAGTGTACCTAAAAACGGTGGTAACAGACCCATAGGTTCAGGACCCCAATGCTTAGATAAAGTTAAAGGCTTTTCGGACGTTTATGGCCGTCTTTCATGGGACAAACCCGCTATTACAATGACAAACTATGCGCGTAACCCTGCTAGTGGAAGATTTGTTCACCCTGAACAAGATAGAGGATTATCTGTTAGAGAGGTCTCTTTAATTCAGGGGTTCCCCCAAAATTATAAATTTTTAGGGAATTTTGATGAGAAGTATAGACAGATTGGGAACTCAGTTCCTCCTAGATTTGCAACTTATTTAGCAGCTTTTATTTTTGGAGAAATATTATCCGAAGAACCTACTGAAGAACAATATTTATTAGATTGTTCTGAGGATATTAACTTTTCTCTCACAAATACTTTTTAAGTTATAAATCTATTTATAGAAAGGAACGATGTTAATTGAAACAATTCACTTGTATAGATTTATTCTGTGGTGCTGGAGGCTTATCACTGGGGTTAAGTAAGGCAAACTTTAATATTAAAATAGCTTTTGATAATAACGAACATGCAGTATCAACATATAATAATAACTTTTCTCATAAAGCTGTTTTAGAGTCTGTTGAAAATATAAACAGTAACCAAGTATTAAAATCAGTTGGTCTAAAAAAAGGAGAGTTAGACCTTTTAGCCGGAGGTCCTCCATGTCAAGGCTTTTCGATACAACGACGTGGAGATGATAATGACTCTAGGAATACATTAGTTCTTGAATATGCCCGCTTATTAGAAGAACTTAGTCCTAAAATGTTCATTATGGAAAATGTTACTGGTCTTCAAACTAAACGTGGCAAAGTGTTTCTAGATGAAATAATTGAAAGAGCACAAAAGGCAGGATATAAATGCCACATCAGTATTTTAAATGCTGCTGATTTTGGAGTACCACAAATCAGAAAAAGAATATTTATTGTTGGAGAAAAAAGTATAGGAACAGAATCTTATTTTAAATTCCCAGAAAAGATTTTTGAACCTAATAATTATAGAACTGTGTGGAACGCTATTAAGGACTTACCTCAGCCACCTGATAATTTTAAAGATCATGAATTATATCCTAATCATAGAAAAGAAAGATTATCAGAATTAAACCGTTTAAGAATCTCCCATGTTCCTCAAGGTGGGGGACGTGAAAATATTCCAGAAGAATTACGATTAGAATGTCATAAAGTAAGTGTTGAAAAAGCAGGACATAGATATGTATATGGCCGTTTAGAAGCTGATAAACCTAGTGGGACAATAACTGCAAGATTTGATAGCTTTACACGAGGAAAATTTGCCCACCCTTTCGAAAACAGAAGTATTACATTACGTGAGGGTGCTAGATTACAAACATTCCCCGATGATTTTGTATTTTTAGGTTCTAAAGTAGAAGTGGCGAAGCAAATAGGGAATGCAGTTCCCCCAGTTTTAGCAGAACATTTAGGTCATGCCTTAAATCTAGCTATATCAAAAATGGATAAAATTTCTATGGTATAATTTAAATCAGCACCAGTATATTGGTGCTGATTTTTTAGGAGGGTTAAGCATGTTAAATAAAAAAATTGTTAAAGATTATCTTATTTCGTTTTTAAACTTTTATACTCAAGGAACAGAGTCTGGCTCTGCAACTCCAGAATTAACTTACAGACCTGCTATTAGTAACTTTTTCACTAACCTATTGAAAAACTTAAATATAGAAAAAAAAATTAACTACATACACGAACCTAGCTCAACTGGTCAAGGCCGTCCTGATTATTTATTCCATAATATCAATGACTATGGTGTTTATGGTTATATCGAAACAAAGTACGTGACATCTACTCAAATTCAAGTTACTGAATTTGAAGAACAACTAAAAAAATATGCTCAACTAAATGTGCCCTTAATTTTGACAGATGGGTTAGAATTTATTTTTTTCAAAGCCGATGGAGATATTCTAGATTTAGAAAATTTCGAACGTGTCTGCTTAGTAACATCTAAACTAGATTTCCTGCAAAAAAAGAAAATTAACCTATCATTGGACTCATTAGAAAAATTTGATTTAGAGATATCTGAATTTTTTTCCGAATCTAATCTACGTACCTTAATAAATAATGAAGTAATATCGCTTTTTTCTCGAAAAACGGCATTAATGAAATCCGAAATTCAAAAAATAATTAATATTCAGTATCCTGACCCTTTAAACTTAGAACTACATAGTAACTTAAGTAATATATACAATAACTTTAAGGCTACTCTTGACTCTAGCCTAAATAATGAATATTTTTCAAGTTTATGTGCTCAACTACTAAATTTTTCTTTATTAAGTCGCTATATAGAGTTGAAAATTAATAAAAAAGAAATAACTGTTTTAGAATTAGAATTAATAAATTCGTCAATACTTTTACAAAACTACACGCCCTTGAACACATTAATGACATACATTAAAAATAATAAATTAAGTCCTATAGCTACAACTTGGTATAGTTTGGCAAACATTTTAACAAAAATTAAATTTGATTATATTGACCTTATTGAAAATATTCCTGATTTCCATACTAAATTTTATAAACAATATGACTTAAAAGAAAAAGATGCTTATGGTGCTTATATTACACCTAATGAGGTAGTGCAATACTGGATAAGATTTTTAAATGACCTTTCAAATAAGTTTTTAGATAAAGATTTATTCGATAGATCCTTATCTATAATTGACCCTTGTTGTGGAACAAATGCAGTACATTATAATTTGACTGAATTTACAAATGTTTTAGGCAAGAAATTAGAGTGTACATTTATTGGTTTAGAAATTTTACCTGCTCCACTATTCATGGGCTGGATTCGTCTTTCTAAATTTTCTAATTTAGATACATTCAAAACTTACTTGTGTAATTCACTAATTGATGATTTGAATTGTAATGAAGAAAGTTCTAGCGATTTATCTGATGCGTATATGAATACTATAAAATCCGAAATTTCTAGAAAATTCAATTTGATAATCGCAAGTCCCCCCTCATCTGACGAAAGTATTTTAAATACAGGAGAAAATTTTAAATTTGTAAATAATATTATTGAAAAGTTTAAAATTCCATCCGAATTAAGAAGCTCTAGACAAAATATTCAAAAATCATTACAAAATGATTTTGTTAAATTTATAGCATGGTCTATGAGCAAAACAGTCGAGGGGCAAAGTATGATTTCCTTAAACGTGCCTAGTTCACTTTTAACTGAGGAATCATACCTTTATTTAAGAAAATATTTAATTGATAAATTTAAAATTATATATGTTCTAGAGTATGATTCTGATTTAAGAAAAAATTCTGGTAATAACCAAAATATAAATAACACAAGGCAAGGTCGAGTACTTATTACTCTCGTAGATGTACCTACAAATGCAGCTACAACTAAATTATATTATAAAGATATATCTTGTTTATCTATAACGGAGAGAAGAAAATGGTTTAACGATAATAACGATTTTTCTGAATATCTAGAATATGAAATTCAAACAAAAAATTATCTTTTGAAACCTGTACAAGTTGAAAAAAATAGTGTAGATTTATATTCCAATAAATTCATCTCCTTAGATTCTATTTTTAAAAATAATGTATCTGGTGTAAAAACAGCTTGTACAGCCTTGGTCGTACAAAATAATGAGGATTTAGTTCTATCTATTTTGGAAGAGTTTAAAAACGAAAAAATCTCTGATGAATATATGTTTAATAAATATTTCCAAAAGCAAGGACGAAATGTTAGCTATGCAACTGGTTGGAAAAGAGCTTATACAGCTAGGGAAATTAGTGATAATTTCATCCGTGAAAATATTGTTCCTTATAACTTTAGACCATTTTTAAAACGATCTATTTTTTACGCACCTTCTGTAATGAATGAAGCATCCAATGGTGGAGCACGATATAGACCTGAGTTACAGAAACTGTATTTAGAATCACATGTAAACCAAACTGCTTTAGCAATAGCAAAAAAACCATCTAGCTTAAGTACATCTATCGTACCTTTCACATATGTAATTGATAGCCTTACAGATAATGATTTAGCAAAAAGAGGTAACTCTTATATATACCCCATTTATTATTATCGTGAAGGTATAATAACAAATATTGACGAAAAAGTAATTAGAACTCTAAATTCATTATTCTATAACGATGAAACACCTAATTATGAATCAATTGCGTTAGATTTAATATCATATATTTATATTATTAGCTCTTCATCATACTTTTTAGAAACATTTTCTGATATCCTTTATTATCAAATAACTAATGAGTCTATTAAGGTCCCTATAACTTCAGATAAAGATTTCTATTTAACTGCTGTGAGTTTAGGACATCAATTGATTGAATCTCAATCGTCTTATATAAGAAACACTGCTAACCTTAGAGATTTACTAAAATTTGATGGCAATATAGATTTCTTACTATCAAATATTAAAATTGACTCCAATAACGGTTCTATTAAGCTTCAAGATGAAAATAACAAAGTAAAATTCTCTATAAATAACATTCCTAAAGGCATACTAACCTATAACATTAAAGGATATGACGTTGTAAAAACTTGGTTTAAATTTAATACTTATTTATTCACACATCAAAAATTCACTAAGACTGATTTAGAAAATGTCATCATCTTCTTGGAATCTCTATATAGTTATCTACAGATAGTAGAAAGTAGTGACTCTCTCGTAGAACAAATAGTTAATTCAAAATTAATTTCATTCTAGAAAGTAATCAGATAATACAAACTTACCCTTTCATATGACCAAAAGCCTGTTTTAGTATTTGAACAGGCTTAAAATTCTATTATTTTTAAAATTTTATTACAAATAATCATCTACATCATCCGATTTCAATTTAATATAATGCTCCATAATCGTTTGATGTGACTTATGGCCAGATTGTTTCGCAATTGTTGGAATATCAGCACCATTTTGATACATAGCAGTAATTTGCGTTTTTCGGAATGTGTAGGGTGCAAAGCCTAACCAACTTTGAATCGCTTGGTTATAGCTGACCTCACTAATTTGACGGCTCGTATGATTACCCCATTTATCAGCTGCACCAACAAAATGATCATCTGGTATCAGTTCACACGAAACAATATACTTTCGAATTGCCTGCACGCACTCTAGCGTCAGGCGTTTTTCTTTCATTTCGCCTTGTTTGACCATCATCACCTGTACCGTTCGATTTTCTAAATCAAAATCGCTCACCTTCAGCCGCACCATTTCAGAAGGACGATTGGCTGTAATCAAATTAACCAAGCAAATCGCACGCTTGCGAATGTCACTCTTTTTATCCGTATCATAGCGATCAATGAGACGTAACACATCACTTTGCTTTTCGGCACGTTTCCCTCGCATCGGTTTTAGACGCATATATTCCTCATGATTATATAAACCTCGCAATAATTTGATGCTCGTCTCATGCTCTGAGGTGAATTGAAATCCATATTCATGCACTAGCCAGTACTTCACACCCGCTAAGCGTCGATTAAATGTGGATAGTCGGACTTGCTGCTGTGTAATTAAATGATGGAGATACAACTCTAACGATTCAAAATCTAACTTTAAAAAATGTTCATCACAAAACGCTTGGAATTGTTTAAAGTCAGATTGATATTGTGCCAGCTTCTGTTGTTGAATTTTCTGCAGTGTTTCGTCCTTTTGCTTCGTCATTTTATATTGCTGCAAAGAAAATAGAGTTTCTTCCATTATATATGCACTCCTATCCAAATTTTGAGTGGATATTTCAAAAGTAGAAATTTCTACTTTTGAAAAGTTTTCTTTTTGTGATTTAATCGCTTTAAATATAAGAACTTACGTTTGTTTATTATACCATTATCAACCTTAAACAAGCATTATTTTTTAAGGTTGATAACTTATTTTTTATACACCTCACTTAGCAAAGTCTCCACGAACGAACTATCTGTCATTTCTAAAATCCTCTTTAAATAATTGACTTCCTACTTCTTCTTACTTTAAAATGATGAACAGGAAATAACCACAATGGTTGTAGGGGTAATGGGGCAGCTTATTACGCTGATTTTTAAAATTTGATGACCTTAGAGTCTAGCGCCAATTGGTGCACCATCACAAGGCGACGCGATTTTTTACTTACAATCTCTTACCCTATCTCATATAAATTGAAAAAGACGCACAAAGTGTACGCCTTTTCACTCTTACATATATCCTTTTTCTTTTAATGACAGGAAATTATTTTCGCAAACGATTAAATGGTCGAGAAGTTCCACGCCTAATAATTCTCCTGCCTCCTTTAAACGCTCCGTAACATCAATATCCTCGGGGCTTGGTGTACAATTTTGGCTGGGGTGGTTATGTGCCACAATTATACTACCTGCATTTTGTAAGAATGCTGTTTTAAACACTTCACGTGGTGTGACGATACTTGCATTTAATGAACCGATATGACAACGGTGCAAAGATTGAATTTGATTTTTTGTTGATAAACAAGCGACTAAAAAGATTTCTCTATCCTCGTCACCAATAAATTTCATTGCAATATTGGCAAAGTCTTGAGGGCTACGCACTGTATAATCTGTAAGGTTTTCCGACAAATATTTCTTTGGCAGTTTACGACGCTCGGCTTTAATTTTTACAATCTCATAAATCGGCTCTAACGACTGGTTGCTAGTGTTTGTCATGGTGTTTCCTCCTTAGATTTTTTCGATTGCTTTAGCCGCAATCACGAAGTCGGAAGGCTGAATTTTTTCCGATTTCTTGGCTATGCCATGCAGCTATTTGCAGCAATCAAAAAGCAAGGAATCGCCTTAGCGATAGCTCAAAATTTTTTGTAGCGTAAGCATGTTTAAACAAAAAATTTTGACAGTCCTTGCTTTTTGAGGTGAAACTCGGATAGCAGTGTGGTAGGCAGAATCTGCCACGCTGCTTGCCGCAAGTTGAACGCAAATGGCAAAGCCCAAGCAAATGATCTTGTTGCTTGGGCGTATGGCGAAAGAAATCGAAAAAATGCTCACAATAAAAGTGACTGCCGTGACAGTCACTTCCGATTTGTCTTTTGTATTAGATGTTGACCTTCGCCTCGTTTGGTATGGCGGCCTTGCCGTAAACGGTACAGGAATCTACTCGCTGTTAGGCACTTACAGCGAGTGATTATCGAAGCGTTTAATGCCAAAGCGACACGTACCCATTCACACAAAGCGTCATTTGCTTGTGATGAAGGGGTAGTGCAAGTGCTATAATAAATGTTTTATTTACTCTAATTACGTGGAGGTTAGTTAATGAACACTTATTTAAATAATTCCTTTAAAGCTAATACTAAACCTATTTCTTTTGTTCCATTACAAAATATCGAATTACAAGGTCCTACACACACTGTAACCTTCCCAAAAAACATAAAATTACGAAAGACAGCACCAGATATACTCAATCGCCATAAAGAAGTCTTATATAAAAATATGGGTATTTCATTAGCTAATGAAGTTTTTAATACATATTTAGTTTATTCATACACTGAAGACATTGGAAAATTTGAAGATTTCCTAACACCTTATAAACAAGTATTATGGTTAATAAAAGACAATGCAGTGGATTATACGTTACTCTTTGGCTTTAATGGAAATTGGTCAAATTGGTGCTTTACTTTTAACTCAACAAAAGTCTCTAATTCTGATGGTACTTACCGTAGTTCTAAATTTAGCTCTGAAGAATTAAAACGAGCTGCTTTATTGGTGGAAGAATTACAAAAAAACAAATTATTTATTGAAGTGAGCACACTTGAAACATATAGTAATACTCCCAATCAAATTATTTTCTCCCATGATAAAACATTAGAATATGAAAAGCTCAGTCGATTACAAGTGGCTTGGAGATTCATACATTTAGCTCGAACTCAAACATTTTTAAATTCAAAAATTTCTTTTTATATAATGGCACTTGAAAGCATTTTCTCAGATAGTACGCAGTATATTAAGGAAAAATTATCAATGAGAACAAGTAAATTTATAGCCGAAAATCAAGATGATTTTGAATTCATTAATAAAACCATAAAAAAGGCCTATAATATTCGTTCCGTGTATTTACATGGTTCTTCAAAAATCACTGATAATTTGACTTTACTTTCTAAAGATATTGATTCAATCCTCCGACGAGTGATAAACCGTATTTTAGAAGAATTTGAAAATTTCAGTCATTTAAATAAAAGACAATACAAAGAGTGGATACAAAAAATAGAAGAAAAAAATATTATTTAGCACCTAAATTCAATAAAACAAACTAGGAGGTTATTTTTCCAAAAAAACTTTTAAGATGTTCTTTAAAATCTTTTTTTCTTGAAATAATTTCATAAAAAAATTCTTGATTTACACTTATATCATTTTTCGCTACCAGATGATGAATATCTTTCAAACAATTCAATACCAAGTCTGGAGATTTTATTTCCGATACTTTCATATTCTCACAAAATTCTAAACAAAGATTATCAATATTCAATTTTAATAAATCACTAGGAAACATTTTAATAAGCCAATCTTCACTTACTAATATATGTGCCTCTATACACGAAGAATTAGAATGTATCGTAAAAATTTCAGCATTATTCATCTGATTGAATCCAAATAATGCAACATGAGCAACTGCTTCATTTGAATGATTATTCATTAATTCCTTTATTTCTGTCGCAATTATTTTTAACTCATAGAATTGATAGAAATTATTCATTTTTTTCTTACAAAGGGAATAAATTTTCTCTAATAATAAAATATCTCCAGTAACAGCTAAATATTGATATTTAGTTATTTGTTCGAACTTTCTGAAATTATTTTTTACAGGTACTAAATTTTCTAAATCTGTTAATTGACCATCGCTAGTAACAGCAATAAAATCTTTACTTAAAAATATTGATACAAAACTCATTATATCCCTCATTTTCAAACCAAGTATTATTTATATAATACCAGAACTTACGTTCTTATAAAAGTATAAGTCCCCTCTTACTAAATATCCTTTTATTAATATTTAGTAAGAGGATTTTTTATTCTATTTGAAATGAGATCTTTTGCTTATTAATTTTCCTATCATTTAAATTTATCTGTTCTTTATCTACATCCTTCCCTTGTAACTGACTAATTAGTTTATTCTCATTTTCCAACACTGGCTTAAAATGCTGCAATTCATCTTTCCCATAAATATAAGCCTTCACCGTCTGATTTTCAGATGCAGCTGCATGGAGAAACGATGCTTTTGCCTCCTTCACTTCGCTAAATCCAATAATCGGTGCGTCCGTTTTCTTATGATACAGCTCTATAACAGGCTTGGGTACATTCACTTCACGCAAAGCAAATTGCTCAGAAAAGCTCTCGTACATCATCGCTGCTGTGGGTTGTCGATCGATGACATTCATCAGTAAAATGACCTTATCTTTTAGCATACCTTCATGAATGACTTCCCCTCGTTCATCCATCAAATACTTCGTTTGACGGTCGTACTTAGCGATTTCAAAGCCATTGTAGCGTGCATCAAATACTTCAATCGCAATTTTAGGCGCTTTTACATAAGAAAGGGCTGGTAAATGTTTGGCCAACTGCTCAAATGAAACCGCCTTGCTCTCTAGTTTTGGTTCCTGAATGATTTGTTCTAATTGCTCATACAGTTGTGGGTGCAGCACAACATCTAGCGTGGCTAACGTCTTTTCAAGAGTCGCCTGAATTTCAAATAATGCCTTTCGCATTAATTCCGTATCTTTTGCCCATGTTGCAATATATCCTAAGGAAAAATGGCTCGTATCAAAGCCTAAATATGCCATTGTCGCACAGGCAATCGATTCTGCTTGCGCTTCCTTGTGGGCACGTGTTGCTTCACGATAATCACCACTACGCCCGTGCAGCTGTGCATGGGCGAATTCATGAATAAGCGTACTTAATTTTGCAACCGGATTATTTTCACTACCATTAATGATAATTTCGTTTGTCGATGGCACAAAGTAACCTCGTCCTTCCTCATGAATCGAATACGTCTTCTCTGCAACGTGCAACTGCTTAAATTGATTCAAATAATTTTTAAACTGATCATATAGCCTCTGGGCATCCTCATCGGTTTGAAATCGTTCAATTACAAAATCTCTAGTCGTTTTAAGTGGCTCTCCTGCCGTTTGGGCAATGTCAAACACCGTTACCCATTTATACCGAACTAAGACGTTCTCCATCTTCAGCTCACAGTTTTCATAAATGGGTTGCTTTGTTTTCGGATCGAGTACTGGCTGCTGCTCAAAAATAGGGGCACGAATTTGAATCCCCTTCTCCCCTTTTTGTACATAACGCTCATGCTTTTTCCATGCTTGAAAGCCAGCGACATAAGTAGCTTTCGGATTTTGCATAAAAATGAGAATTTGGTTATCTACCGAATACTGGCGCATACTTGCCATGAAAGTTAAGTACCGCTTAAATTCAGCTTGGTTCGCAAATTGCGTCAGTTGTTCTTCAAGTCTTGTCGTAAGCTCTTTTGTGCGTTTCTCATATGAGTTAGGTCGTAAGGGCATTACGCCTCACCTCGCTTTTGATATAAAGGTACATAACGCTGCTCGTTTTCAAATGGCACTTCTAAATACGCAACAATGTCGTATGAAAGTAAATCTGGTACTTCTACAATCGTCAGTAAATCACGCTTATCACGGTAAATCGGCTTATCGCTAAACTCCACTTCTTCACGTCGATACATTTCTCTAACCTCCTTCTTTATTTCAAAAGTAGAAATTTCTACTTTTGAAAGGTATATATTTCTACTTATGTTTTTTATACTTATGTTCTATTTATTCACTTTCAAAACTATATTCTATTTGTTAAATTAAAATTAAGGAGGTGCTTTATGCACTTAGATAAACATATTAAAGACTTTTTTCACCTAGTAAAAATACAGCAAATTGAGATTTACAATGAATTTTCTTTGCAACACGAATTAGGTATATATTTGCGTAATCATCTTGATTCTACTTTTATAATTCAATTCGAAAGGAATATTCGTTTCTTTGGGATCCAAGAAAAATTAATTAAAAAAGAATTGGATATAGCAATCTATAATTCACAAACAAATGAAAAATATGCTATCGAACTTAAATTCCCCAAAAATGGGCAGCATCCTGAATCAATGTTTAGTTTTTCTAAAGACATTAAATTTATGGAACAAATAAAAGAACATGGTTTTACTAATACATATGCTGTAACCTACGTCGAAGATAAATTATTTTATAAGGGTTCCAATACTAGCGGTATCTATGCATATTTCCGTTCGGGTCATTTACTTCACGGTGAAATTATTAAACCTACAGGAAAAAAAGATGAGCATTTTTATATTAATGGTTCATATCAAATAAATTGGACAAGTTTAGATAACGATGCTTGTTATTATATAGTTACGATTTAATACTTAACAAAAGTAGAAATTTCTACTTTTGTTAAGTATATTTTTATTTACTAAGCTTAATCGTTGCATCTTCCACACGCTTGCCGTCTTCATCTAGCTCATACAAAGTGATGTTTTCTTTATCTTGTTTTTCAATTTCATACTGGTAAGCAAGCTGTTTCTCACCGTCTTTAGTTGTATAAAGATTTAAAATCTCATCTTCAACCGTCCATTCAAATGAATTATTGAACACGCCCATTTCAACTAACACCGTATCATTATCATTAAAAGTAACTGTGCCTCCACCGCCTGAAGATTCAGTGCCAGTCCATTCACCAAGTAAATCACTTTGACTATCCCCACACGCTGCTAATAAAAACGTTAATAATACAATAGGTAACATACGCATCCACTTCATTACCTTAGCCTCCTATCTATTTTAAAAGTCGCATCATCGAAATACGGGTAGCTGACTTCCCAAGAGAAATCCCGCCTTTTGCACCTCCACTTGAATACCACATAGAACGAAGCACACTAGGCCCACGAATAATTAATACACCACAACCGATGATTAACATAAAGTCATACCAACTATTAAAGTTAGCGAGCAACTGGACAATGGCTGCCATGAGTAGCACTTGCGTAACGATACTAACAATTTGGCTTAAAAATTCACGCCACCATACTTCACTAAAATCATAGTTTTCAGTCGCAATGGTAATCGCTGCAAAGACACTAAATATCTCTAAAATGATGAGATCCACATGGTACACGCAAATTTTGAACGTGAACACGATAAACACGACGACTAAAAATAGTAATAGTAATGTAATTGCCATCGTGCCCGATCCAAATACATCTACGACCATGGAAGATTCAATTGAATTCGTAATAATATCTGAGGAGCTGCCAGCAATTTCAACAAACATATACTCCATTAATGGGTACAGAATTTCTTTCACCACAAAATATAAAATAATGGGTAGCAAAAACACCATGACACTTGCCTTTAATGCACTGACGATAATTTCAGCAATATTACTTTCATTATTGGTCGCTTCATTTAGCATGGCGTTCAATATTCTAAACAGCACAATCGCCACAAGTAACACACCGCCAAAAACAGCAAAAATGCGATACACATTTAAAAACAAGCCACTGAGCGCTTCATGGTTAAAGAGTACCTCTGCTAAAAACTTAAAAACCGCTGTTAGTAAATCATTTAACCATTCCTCAATCATATTCATGACTTTATCTTTTATATCAAACAACTGGCAGCCCTCCTTTTAACGAAGCTCTATGCACAGCTATTGTTTTTCTAAATCAATTTCTCCCTGTAATTCCTCCATTGCACTTTCAAATGTGACCTCCTGCTCCACCACTTCAAAGCCAAAAAAGTCCTTTTCCAACTGTTCCTGCTCGGTTTGCTTGGCTACTGCCTTTTTCGCAATATCTTCCTCAAACGCTTGCTGAGCAAGCGTTAACTTTTGTAGTTGCTCTGCTGAAGGCTTTGCATGATAGCCAAACTGGCTGACCTCATATTTTTCCGTTACACCAGGAAACAATTGAAACTGAAAGGCTTTTTTTACTCGAATGGGTGGCTTATGCTGAAATAAAATGATGCCCATATCAGCCGGCATTTGCATAATTTCACCTGCTGTCATTAAATCACGTGCAGCAAAGCTTTCATTTTCGCTCATGCTACTCGTTCGGTTCTCCTTACCGTATTGCTTCGATTCAGATTCCGTATCTACTTTAACGGTCGTTTTATCAAGCAAGTCCTTAAAATAAGTAGCCGTTGTACGATTAGCAGCGTTTAAACATAATTTAATCCCACAGTTCCCTAAAATGGACTCTGCCTTTTTATCGCCGTAACGATCCTGAAGCTGCGAAATCGTTTGAATAATTGTAGCGACACTAATGCCGTAACCACGACACGTTGCTAAAAATTCCTCGTAATTATCAAACTTCCCGAGATTAACAAACTCATCTAAAATAAAGTTCACATTCCGTGGCAATTTCGCATGATGTAGTGCTGCTAGCTCGTACAATTCATTAAATAATTGACTAAAGAACAAGTTCACTAAGCTCTGCCATGACTGGTCCATCAACGGAATAATTACATACAGCATCATTTTCTTCTGCCCGATATCCATCAAATGAAAATCGCTGAAACTCGTAAATTCTGCCACTTCGCTATCAATGTAGTCAGAAATGGTCGTAAGGAGCGATACGATAATACTGCCCTGCATTTCCTGCTTCGCTTTTTTATAACCTAGCTCGTAGGCACGTCTCGCTGGATGCTTAAAATCAAGCTGTAAAAACTGTTTGTCGAGGTCGCTGTCCCCGTGACCATCCTCCGTATCAAACGTTTGCAAAAATTCTAATAACCCACGCATATTACGATGCTTCGGCTCTAACTCATGAATGGCGTATAAAATGAGCGCTTTCAGAAGTGCTCGCTGCGAGTAGTACCACACATCTCTCTTGCCGTCCTTATTCGCACTATCAACCATCTTCGTCGCAACTGTGGTCGCCTGCGTTTCCTTGCGTACATAATCAAGGGGATTATGCCGATCGCTCGCCTGCATGTTCATAAAATTAATAACATGTACCTCGTAGCCCTGTGCCTCTTTAATCGCTGCCGTTTTCTCGTACACCTCGGCCTTGGGGTCTGTGATGACAATGCTGTTCTCGGTTTCATATAAAACATTCGTCATAACAAAGGACTGTGTTTTATAGCTACCAGGTCCACCAACGACCATAATATTGCGGTTCGGCTTCGATTCATTTGGCTGGATTAACACCTTTTTATTGTAGATGCCTAAAATGGTGCCGTTCATTTTATCAGCTCCCTTTTCACTTATAAAACAAGAGCTAGGTATGGTAAAATTTAGACAAATATATTTTAAGGAGCCAACAAGCTTGGCTGCCTTAGCAACTGTCTACTTATTTTCTTTAGGTATAACTGTAGTTTCTACATTAAAAATGAATCAGGTGGTGGTTAACATGAAAAATATCTTTAGCTTTACTACACTAGCAACAATCAGCAATCAGTTAACATCCCTACTTGGCTCAGCCTTAGTAACAGTTGCTTTGGCTCCTTAAGCTATATTTTTGTATCGTGATCCTTAAGTGACTGTAAAAATGTTTCACGCACATCCTTCTCCAATTTTGCGATAAAATTGCCATCTAATATTTCCTTCTCCTTCGCCCAACGTGCCGAGCCGTGATACGCATTTTTCTCGTGAATGTCCCAGCCATCCTTTTTCGTTTTGCGTTTTAATTGCAGTAACGCACTATAAAACAAATTAAGTACCGTTAATATGAAGAATAATGGATTTTTAGATGCCACGTAGCCCTCTATCGTCTGTACAGGATGTAGGAAAAGCTCCTTTACACTCCCAAGCATTGCATCTGTCGTAATGGCGAGCTTCAGTTCACCAAGCAGTAAAATGAAATCAATGAGCACGAGTATGACAATCTCGAAGGCTAGAAAGCTGACGATAAACCAGAGAAATTTTTTCATACACCGTCCACCTCCGTCATATTGCCAATGACCTTAAATTCTCCAAGTATAAACTGCTCCTGCTCTTTTAAAACTTGGACCTCATACAACTGACTGCCGTGATTGACCAGTGCCCCATCTAAAAAATAGTTGGTCGTGGTGTACACTAAAAACGTGTGGGGCTCCTTAGGATTCAAATAAATTTGTACATCTTCTACTTCATTTTTCATTGCGACCACAGGTGGTGAAAGAGAGGAGGCACCTTTTAATTTGTTCAGTACATCTAATTCAACAAAACTCGACAATTCATTAAAGCGAGTGACATAAGAATCATTGTCATAGTTCAAATAAACCCGAAAAGCTTTCTCTACAAAAGCAACTTCCTCACCGGTTACTTGTAAACCCGTAACAGCCGAAAGTTCTTCATTCTTTAGCGTGAGTGCCTCGAGTTCCCCATTCTTTCGTTCAATCGTTTCCTTTAAAGCCTTCTTATCATTAGACAGTGCAAAAATTGAACCTGTTAAAACGAGAACAATGAATACAAATACACCTACGACAATCCATTGCTTCATCCTCCCTCACCTCCCGCAAAATTAACGACACGACCATACCCATATAAATGCTCTTGCCAATAACGATCGTTTAAATCAGTAAAGCCAATCCCTCCACCATTCGCATCAAACATTTTGCCATTCCCTACATACATGCCAATATGAGTGACAGGTCTACCGGCATTATACGTACCTGTGAAAAAGATAAAATCCCCTGGTTGCAGTTCATCCGCTGTAATTTTTTGTGACGCATTATACTGCTCTTGGGCTGTTCGTGGTAAATTGACGCCAATCTTACGAAACGCCCACATCATTAATCCCGAGCAATCAAAAGAAGTCGTCGGACTCATGCCTCCAAATGTGTATGGATACCCATCAAACTGAGTCATCGCTTCATACACCACTTGAAAATCTGCTGAGGCATTTGCTAAATCAAGAACCTCACCGTCACGCATCGTCCCTATATAACGCTTTACATGGGCCACATATTTGGGATCTCCGTAGCTTTGCCAACCAAGTTTCGCTGCTTGCTGCTTAGAAAATACTTGGGCTAATGCTGCTGAATGCTTACCACCATTTGCTGCAACAAAATCCATATAACCCGAACCGTAATTATAGCTTTGAATGGCTGTGTCTAAATCGACGCCAAGGCGCTCTTGTTTCGCGAGTACCTTTTTAAAATGAGCAACACCGACTTCAATGGAATAAACAGGATCTGTAATCGTATTCGGTGGCAATCCAATGGACTCACTCGCCTGCATCACATCGAGTGAAGCTGTACCGCCGCTTTCCTGCATCATAATGGCAAGCACTAATGGTGTATGCTCTTCTAACTCATATTGTAAAAGTGCACCGTGCACTATTTCCTCATAGTGCAAAACAGCTTGCGACAGTTGGCTACCGATGGTGTATTGCCCTGTTGGTGGCTTCGTATCCTCTGCAACGAAAGCTATAATAAGGATGAAAAATAAAAAGAACGGTGCAAGCACAAGCCACAACAACTTCCGACCACCTTGTGAGAATAAAAGCTTCGCCATTAACAATTTCATCGACTTAGCCTCCCTTTAACCCTTGGATCTTCGCCTCCAATTCTTGAATTTTCGTTTGCTGAACCTTCAATTGATCGGCCTTGTTTGCTGAATTCTCAGATTCGAGAGCTGTTAATTTTTCCTTCGCTACGACAAGCTCACTCTCCGCCTGTGTGAGTTCAATCGCACGCTTCAGCTCGGCATCTTGCGTCTTATTGAGTACTTCTCGAGCACCTGCCATATCACCGTTTTTCACAAAGGCTTGTCCCATCCGTCTAAGTGTATGTTCATCAGAAATAAACGGTAAATCAGCTGACATTTGTGCCACATCGTAGCTTACAATCGCCTTCTCCTGTGCGAGCTTTTGCGTATAGACAGGCATCTCCTCAGAAATGGTTAAATCAAGTAAGTTTTTTTCTTCTCCTTCGTTATATAAAGCTGTAATGACCGTTTCTAAAATCGCTGGCTCTGTATCAAGAGCTAACTGCCACTGCTCTTCTAAAACTAGCTTTTTAGCAACATCTTCTGTGGAATCCCCTAACGCTAAAAATAACGGAACCGCCTCTTTAAATTTCCCAGCTGCAAACAACGTATCAGCCTCTTGAATGAGCTGTTCCTCCTCATAATCAGCTGTTAATGATTGAATCGCTGCTGCTTGCTGTTCATTAGCATCTTGCTTTACATACCCAACGCCAACTAAGCCAAGTAACGCTGTTGAAACAACACCTAAAATCATACGAGAACGCCATTTCTTCCGTTCAGCTGTTTGTGTCTGCACGGTATAATACGCTACGAAATCATAAGCTTCAGTTAATAAGAGCTGCATGTCTTCAATCGTTTGTGCCTGTAAAATCGAATGTACCAAATCATTTGCACGCTTCGTTAAATGCTCAGGCTCTTCTAAGCATTTTTCATAGGGCTGATTTGTTAAAATCGTTAAGATTAATGCTTTGTAGCGCTGTAAATGCGTATATTTTTCCTCACGTGGCATTTGTCGGTTCGCTCGGTAGCCGTAACGAATCGTCGACATTGGATGATAATACACAGTTGCAGGATGCAAACTAACGAAGCTTGAAGTCTTCGTCACAATCTCATCAAGTAATATCGCTTGGGCAATAGCAAGCTTTACAACATAAGCCTCCTGTTTAATCGCCACAATGGGCTTCAAGTGCTCTACAAAATGAAAAGTCATGACGACATGCCCTTCATTCTCCTCAATACTTCGAAATGATAGAAAGGCATCATTCCGTGTATCGCGTAAAAACTGTTCGATTTCTTCCAACCGGTCATAACTAAATTCATTACGATGGATCGTAAATTGGGCTAGTTCACGTGTTAATTTAATGCTGCCAAATGAAAAATTGTAAATCTTGGTCGCACTCATACTAGCACCTCCTAACGATTTAAAATAAAGGGTTAACTTATAAATCCAGTAATATCAATAGGTTAACCAGTTAACCAAATAAATTTATAGTTCTTATACTTTTGATAGGTAGAAAATTCTACTTAACAAAAGTGGAAATTTCTACTTTTCAAAGTTCCTCATTTCCAGTGCCTCTTGTCGTTCCAACTCTGTCATACGAATACGCTCTTCGTAATTCGGTGTAATAGCTGCACTAACCTCATATAGCTCCTCATAACGAGCTGGATCTTTTAATCGTAGTTCTTCTTCTGTCAGCTCTACCCGCATAAACGCTCGCTGTGTACCATGAATAATAAGTGCCTCGCCTTGCTTACGACGCTCTAATAATTTCTTTTCCTTTTCACTAAAGGTCATGCGTAGCTTTTCGGTAATATCATCTACCCCCTTATTATCTAGACCAAAAAATACTTTCGTATAACTGTTCCCAATGACAGCCTCACCAACATTTTGACCATTGGCCATCTTCCCATCGAGCACATCTTGAATTTGTTGCGTACCAGCAATTGCCCCCGCATTGTATTTTCGGAACCGTTTATATGCCTGGTAAAAGAAACTCGCTGCATCTGGATTTTGTGTTAAAAAATGAAACTCATCAACAAACAGCTTCACATTTTCACTTGTATTTTCCGTAATGTTATCCCATAAATAACTAAACGTATTTAAATACGCTGCCCCTTGTACATCAGCCTCATTTTGCAACGGCTTTAAATCAAACGATAAAAGATCACTTTGTAAATTAATATTCGTATGCCCATTAAAAATCGTTTTACTACCATTCACATAGCTCTCCAAAATATAATGAAAATCCTCAATCCGTGCGTACCGGTCAGCGTCACGCGCCTTTAAAGCAGCAATTGCCTCATATACGTCAGATAAAATCGGATACGCTGTACTGGGAATCTCTCGAAAGCTGTTATACTGCAAAATCCCTGCATCTCGGTACACTTCACGTAATACAGCATCTAAAATCGCTTTTTCTACCTGCGTAATGTCCTGCTTCAACACTTGAAAAAAACCGAGAAGACGCTGAATTTTATCTTTTAACACCATATCCAAATCAACAGGTCCCTCATCCATAACTTGCTCAGAAAACACTTCTAATGGGTTAATTTTCGTACTCGAATTACTGCTTAAATGGACAACTGTTCCACCTAAATGCTCGACGATGTTCGTGTATTCATTTTCAGGATCGATAATAAACACCTTCACGCCCCGAGCAAAATAACGTAAAATCTTCTGCACCATATAAGTGGTCTTACCGACACCACTCGTCCCAATAACGACCATATTTTGATTAAGCGTATTTTTACGGTCCAAATAATCAATGGCAATTAAGCTACCCGTATCTTTGTTCACGCCTTCTACATCACTACGTGGGTTAATCGTTAAAATTTCGGCATCATCAAATGGAAACATACTGCTCGCTGCCTCCGTATTGGACTGCTTATACGTGTAGTCTCCAAGCAGATTTTCTAAAATCGGCATTGCACTCCAAAACGTTTGGTACATCGCCTTAATCGGTGTCATTGCCTTTAGCTGCAATTTCACGAGTGTATTATGAACGGAATCACTCAGCGCATTTAATTCATCCAGCGACTTCGCCTGCAAATAAATATACGTGTATTGATAAATGTAGCTCGATTCATTTTCAAGAAATTTCATCAATTGATGCTCAGCTGCTTCAACCTGCTTTTCAAGCTGACGTTTTTTCAGTGGATCAAACGTCTTCAATACCTCAGCCTGCTTATTTTTAATCGTCTTATTATAGTGTTCAACCATTTTCGCCGAATTGGACGATTCTAAAAATTGTACAATCGTAATGTTGCCCTTCTTACGTTTCAGCTCTGATAACCAGTTGCCGTAACGACTCTTTGGGTAATCAATAATCGCAATGACACGAATAAAATTATCACCAGACTCAATATGGTCCGCACATTCCTCCCATGAAAACGGATAAATCATATCTAAGCTCGACCCATCCAGTACGTCACTAAGTGCTTGTTCCTTTTCCACGTGTGGCTGCTGTCGTCGTTTAAACATGCCATCACCTCCTAGTGATTGGAGAAATTGAGTAAGTGCTGTAACACCCCACGACACTCCTTTGCTGTTAGCTGCCGAGCCTCCACATCATACGTACTCAGTGCATTCTCTAATTGCCGAATAAAAAGTAGCACCTTTTCTTCCAAATGGATCGCTGTTTGCTCCAGTGACGCTAAATGCTTTTTCGGTATTTTTTCATGCAGTACGACAATATGTGTCTTTGTCGTCATTTCCTGTGAAGACGCAACGCCAGAAAATGTATCTACATAGCTCGCAATGAGTGCTAGCTTTGCTTCATTTTCAGGCTCCTCCTCTAGTACCGTTAAATAACGATGCTGCCAAAATAAAATATACTCACTAAAATCAACAGGCATCGTAATATCAAGGTATTGCTGCACCTCCTCACTATTTTCACCGAGCGTCGACATTAAAAAGGCGTTAAACTCATCAAAAACATCCTCTTGCTCGGTCGTTGTGAGTAAATCTAAATTAATGCCCGTCACTTTGAGTAATACGACTAAATAGCCTCGTTTTGTCACGAGAAAATCATTGTACTGTGCTTCAATGAGCGACATATCCTGTAGGCTCTGCTTACCTTTATCGAGCGTTTTCGGCTCATCATCAAACACATAATCGTCTATTGGCTTTTTCTTAGGACCAAACAACTTTTCCCACAAACTAATCACCGCCTTACTTTAAAAGCGATTCTGTTTCTTCCGTATATAAAAGAGCTTTTGTCTACTCGTAAATTGATTGCGTAGCTTTACATAATCCTGAAAACGAATATTCGGTCGATGGCGAATTGGTCGAGAAGACAAGAAAGCTAAAACGATAATGAGCACAATTAGTAAAAGCATGAACTTAAAAAACATGAGCCACACGTTATGTGGTGGCAAAGCGACAATGATTAGTCCAATGACAATCGGTGGCACTAGATATAGCAGTAATTCCTTCAGTGTAATCCCTAAAAAAATCCCGTAACCCGACTCTACATTCTCAGGGAAGACAAACTTTTTACCTTTATGCTCCGCCATTTTCTACACCTCGCAAAAGTAGAAATTTCTACTTTTAATAAGTAGTTTTTTCTACTTATTAAAATTCTACTTACGTGAATAATGAATAAACCCAAGGCAGTAACCAAATAATCGCTGCTGCTAAAGCAACGAGTGCACATACACGCCCAACACTTTTAAACACTTCATTCTTTTCATGCGGATCATCTGCTGCCGGCATACGCTTAATAATAATAAATAAAGCTGCACAAATTCCGACTAAGACCACAAGTGCTGTTAAAATGCCTTTCACGACATTGGCTGCATTTGTGAGCTTAGCTTGGACTTGTCCAGCTGAGGCAAAAACGATTTCGGGTGTTATGAAATAACAAACGACAATGGCCAAAGCTGCTCCAAATACTAAGCTCGTTGCTTTTGTGTTATTTGTCATACGCAAACCTACTTTCACTATTCATTTCTCTATGATTCATCACGCTCCACCTCTAAAGATGGCGCTAGTGCACGCTCCTTTTCTACTTGCTTCATTGCTTCTAGCTGTATTTTGGCTTGCTGCTCAGTTTCAAATGAAGGGGACAACTGTTCTAGTTCTCCGTGCTTCAATCGCCCAACAAAAACGGCTCGCTGCTTTCGTTCTTGATCTAGGGTTTCAAATAGCTGAAGCTTTTCCTCATAGCGCCGAACAGCTCGCTCTAATTCAATCCCCTACACGCTCAAGAATCCTTCTAAAAAACTAGCTCCGGCAAAGGACACTTCATTCACAATACGCCCGCCTTTCACACGAATTGCCGTTACATCTACTTGATCGACAAGGTTAGCATCAGCTACATTGCCTTGCTGTAAAAAATGCTGCCGTAAAACAAGTGGCTTAACCTCAATAGAAGAAATCACTTCTTCCTCAGCAAGCTGCTGTCGAATCTTCGAAAGTGGCTGCCCCTTCACTGAATCACTCACGCCTACTTGCCCGTCATGTACAAATTCAGTCGCTCGCTTACTACTTAACCAACGTTCCGTAATCAGCACTATCACCTACTTTCGTACCTTTGATAACCGTATTTTCCCGTTCTACCAAACAATAAGCGGATATGTAGTGGAATTTAAAGAAACGGACATTTTTGTTACAGTTGTAACAAAAATGTCATTAAAATATTTGATTTTTCTGTAAATATAAAGGTGAAAAGGTATAATTTTAGTAAGAATGCCGTCAACATTTCGGAAATTTTGTACGCTAAGGCGTCCCGTCAGAAAAAAGCGGATTTACAACGTTAAGGGGGATAATGTTCCCAAACGTCGGTTTGGGTGCATTTTTACTCTGTAAATAGATAGTTGATATGTATTTTAATTTAATGAATTCTATTATTCTGATTTTTTGTAATTTTAGTCGTATATTAAGTTATAATAGGGGTCCCGTCAGAAAAATGCGGATTTACAACGTTAAGGAAAAATGGACATGAAACAAGAGCATGCACAACGCTAACTGTTGGGCTGCTCTTGTTTTAAATAGCGATAAATTGTAGCACGACTAATCCCTGTCATTTCAACAATTTCACTCACACTATACTGTTCAGATTTATATAAATTGATGGCTTTTTTTAGCTCACGTTCATTCACTTTCGGACGCCCACCTTGACGCCCTCTGGCTCTAGCACTGATTAGCCCTTCCTTCGTTCGCTGGACAATTAAATCACGTTCAAACTGGCTGAATGCTTGGAAAACCGTCATCATTAATTTCCCTTGTGGTGTTGAAGTATCAAAGTTTTCTTTAATGCTTAGCAACTTGATCTCTCGTTCTTCAAAATACGCAACTAATTCAATTAAATCCTTCGTACTTCTACCTAACCGAGAAAAGCTTTCTACGATTACCATGTCTCCTGGTCGCAATTTATCCTTCAGCCGGTTTAATTCTGGACGATCTGTTTTCGTTCCGGATAATTTCTCAGTTAAAATTTCTTGGCAATTGTACTGCTTCAATAAATCTAACTGTCGATTCAATTCCTGCTGTCGTGTACTCACTCTTGGGAGCATATTAATTTCTTAGGTGAATACCACTTTAGATCAGAAGGTAGCCACAATCCAAAGGAACTTCGCCCATTACGAATTCCTTAACGTTTTTAAAATAGGCGTTTCCGTCAGAAAAAATCCCTTAACGTTGTAAATCCGCATTTTTCTGACGGGACCCCAAAAAGATGTGAACACTGCGATTGTAGTGTTCACATCTTATATATTGAGGTCTAATCAAGTAATTTTAATTATAGTTTCTTTACTTCTTCTGGAAATAGAAAACTAATTAGATTTTTGAACATACCTTGTCGATACATACATAAGAGGATTTCTTGAATAATTTCTTCATACTCTATATTTAAAGTAGATGAAATTATAGTCATTGTTTGATTTACAGTCGGTAAACCTTTTTCAAACAACTCAGATGGGTATTCTGTATCTATCCTAAAAGAATCTGGTTCTTGGTTTAAACGGTTTGATAGATGGAACATAATATATTCTAGTTTCTTTCTATCCTCTTCAAAAATACCTAGAGAAAGAAGTTTATGCCAGTATGGGTATTTTAAATTAGGTTCAATTAAGCTAGAAAGACGCATCAAACTACGCTCTAAAGATGAAACCTTGTACCTTAATTCTTCTATAATTTTGATGTTTTCTTGCTGTTTATCGTTCAAAGTTTTTCACTCCAGTGTATACGTTCTTAAACAAAGATACTAATAAGTGAAGTTACGCCATCTGCAATTGCATGAGATATTCCTTCATTTTTAGTAGTTTTCATTATTACTTTATAAATTCCGAGTTCAATCCAGTCTTCAGCAAGTTGATTATATGCAATAGCATCGTCTAAAACATATGAAATCTCATATAAATTAGTTTTGAAAACTTTAGCTGTTGGTGCATCGAAATATTCAGTAATGGCATGTTTTACCCATTTATTATTTGCTCCAGCTTTAAGACCTTTCGAGATTCCTTTAACTGCTGCTACTGCAAAAAATCTTGGAAGTCCATATGTACCTACTTCTGTATCTTGTTCAATGCTAATAATTTCAATATCTTGTGTATTTACTTCTTTGATTGGAGTCGTTACTTCTGGTGTAGAAGCAAACGTACTTGTTGTAAGTCCTAACATCATTACTACAGATAATACTACAGCTATAATTTGCTTTGAATAAGACATTCTCTAATTCCACCTTTTCTAATATGTTTTTTAAAACAATAATAGAGTAACATTAATTACAATAAAATACAATTATACCTAATTTTAACTCATTCGAATCTAAAAAATCCTGCCAGCCGTTCACACCATTTAATTCATTCGGTGTTTGTTTAAATAGTGCCTGGTTCCGTCCTTCACCTTCGTCCATGCCCAATAATAAATCAAATTTACTTTTATTAAAAAAACAACCTGGAATATCTTCTCGGACACTTTCATTTTCAATCGTTCGGAACGTACCGTTTCTTTTTACCGTGATACTTTTGGTGTATTTGATATGCTTGTATTCCACTTCAAAATCTAAAGGGCAAATTTTAACTGCACCACGGAACCCGTTTGGCAGCTTTTTATGCAAACGTCTTATAGGGGTCCCGTCAGATTTATGCGGATTTACAACGTTAAGCAAAATAAAGTTCCCAAACACTGGTTTGGGTGCATTTCGTTGGGAATATATGTTAAAGTTGATTTTATAAAGAGATGTGAAGGGATTGGTGTCATTGTGCATAAAAGAAGTATTTTATTATCTTCGTACCAGTGTTAATAATAGGCTTACTTTTAATATACTATCTTCCGGCAAATGAGCTTACTTATCTAATGTTAATTCCTCTGATTGCTTGGCTCATTTATTATGCTTGGATATATATCGAAAAAAGATTGAAAAACAAAACTTAATTATTTTATTTAATTGATAAAGCATAAATAATAACGTTCCCAAATGACTCTTAGGGAGCATTCATTTCAGCAGCTAAGGACTACAGTAAGTTCTTAGCTGCTTTTTATTTCATTTGGCTACCAAATCGTGATTAGGGTATGTTTTGTGATAATATAGTTTGTAGAAAATATTACCAAAGGAGATTTTTATGATCACTCAATTTCTAAAAGACATACCCTCTAACGAATTAGAGTTAAATATCCAAAAAATGAATGCACTTATTGAGTATTGTAAAGACGAGGAATCAGATGAACTAATACTCATTTCTAAAAATGGAATGTATCATGAAAATTTTACAAATACGAATAAACCTATTGCCATTAATTCATTGACAAAGGTTTTTGCTGGAACTGCAATCGGATTATTAATAGACGAAGGGTTAATTTCTTCTTTACATACGCCTATTTCTACCTATTTCTCAAATTTAAAAAACACAGAAATGAGTGAAATTACACTTTGGCATATTTTAACGCATACTTCTGGAATTCATACAGACGGACACGATAATGAGCTTAGTGCTGCCCCGAATATTGCAAAATATGTTTTAGCTTTACCGATAACGGATAAACCAGGTACTGTTTCAAAATATAATAATGAAGCAGTTGGTCTACTTTCCGAAATTGTACGAACAATAACAGGCAAAACAATAGACCAATATCTAAATGAAAAACTATTTATCCCATTAGGAATTAAAGATTGGGAGTGGTTAAAGGACCAATCAAATAACCCTTATGCATACGCTGGGCTTTCCTTAAAAGGAATTGACTTAGCAAAATTCGCCTATTTGCATTTAAATGATGGAGTATGGAATGGGCAACAAATTATTACTAAACATTGGATTGATATGGCTACTCACCCTACTCAGTCCATTAATCGAAATTGGGGTTACTTATGGTTAACAGCTTATGTGGAAGATGTATATATTGGCTACGGAATGAGTGGTTTTGGTGGTAAGTATTTATTAGTGAGCCCGAAAGAAAATTTTATTGCAATCCGCCTTGTACATAGAAGAGACCCTATTCCTGCTCCTAGTGCAGACCTATTTTTCAAACTTGCAATTGATATAATCAAATAATCTAATACGAACTTTATATACGGCTCATTTTATACATTTAGATACAAAATAACGTTCCCAAATGCAAGCTTGGTAACATTTCAAACAGCGACAAGTACTGTTAAATCAGTGTTTGTTGCTGTTTTATTAGAAAATAAAGCTCTGAGACGTTGTGAGGAATTATTTTAAAAAAGATTGTTCGATTCACTTGTTCTGAATGGTTGTAACATATAAATAGACTCTCAATGAAATTTTACCAAAGGACGCTTTGGGAACGTTAAAAAATAGCTAATGCTTGTTATCAAACTGTATTCTCTTTAAATTTAAATAATATAGTGATTTTTATAAGCAAAGGTGGGATAAAGATTGAATAATAATAAAAATTCTAAACTTGAGAAATGGCGAAAAGATTATGCTGCGTTAGCTGTTGCAATAGGTTGTTTATATAGTCTTATTGTAAGTTGGGGAGATAATTTGTTTATGTCTGTATTGCTATCTTTAGGAGTAATAATCTGTGGGACAATTGGCTTTTTTGATTTAAAACGTATTTTAAAAAGGGCTCTTTAAATCCATACAAAATAACGTTCCCAAATGTGAAGTGACCCCTAAAAGTTAGACACGGTAATTTCAGGCAACCATTTGGGCATGAGTTCGATATTGTACCGGGCTCATACCTTTTAATTTTGCCTTAATCCGTTTTTTATTGTAGTAGTTGATATATTTTTCTAGTTCTCTTTTGAATTGCTCGATATTTTCAAATTCCTTTAAATAGAGGAATTCAGATTTCATGATGCCAAAGAAATTCTCCATCACGGAGTTATCGTAACAGTTACCTTTACGGGACATACTTTGCACAATGCCTCTTGTTTCAAGACTGTGGCGATATTGTTTCATTTGATAATGCCAGCCTTGATCCGAATGTATTAATAGCTGGTGGTCTTCTGGTAAGCATTCTAACGCCTTTTCTAACATGTCTGAAACTAGGGAAAAGGTTGGCCTTGATCCAATTTTATACGTAATAATTTCACCATTAAATAAATCTAAAACAGGCGATAAATAAAGCTTTTCTCCAAATAATTTAAATTCAGTAATATCAGTTACCCATTTCTGATTTGGTGCTTCTGCTAGAAAGTTACGATCTAAAATATTTGGCGCAATTTTACCGACTTTACCTTTATATGATTTATATTTTTTCATACGTACTAAGCACTTTAAGCCTAGCTCTTTCATGATGCGTTGAACCTTCTTATGATTCACTTTTCGCCCACGATTCGCTAACTCGTCACGAATACGACGATAACCATAACGACCTTCATGTTCATCGTAAATCGCTTGGATTTCGACCTTTAAATCAGCGTTTGGATCTAGTCGATTCATCTTCTTCACTATATCGTAATACGTACTGCGTTTAATTTCTGCGAATGCCACAAGTGCTTTCACCGAATATTTATGCCTTAATTCACAAATAACTTTTACTTTGTCTTTCGTGGTGATTTTTCTTTGGCTCATATAAAGGAGGACTTACTATCAAAAATAATATTAAGGTTCTACGAGCTCAACATAGTATGACGCAGGACCAGTTGGCGGAAAAACTTTCTGTTTCTAGACAAACAATCATTTCACTTGAAAAAGAAAAATATAACCCATCCATTATTTTAACTTTTAAATTGGCAGAAATTTTCAACTGCAAGATTGAAGATATATTTATTTATGAGGGGGAGTTTGAATGAAAAAAGCACGTGAAAATCAATTAACATACCTATTTTTAGGTATTATAATGATTCCACTAAGTATTTACATTAATTACCCATATATTGCAAATGGTGACTTCCCAGAAGGGATTATGACTTTTTTCTTGGGAACAAGTGCATTAATGATGTCCTATTTGTCACCTCATTTATTTCCGAGAGATGAACGTACAAAAGAAATTATAGGCAAGAGTATGACAGTAAATTATTTTACATTATTCGGGGCATTCCTAATCCTGTTTCTATTAACTGGTTCACTAGGACCTATTACTTTAAGCGCTACGCAAGTTTTATTAGTTTTATTTTGCATTATGATTACGTCAATTCCATTAACGATGGTTATTTATTCGAAACTAATTTAATGATTAATCTATACAGAAATAAAAAAATAACGTTCCCAAATGGAAGTTAGGGAATCACCCCCATTTAATATAATGGGGGTTTTTGGCTACTAAAGATCAGTATGTGCCGCAATAACGACTGCCCTCCTACAAGAACGCCATGAGCTTGCATTAGAACGTGCAATCGTAAAAGCTGAGCGTGAATACCAAGAGAAACTGCAGGCCCAGCTAGATACATACAATGCCCGTATTACAGAACTTCAGGTTGAAAATGATCGTATTCGTGGGATGTACGAAAATCGTTTAGAAGAGCATTTAAAGAATAACGAGAAAAAGAAGTAAAGTTTAGGAGGACACGTACATGAAGTCAACTGGAACAGGTTAGTATTCAACTATTCTATTTCATGATTTCCCTATAAATGATATCAATTCGTTGAGTAATAAAGATTAATTTCAATTTGCAGTACCAATTGTTAATTCTTTTTCCAAGAATAAGGCTTTTTTGCCCAATTATATATACTTACAAATAAATATATAAGTACACAGGAGATTGCTAAAATAATTAAGTTTTCACTCCATTTAATATCACTGTTAGAGAAAAATTGTTTAATAGTTAAAACAATAAAGAAAATCACGGGAAAAGCAAAATAAGATAATTGATTTTTTTTCATATTACCAACCCCTTCACTATAATAACAGAAGCAATACATCATACAGTATTGCTTCCCAGTAAACACTCCTACCCTACACTTGATAAGTTTAAAGCCAAGAAGAATTTCCGAGTAGGAAATTCTTTTCTGTATTCTGTATATTATATCCAGCCCTCTTCTGTGTATAAGCAATAGAAGAAGTATGCCGATAGATTAACCGCTATACCAGGAACGGAGCCCTTAAAGCCTATTTTCACCAAGTAACCTGCTGCTTTCGTAAATTCACCAGCTTTTAGATAATCATAAATTATAGTTAATGCACTTGTTCCAAGCATCCAACCATAATTTTCCATAATAAGGGTGTTAATGCAAGCATCTACTTTTGCAGTAAATGGAGTAATCATCTCGTCTTTAAGAACATTCTGTTTTGCATTCAATTTATTTATATCTTTTAATAATGCAGTATCAACTGAATCACCAAACTTTTCAGCAATTTTATCTGTATCCAATCCAATTACATTACCAGCTAAATCGTATAATGCTGCTTCTTCAAAAGCAAATTGTAAAGCTTCTGCTAATTCATTAACTAATTCTTCGTCATTTCCTTCTGCATTTGCATTAGGTGCTGCGAAAGCAAAACTTGAAATAATCAATACTAGCGAGAAAATTGAAAATAATATTTTTTTCATAATAATTACCCCATTCCATTTTTATTTTACTACTTCTCATTTAACTGAATCTTCTACATAGGAAATTACAATTGAATTGTAGAAGTTTTTAAACACAAATACTTCGCCACCTGTCAACCATAAAATTAACATTGCCACTCAATATCAACCATTTTTTCCTCCTCTCATTTTAACTATAAATGGTAAAATTTAGATAAATTCAAAATATTCATTTTTGAATATTAAAAATTCAGAAGTGATATATTATGTTTGGAATAATAGCGAGAATTTCAAAGGGGATATAACCATTTTGAAATTGCTAGATTCGCAAAAATTACTCAAGGTACATATAGTAAATTTTGAAAAAGAGGAAAGAGAAGTAAGGGCTTTATGAAAAAACACTTTCCTTAAATCAAGGAAAGCAAAGCATTTGAAGCTAAATAACCATTTTTTTATAGATAAAATCGAATCTTCTTTAATTCTTAGCATATACAAACTCATTCAAATAAACGTTCCCAAATAAAAGCTTGGTAACATTCCAAACAGCGACAAGTACTGTTAAATCAGTGTTTGTCGCTGTTTTTAATAGAAAATAACGCTCTGAGACGCTGCGAGATATCATTTTAAAGAGGGCTGCTCAATTCACTCTATCTGAATGAAGGTAAAATATAAATAGAATCTCAATGAATGTTACCAAAGGACGCTTTGGGAAGGTTATCAACTTTCGTAACTTCTACCAATTAATTTCGTTACTCTTATGAGTACAAAATTATCAATATTTGAGTTGATTGTAATTGAACTTATGAATGGGGGATTTATGATTTTAATTTTATTTGGTTTTTTGATTGCTTTCATTACCGTTATATTATTTTTGCTTTTATGTACTAGGATAATAATTTCTTTTATTAAAAAGAAACCTTTTCCTAAAAAATTATTGGTTGCATCGTTGTCTGGGGTTGTTCTGGTATCTTCAATCTATATATATGAAGTGTACTTTTTTACATTTAGTTAAATTTATAGGGAATATATCCAAAATGGACCTGGACCTGTAATATCACCGACTGAAGAATACACAGCTAATTTATTGGAAAAGAAAGAAGAGCTTGTGAAGTAAATGGTGGTATGTCTGAGGGAAAAAGAGAATATCTCGTATTGCGTTCGATTCCAGGCGTTGGCGATACAACTGCTTGTCGATTAATTGGTGAACTAGGTGATATTCGACGCTTTAAAAACACCAAACAAATCAACGCATACGTAGGGATTGATATAATGCGCTATCAACCTGGGAATACCCAGTACCGTGACCGTATCAATAAACGAGGAAACAAGAAGCTACGAAAGATTTTATTTTTTATGATCTGTGCAATGATTATGGCAAAAGGAAAACCGAACCATTTTGTTGATTACTATTATAAATTAAAAACGCAACCTCAGAGGAAGCCTCATAAGGTCGCAATTGTGGCGTGTATCAATAAATTTCTGAAAGTGACATTTCAGTTAATGACACACGGTATACTGTACGATTAAGAGTCCGCACTACCAGCTCAGAAATCGAAAATATAAAAGAATTTACCGGGATACACTTGACTAATCGTAAAAAAACTGCGCCTCCAATTGTTAGACGTGTCTAACAATTGGGGTGCAGTTCATAAAAGTAAATAACTTATAGGATATATTTTATTAATATAAGTCCTAGAGGTTGCGTGGTTACTTATATTTTTTTGCTAAAACTTTATAGGCGTAATACAAAATTAGTACGAAAAAGATTCCGTAAGTAACCTTGTACAATAACGTAAAGGTTTTATGGTCAGCAGTTATAATATTAAGGAAATAACTGCTTAAAAGATAAAGAAAAATAATTGAAATGAGTTTAAATTTATCGTTCATTTCAGATTACCAAATAACATCGAAGTATCCGTTTTTAGGTTTTGCATCTTTTGAATCAATGTAGTTTGTGATTTTTTCTGCTGGATCTAATACACTAACTACGAAATCAGCAAGTACAGGAAGGCTGATACCTAATGCGATTGCAGCTTTACCTAAGATTTTAGTTTTAATTGAGCTTGTGAACATTCTTGCTAATTCTTTAGCGCCGTATTTCTTTAAGGCAACAGCGATTGTACCTACTCCAAGAGAAAGTAAGATTGCATCTAAAATTACATCAATTGAAGCTTTTACATACTTGTTTTGAAGATGAATATCTGGAAGGTTTGGCGTCCAAATATCGCCAAGGTCGAAAAGTGGCATAATTACGTTTTCGTCTGAAAGATCAGGCATTTCGATTGTTGCAAGGTTTCCTCTAAGCGCAAGTTCCATATCTTTACGCTCTTCTTCATCGGCAATTGTAGCTAATTTCATTTGTAAAGCTTGCTCAATTGCTCTATCAAGCTCTTCATCTGTTACTGTAATTTTTTCGAAAGTTTGCTCACCCTCACCCTTAGCGAAAGCATTAGAGCTTAAACTAAATAATAATACTAAGGCAATTAAAGAACTAGCGATTTTTTTGAATACTTTCATAAAATAAATCCTCCTCCGAGAAGCTGTGATTAACTTCTCTCAATTTTTTTGGATTATCTAAGAATTGTATTCTCAGATAATTTAGTGCATAAAACGCTTTGAAAACCTTTGTATTCAGTAAGGACCAAGCAACCTATACCTCCATTTACTTTCGTAACAAATTATACCATAAAACTAATTATTATGTATAGTTGTAAAATATAGGGAATGAGGGTGGTGATTTCAATGGTATATAATAACGGCTCAGTTTTTAGATACATAAGATTAAATAAACAATTATCTTTAATATACAAACTAAATCTAAAAAAACGTTCCCAAATAAGCCATTGGGAACATTCGAGCCAGCAGCCAGGACATTTCGTATTCTTAGCTGTTTTTGATTACCAAACATCGCTTTGGGGGCATTTAAAGGAATTCATTCGCATCTTCTAGAAACCTTAATATATCAACTTAGGAGGTTTTTAAATGTCTTCTCATATTAGAGTTCGAGCTGGTGCAATAATCATAGAAAATAATGAAATATTATTAACGGTGTATAACGACCCAATAAGAGGTATCGTTTACGATTTACCTGCTGGTGGAGCGGAACCCAATGAATCAATTACAGATACAGTTAAAAGAGAAGCTAAAGAAGAAGCGTGTATAGATGTAGAAGTAGGTCCTCTAGCTTTTGTTTATGAATACACACCTCATCTTAATTTTGAAAAGTTTGGGAACATACATACATTAGTTATGATGTTTGAATGCAAAATAAAAAGCCCTAGTACACCAAAATTTCCAGAAAACCCAGATTCAAATCAAATAGATGTTAAATGGCTACCTATTTTAGAGTTACAAAATATTGAAATGTACGCAAACATCGGACATTATTTACAGGAATATACGCAAAATCCTAGAAACATTGATTTAATAGAAGAGCATAAACTAAATGAGGTGTATCGAGTTCGTTAGAATTATTTTATACAACCCCATACAAAAAAACGTTCCCAAATCCAAGCTTGGTAACATTTGAAACAGCGACAAACACTGATTTAACAATGTTTGTCGCTGTTTTTTATAGAAAATAACACTCTGGGACGCTGCGAAAAATAATTTTAAAGAAGACTGTTCGATCCACTTGTTCTGAATGGCGATAACGTATAAATAGAATCTTACCAAAGGACGCTTTGGTAACGTGTTTTTATTAAAACAAACAAAATTACCTTTCGACACAATAAGAGCATTCCTTTTCTATTTTAGTTTGCAAAGAACAGAAAAGTTTTGTGAAGATATAGCTCTCCGCCCTTAGATAATGGTTGCTTCACCACATTTTAATCTCTCTTTTTAAACCTTATACTTACAATAGTGCAATAATTATCAAAAATATTCCTTATTCCCCCTATATACTTAATCTTGAGGTGAGCAGTTATGTATAGTGAAATCGTTCAGAAAATCGTGGATACATTAGAGGAGAACTTATTAACAACATGGCAGTTGGATCATTACGCAACAAAAATTGGCTATTCGAAATTTTATTTGACGCGTCAGTTTAAAAAAGAAACTGGTTTAACGATTGGCGAGTATATTCGAAAAAGACGTCTGGCCGTATCTGCTTTTTTATTGCTTCATACTGATTACACAATCCTTGATATTTCGTTCGAATGTCAATTTCAATCGCAAGAAGCTTTTACACGTGCATTTAAAGAGCTATACAGCATGCCACCCGGTAAATACCGCCATATGATGCGTTCTTTATACACAAAGGAGGAACAGGAAATGACAACAACAAACGAGGTAAAAGGTTGGTTATTAACGGGGACAAACCCATCTGCTTATACAATGAAAGCCGACCACGAAGTATTCCATACAGGCTCAAAATCTGGTTATCTTGGCTCTACACGTCCTGCTGAGGAAGGGCAATTTGGTACGATGATGCAAGTATTTTCCGCTAAAAATTGGATTGGTAAGCGAATGAAAATGTCCTGCTTCATCAAAACAAAAGATGCAATGAAATGCGGGGCTTGGTGCCGAATTGATACAAAAAATGGTGATTTGTTGCAGTTTGATAATATGGACAATCGTTCCATCCATGGTACAACTGACTGGAATTATTACTTCATTGTGTTAGATATACCAGAAGAGAGCGCCGCTATTCATTTTGGAGTTTTACTTGCTGGTTCAGGTGAAGCATGGATTGATGGAATCGCCTTTGAGGAAGTGGACGATTCAGTACCATCCACTAATATAGCAGGCTCTGCTGGTGAATTACCGTTAGAGCCAGTGAATTTAGGGTTTGATGATTTATGATGCTACTCGATATACTATTTGATATCTTCATCAACATCTATACGTCGTTAGGCTATGGAACAAAGGAACATAAAATTGAGTCAAAGATGGAAAAAATCAAATCCGACCATCCACAAGCCTATGTAATCTACATGCAAAACCAAGCCCTATTCGAAACAGATGCAGAGCTAAGTAAAAAGGTTTTGGACTTAGATGTAAAAAACAAAATGGTGGTCAACAATACAGTCAATGAGATTTACGCACATTTTGCGGTTGCAGCTTAACAGCGACTCGCCAAATTTATAACGTTAAGAAAAAGTGCCACCAAAGTGGGCGGTTTTATATACATTCAAATTCAAAATAACGTTCCCAAATGA
>NZ_JBBOUI010000003.1 GCF_038005985.1 Solibacillus sp. FSL R7-0682
ATTAGTTTTCGTAGTTATCTAATTCGGTAACTAAAGTTATCTAATTCGGTAACTACGAAAACTAGCAAAAACCCTTGATATAATAGCTTTTTTTACTAGTTAGTTAGCCAATTTACTCTCACTCTCTAATAAGGAGCTTTTCTCTGTTCGTGATTTTTACTCTTTTACCTTACATATCTACGAATATGGAGGATTTCCTCATTCCCCCTTGTTCAGCCTCAACCCTAAAACAAGGAGCCATACTGGTGATATATGTATTGATATAACATAATGAATTTAGAAAATTAAAAGGGAGATAATATCTCAAATAGAAAATATAAGCAAAAAAAGTTTTTTTAAGATATAATCAAAAAGAATAATTTTCAAAAAAAGGAGTTTTTGGAATGGATGGGGAAGTTTTCATTTATTTAAGACCGATCTTTTATTTAATACTAGCTTTTATAATATTAAATTTATTAATTTTAATTTTTATTAAAAGTAAAACTAATAACGGATATATAATATTAAATTCGTTTTTCTTAACTGTACTTGCTTGTATGGTTTGGTTCCAGGGAAATATAATAACAGATGAATTTAATTTAGTAGGAGATTCCCTATATTTCACTTTAACTATAGTCATAGGTATTATTTTCATTATAGGAGCAATAATAAATATAACAAAAAAGAGAGATTCTTAATGAATCTCTCTTTTTTGTTATTTAGGATTACATCCCTTTTTAATAGTTTCTGTAAGACTAGTTGTTGTACGATGTGGTTCTAAATTCCAAGGTGTCTTGAAAGATTGAGCCATAGTTACATGACACTCAAATTGAGCTTTCATAGATGCAGTGTTTTTCCAATTACTGCTCCCTTTATGTTTGTTATAAAGAATAGTCCATGCTTTAGAAGCAGCTACCATTCTTGCATTACCATTTGGAGCTTTAATAAGTGGCCCTGATGATTTAGGTGTAACACTAAGTGATACTACTCCGTCTCTAGTTATCCATTTTGAACTAGTAAAATAATCCGAAAATGAATCAGCACTTGCAGAAGCTGTATTAGTAACTGTAAACAAACTTAAAACCAAGGCAAAGGCTATTAAAATTTTAGAAATGTACTTCATTCCATTTTTCCCCCTTTTTGTATATTTATCCTTTTCTATGAGAATATTAATATAAATGGAATATTTTATCAACATATTATTTTCACTCTTAACGATATTTAAATATTTTTGAAAATTTACAATTTTTAGTAAATAATTGTCATATTAATCATACTTAAAAGATAATTAACTCACTAACATATATCGCAAAACCGCCACATATTAAAATCTCTGAAACTACTGATATATCAACCTTTTTTACACTTTTATAACTCTCTCTTCTCACTCTATATATTTAGGGGCTTTTCTCCATGCAAGGTTCGGGTAGTATTTTTTGAGAAACCCACTCAAAAAATCTCCACCCTTTTCCCCCTTGCATTCCGAAATTTTGCAGACTTCAAGGGCTTCGCCGAACGACCGATAAACTGATGAGGAAGAAAGTTAGCGGTCGTTCACTTCGTTTTAGTGTAGCCTGCAAAACCGCCAGTTCTACCGTTCATAATTTTGCTTTTTTAGTCTTATGAAGTGACGCAATGCGGGGGCTAGCCCCCACACCCCCAACCTTCACTCTCTCAACCTGAGGAGGAGGAACATCGAAAACCATAAAAAAAGACTCCCTTTAAACGAAGTTGATTGGAAAAGTGTCGAGGAAGTCAAAGACACTTACAATCAATCATCATTTTAACGCTCTATAAGCGTCTCTGTTGCCTTTTTAGGCAACGGGAGGATTTTAAATAAGGGGTAACCTCTCACAAAGGCGAGAGAAGCCCTGTATGGCGTCTGTCAACGGTAAGCGGACCGTAGGGAGCATTAAGGAGTTGACAGACTCACTTCACCAAGACCCTCTTGGTGTGTCAAAAGGCAACACCTTTTGACCTGCCTACCGGCGAGGGAGCCCCTCAAGGATTGAGGGGTTGGGGAGTTCGATTAAGGGGGTCTGGGGAAGAGTTCCCCAGTGGGTTTGGGCAAAGCCCAAGGTTTGTTTTTTACCATGCTGTAGCATGGCTTGGCGGAGCCAAAAAGCGTCGCAGACCACATGAAACTTTGCGTGCAAAGTGTAGTGTGTTACACTTCTCTTAATCTATTAGATTTTCGGAAGGGTGCGAAATCAATGAGTTACTCTATTATTCGGATGCAAAAAATGAAATCTCATGCCATAAAAGGTATTCAATTTCACAACCAAAGAGAGAAAGAAAGTGAGACAAATCCCGACATCAATAAGGCGGATTCTCACCTTAATTATGATTTGATAAATGGTCAAAAGCAGATTGATTATACGGAGAAAATCAATCAAGTGATTGAGGATAATGTGCTCTCTGGAAAGAAGATCCGTAAAGATGCGGTTCGTCTCTCTGAATTTTTGATTACATCGGATAAAGAATTTTTTGAGAGAATTTCATCGAAAGAGCAGAAAAGGTATTTTGAAACGGCTCATGAATTTCTTGCTGATCGATACGGTGAGAAGAATTTAATTTATGCAACGGTTCATCATGACGAGAAAACCCCTCACATGCACGTTGGCTTTGTTCCAGTAACGGAAGATGGCAGATTGTCGGCTAAAGATTTCTTTGGCCAGAAAAAGCAACTGGTGAGCCTTCAGGATGATTTTAACGCTTATCTGAAGGAAAATGGCTTTGAGTTAGAAAGAGGGGTTTCATCGAGCCGTAAGCACGTTGAGACGGCTAAATATAAGGCTCTGACGTTTGGAAATATGGAAAAAGAGGCTCAACAGAAATTTGAGCAAACAATGGGGCAGATTCAAGCCATCGATGAGAAGACGAAATCTATTGAAAACATTGAAGCGAAGAAGGTTCTTGGATTGGTCGGAATGAAGGAAAATGATTATCAAAATTTAGTGGATTATGCCATGAATGGGGTCGTTTATCAGATGCAAGCGGAACAGCTGCAGCAGGAATTAGAGAAATCTCAAAAAGAGGTTAAGAAGCTAAAATCTGATATACAAATAGGACAAGACAAAATTCGATATTATTACAAGGATGTTGAAGAAAATCTTGAAAAATTATCAACCGAAAAAGCTAAAGAAAAGCTGAAACAGAGTGATCTTGTGAAGAATTACAGTGGCTTAATTGATAAATATAATGGAATCGTTCAGAAGTTCAATGACCAGCTGGGGGAAAAGAAAGAATTAAAGCAAAAAGTTCATGATTTAACCTATCAAAATCAGTCTTATCAAAGGGAAAATCGAGAATTGAAGGAAAAATTGCTTCAAATCGGTAAAGAATTTTCAGCTTTTAAGTCAAAAGTGACAAAGGCTTTATCCTCTCAACTTACTCGTGTTAAGACGTTTTTGAGGATACAAGAAGTTGACCCTAAATTTATAAAGTTTCTGGATCAGAACCAAGAAAAAATTGTCAAGGACTCTTTTAAAAAAATGGAGGAACCTCAAAGGCAAAAAGGAATGGAGATAGAGCGTTAATAAAGGTAAATCAGTTGGTTAAGAAGTTACAGAAGTTAGATCAAGATGGTGAATTAATGCTTTTCATGAGGGATAAAAAGAGACCATATTTAGGTTTGGGAACGAGTATTCCAATCAAGGACATTAGTATTTTTACAAGTATTGATCAAGATTCAAATGAGGACTTATATGTTCTTGAGATTAAGAAAGACGTGTAGTTTTATAATCTGTTATAATTTAACTAGAACGAGAAAAACCGCCCAAGCTTTGGTCGGCAAGGCGGTTTCTCGTATTATTACGGGCAAGGATTATTGCCCCTATTCATATCGTTATAATTCTATTCTAACACATAGGGGCTAATTCCTGCTATAAGGAGAGGGATTAGATGACCAAGAAAAATTTTGAACAAGCAGAAAAAAATGCTAGAAAAAGAGATTTTAAAAATCAAAAAGAAAAATTTAAGCAGGATCATAGTGGTGTAGACCAAGAAGAAGCAAATAATGCTATGAAAACATTGAGTAAAGCTACTGGGAAAGAAGTTTTTATCGTTACAAAACGTTCTCCCCAGTCAAAAGTGAGGTTTGTTCAATTGATTCAAGATAATTGGAATTATGCTTTGGAAACTGGTTTTTTCACCGATGAAGAAATGCTATTTTTAATGCGTATTCAACGCTTTTTACAGTTTAAAAGTAATTGTATTGTGGATGATATTCATTCACGAAGTGCAGTTCCTATGACACAAAAGGCACTTGCTGAAAAACTTGGAACAAGTGCTCCTAAAATTAGTAGACTAGTAAATAATCTTGTTGACAAAGGGGTTATTGTTAAAGCACAAGGTCAAAAAATAGAAGGAAATAATGCTCGTACATACGCTTTATTCATAAATCCAAATATTATTTATAGTGGTGAACGTGACAACGTAGAAACTACTTTAAAAACCTTATTTATCAATGCTAAGCCATTATTTGAAAATTTTCCAATAGCCCTTTTTTAAGGGCTATTTTT
>NZ_JBBOUI010000004.1 GCF_038005985.1 Solibacillus sp. FSL R7-0682
CTAATAACAATTTATTCTTCGCTTTTTTCTTTTCGATCAACAACATATTCAACTTCGCTTTTCCATTCTGGAATAATCAAATTTTCTTGAGTTATTTTATATTGCATAAAATTTACCTCCCTTTTGACAAGCACGTCTCCATAAATTTTTTCAAATTCAAAACCATTTTTCCAGTAATAACTACCAAAACAAAATACAGCAAGCATAGGGAGTGTTCCCTCACTCCCTAAAAAATAAATTCGCTACGCTCCTTTATTTTTTCCATTTTCTTGAGGTGGCTCTGCCCCCTATCCCCCGATATTTCATTTACAAGCTAAAAAAATTAAGTAGCAGCAAGGTATATCGTCTTTCCATAGCGAACCATTTCTACGAGGTGAACGCGATGAAAAACGATACAAAAATCTATTCCAGTAAGGAAGTTGCACAACGTCTTTCTGTACAACCTGTCACCATTAGAAAGTACGCACAATTGCTTGAAGAAAAAGGCTTTTCTTTTTCAAAAGATGAAAAAGGGTGGCGCGAATATAGCGAAGAAAATATCCAGTTTTTAGAGTATCTCTGTAACATGAAGTCAATGGGGAAATCTTTAGAAGAATCTGCCGAACGTGTAGCGACTTTATATCGCATGAATTTGTCTATAGCGCAACCCGCTATCCCGCTACAGGAAGAAAATCTATTCGTGGAATTTATAAAAGCGCAACATGAATTTAATCAAAAACTAATGGAGCAGCTAAACAAAATCGAACAACGACAAAATGAACGGGATCAAAATTTAATGCAAGCACTTCGTGAATCTCAAGAAACAAAAAAACAGCTTATAGCTGCACATAATAAAAAATGGTGGAACTTTTGAAAAAAAAATTAAAAAGAGTAGCAAAAGCTACTCTTTTTAACGATTCAAATCTATAATTTATCTATAATTATTTTACCGTCTTTATCTAATAGCGGAGTCATCCCACTTATTCCAAAACCACTTGTAATTAAATAATTTACACCCGTTTCAGTATCAATCACAATTTTAATAATACCTCCACTAAAATGTTCTTTTGTTTTTAATATAAATCTTTTTCCCATCACACATCCACCTCTCCAATATATTGAATAGCTACTATATTAATACATAAATTCAGTTCATTAAACAAACCTCCCGAAAAATATTCAGATAATTTAAATATTATGATATACTATTAATTGGGTTTAATTTACATAAATGTAAATTAAAAATATTACCTAAAAAGGAGACGTTTTTTTGAAGAAAAAAAGCTTATTTACTGTAGTCCTATCATCATTTTTATTATTAAGTTCAACAAGTGCATTTGCTAGTAATCTATCACCAACTGTAGTTAATTCAAAGCCAGTAGTTGAACAACATTTAGAAAATCATCTATCAAATTCAGTCTCAATACTAACAAATAATGAAAGTGAAGTTATTGTAAAAGAAGTTACAGTAGATGGTATTACTATCTCAAAAAATGACAAAACAACAAACATTTTAACAATAGAAAAATATGATATTAGCGGTGAAAATTTATTATCAACCGATACTTTAAATTTAAATGAAATTCAACCAATAAACGAAATACAACCATTTGTCGATCATAGTTATCAAAATACATTTATGAATCGAGAATATGATATTTATTTCCATAGTGATAAGACTAACTGGGATATTCGCAGTACTGACCGAACAAAGTATGTTACAGAAAGTTCAACTAATAAAGATAATTTAAAAGAATTTAGAGCTGCTGTTGAAAGATTAAATAACGGTGAATTTGCTGTTATTTCAGCTGTTGGATTAGGGACTGCAACAGTAGTTTTCACAGCGTTCTTGACTGGTGGTTTAGGAACTGCCATTGCAGCTGCTGGAGCAGGTGGAGCAGTATCAGCTGCCCTATTGATTTGTAATTCAGCAATTTCGGATGCTGATTATTACTTCAATAAAGTTAAATAATTCATAGTAAATAAGAAAAAACCATGAAACGTTCATATATCAACGTTTCATGGTTTTTTCTATTGCTCATTTTTTATTTACTTATTGAAGTAATACTCCAAAGCACATTAAATTTTCCCCTGCTACTATTCTATGAAATAGTTTTGTTTTTCCCAGTTCCAAAAAGCCACTACTGAATAAGCTTTTTGTTCAACCTCATCTTTTTCATCATCGATATGTACGAGATCCCCATCTTCTGCATCATCTAAATTCAATTCCTTATGTACTTGTTTTAACAAACCACCATAAGAAATCATCCGCTTCCGATACAATCCAGTCTCTAAATCTTGTACAACCTCTAAATCTCTTTCTTGATTACCAGTTAAATAATCACAATCTTTCACGGAATACTTGGCTGTTTCTTGAATGGCACTTTGTACTCCTGGAGGCAATACTTCTGACAACTCTTTTTTCTTTTTATCACGAACTGCTTCTACATGTACAATCGGCACATAATCTAACTTCATTGCTTTTTGCCAAAATTTTGTCCATTCTTCTTGGTCCATATAATTTTCACTGTTCTTAAAATATGTACTTTCCACACACAATAAAACATGCATATGTTGATTATACGAACCATCTTTCAAATTAACGGTCACCTCTGTTGAACGCATAAATCCAACCATATTTTTTTGAACTTTTTTATACATCATTAACCGTCTAAATCCTTCAGCCATTTGTTTTAAACTTTGATCCAACTGTTCACCATCATAAACATTTTTCAAAGTTAACGTCAGAAACAACCACCGAGCTTTTGGCTTTTGCCGTATCACTTCCGTGACAACCTTCGTTGTTTGAACACTTAGTTTCATTGATTTACGCCAATTACACATTGGACATAAAGGTGACTTACAAAACCATGCTTTCGCCAGTTTCATTTCCCCCTCTGTTGTTATATCAAATTCCAATATATCGCCACACATAGAAACCCGCTTCGCCTTTTTAAATACTAAAATTTCTAGTAATTCATAATAGGCGACATTCGCAACTTTCTTGTCTCGCCAAGGACGTACTTTACCATTTTTCTTTTTATCTGATAAGACAGTTGATTTTAAATCACTAGTAATGTTATTATGCTCTTGTATATACAATATAAATAACCTCTCTTTTGAGGACAAAAATCCCCCTATGTTTTGATTAGAATTAGACACTTTAATCTTACCATAGTGGGATTATTTTGTATATTTTTCTTTCAACCACAAAAACCACCAAAAACCCTTACATATCAACAGTTTAAACGATTTTTAAAAAATGACGTTAATTCTATATAGTATCAAGATAAGAAGAACTCCAATTTGCATTCGCAAATTTCCGTTCCAAAAACAAAAAGCACCCTGCTCCCGCAGAGTGCTTTTTTAAGTTCAAAATCAAGACCTTGCCTTTTTGAAAAAAGGCAAACCCAAAAACTTTCCCACTCGCCGTTTAGGCGTCTTCCAATGCAGTGGCATTGAAAGAGAACAAGAGGGTGCAAATCGAGTTTACTGGTGCAAGGGGCAAAAAACTTTTTGCAAAGATCTCGCAAAAACTTTTTGTGCTTTTTCCCTTGCATCAGCATCAAGTTTTATTTTCTATTCTTATTTTAAACCATTCACAATCCTTAGAATCCATTTAAAGGCCTTTATAAGCTCTTTAATGCCCCTCAAAAACTTCTGCCTTAACTTAACTCTATAAATAACCTAAAACGGCTTACAGGGCATTTAAAACAGCGATAACATGCCATCTATTTTTCTAGCAACAAATAATTAAGAACAAATTTCGTTTTTGGAAAAAAGGGAGAAAGAGCATAAGGAAAAACTGATATCACTGAACATGATAGACCAGGCAAAGCCTAGTGTTAGAATGCTATCGCAAATTTTTAGGAAAAGACCCATGATGGCCCCCCGTCGATACCCCACGACGGAACCCCTTTTTTGCCCCTGCTGGTCAAAATGCGTAGCATTTATTTACCCATTTTTATACTCAACGATAGGTGAGTGTGTAAATGGGCACTACCCATCACACGCTCCAATTTTTTGGTGGGTGTATAGATGGGCACTGTCTATCAGTGACCTTTAAATTTTGAGAGAAACAAAAATAAAAAAGAGCAGCCATCAACTGCTCTTTTCTTTATTTTTTT
>NZ_JBBOUI010000005.1 GCF_038005985.1 Solibacillus sp. FSL R7-0682
AGTTCCGCAGCTTTTTCGAGATAATCAAGCGCAACCTCTTCGGCCATGTATTCCAAGTCCGGGTAATCTGCGTCAATTTCCGCGAGATATAATTTGTATGTTTCGATTAGCTCCGTTCGCTCTTTACGGCTAACCCATCGGTCGTTTATCCACGCCATATTTTCGTCTCCTTTCGTCTTGACTTTCGCAATAACTTGCGTTTATAATGAATGTAACAAATATTCGAGGTGATTACGTTGAGTAATACGGTTGATGCTTTTAAAACTAAGCGCGAAGTTGAGCGCATGAAAAAAGCCCTTCACGGGCGTGATCGTTTGCTATTTATCGTTGGCGTTAGCTTCGGACTGCGTATCAGCGACCTTTTAACGCTTAAATTAGGCGATTTGCGCGGTAAGACGCATCTAAGTATCGTCGAGAAGAAAACGGCTAATACGCGCCATTCTAAGCGTCCTAGACGCATTAAGATTAGCGATACTGTCGCAAAAGAGATCGCTAAGCTTGACGGCGATGATGACGACTATTTATTTCAGTCGCGCAAAGGCGATAACAAGCCGATTAGTCGCGTTCAGGCTTACCGCATATTAAATGCCGCTGCTGAGCGAGCAGGTCTTAACGTCAATGTCGGATGCCATTCAACTCGTAAGACTTTCGGGTGGCAACTTTACAACAACGGAATTGATATAACGCGTATCATGGAAATCTTCGGCCATTCAACGCCCGCTATGACGCTTAAGTATATCGGAATCACTTCGGATGAGATCGACGAGGCTTACGAAGCTATCGAGGTTTAATACTTCGGTAGCTTTTTTGCGTGTGCTTAAGACGCCTCTACCTCGTTTAGTTTGCGTTCTATTTCGTTTACCTTCGCATAAAAATAACCGCGCTTATGTCGCGGCAATTGCTTTATATATCTATTCACATGTATTAAACGTGTCTTGCAAGTAATCATACGGTCATTATCTCTTCCACGTAAATATACGATAGTTAAACTTTTACAGTAAGGTTCGTATTTTTGCACCGTGTCACAATCACGGTTAGTTACCGTCCACTCCGATAATTTTGCGTCAACCCATCGGTTATTACTGAGGACGAAGTCCGGATTATACTTACTGTGTGCGTACTGTTCGAAATGAAGTTTCAATTCCGTAAATAACTCACATAATAAACTTTCGAAAACATTCCCGTAGTATGATGCCATATCTGTGTCGATTCTTACGGAAGAATACGTAAACCCAGCAGCTTCCACTGCGTATCTATATCCTCCAAATAAGGAAGTACATCTTCTTCTAAGTGCGTCATCTTCAGTATGAATTGCATTATAATTTAAAGGCAACCCCTCGCGATATCTACGCCATATTTCCGAAATAATTGATCTTTTATCAGGGTATTTGCCAGCGCCTCGGTTCCACTTATCTTTCGACAAGTTCGCCTGCCTTTCGTTTTCTGCCTAATGTTAAATTGAACGACCCATCCGTGGCAGATTCGGTAGACCTCCGTTAGCTAGATGGAGTCCGGGACGTTCCTTAGTTATACTTGCGTAAATACAAAAAGACCGTTAACATTACGTTAACAGCCTTGTTCTAACTACGCTTTATCTCGATAAAGCCAAAGTGATTTTTAAATTTCCGCGTTTAAACCCTACCAAGGGAGCGCCGATTGGATTTGAGGTACGCCCCCCTATTTCGCGCCTACATTTCTTGCATATATTATGCGATCGTACGAATATCGAATGTAGCAGAAGTGATGTTTGTTACGTTAGGAAGTCGCAACAAATGCCGTTATATCAACGTTTGTATCCGTTATCTCAACGATAAACATTCGCATTCATTTATGCATTCGTATAAACCGCGCTATAATAGCGTTTGGCAACATTCGCCAGTTCCTTCGCGATGTATAAAATACTGCATAAGATAGCGTTAATGCCTCAAAAGTGTTAAGAGGGTCACGCGCCAGCGCCCGTCGCCTGGTCTTTGCGCCTTCTATAGACCGACATAGTACGGTGTATCAACGTGACCTTATCCGCTTTCCTTCCATTATATGAACAACGATAATACTATTCGGACTCTCTCGCTTTTCTCATACGGTCTATTTCCGCTCTCATAGCGTCCATATCTGTTGTTGTACTCCCTTTCGTATCTACCTCGATGCGGTCTGTTAGTAATCCGTGCATCTGTACCAACGTTCTAAATGCAGCAGCATTTCCGGTTTCTACGATATTATCGACTATCGAGTCAAACACTTCCGGAAGCCTATCAGTGGTTTTACGTACTATTTCCGCTTTAAGTGCGTCACTAAACGCGTCTTGTTTTTTCCACTCGAACAACGTTGATTTCGCAATACCTACTTCTTTCGCTATCTCCGCGTATGTCAATCCACCCCGTTTGGGTAAACTTAAAAACTCTATCGCAGCTATTTGCTTTTCATTTAGCCTTTGTTTCGCCATATTAGTGTCACCTCCTTCGATTGTTGTCTTACGCCTAATGTCGGGCGCTATCTTATTGTTTTCTTATATCTATAACGCATATCATTTTCGCGAATAAGTATTTATTATATAAAACCTTTGCGACAGATATGAGCGTTAGCGAATATGTGGCGCAGGTATTTGTTTGTTATTATTAAGTTCGTTATTATTACGTTTGTTATTATTACCGTCACTCTACGGTGATTTAGGTAAGTACCTCTAGAGTGATTTACCTAAGTCACTCTACGGTGATTAACGCTTTTAACTCGTCAATTTGTCGAAGTTAGCCCGAACCTCAGCGTCAGTCAGCTCGCTATAATATTGCGGATAGTATAACTTTTCGCGCCTGTTTGCGGCGTAATCATACGCAGTTACGAGCAGCCCGCACGCTTCCAATGCGTTAGAAAGTTTCGCGATTCTATTCCTCGATATTCGCGTGTCCTCCGCAATGCGATCAACGCTAGGAAAAGCGCTCATATAACGGTCATTGTCCGGTTGCCCGTTCACCTTCGCGATTAAGTATGAATATAGGAGCGCCATATCAGCGTTTCCCCTGTCGTATTCCATTGCGATAGGAATAAAACGACGCCACAAATCGTGCGGTATCATGCCGTTTTTTCCGACGTCTAACGCCTTTTCTTTCCGCTGTTTTGCCGCGTTTGCATAGTGCATAAATTTGCCTGTTTTCATATCATATATTCCTCCGTTTATAAGAATTGAATTTAAATTAAACGCGCTTAAGCAGGCTTATTTTCTGCCCACTCGCGCAATAGTCGATGTAGTTCGTCGGTACGTTTATATTGCCAGAACTTGCGCATTGTTTTTTCGTTCAGCCCTGCGCAAATATAACGCTGTCCGCGCTCGCTAAGAAACGCGTGCAACTTCATCGAATAGCAATAGTAGAATTCGTTCATTTATAAAACCTCCGTTTATAAGTAAGGACTGACTATGCCTCGCCCTTAATGATTAAGCCATTTCGGCTGCTTGCATAACGTCTAATGATTTCGCCAATACGTCATATTCAGCGTAAGTGTTAACGACCTCTATCCGAATAATCTTGCCGGTAAATTCATCGATAATGGAGACGGTCATTCGCCACCTCCCTCGACTTTCTTCGCAAAACTACGAAATTGTGACGTGTCATAATCGCCTATTAACTCCGATAAGTTATCGACCCTTCGTATTTCACCTTCGTACGGAAAGAATTTTAATTCTGACGCATTTACTTCGTCACCGCTAACAGGAACATGCCCAGAACACCACAAATCGCCGTTTATTTTTACTTGGCG
>NZ_JBBOUI010000006.1 GCF_038005985.1 Solibacillus sp. FSL R7-0682
AATGGCCATGAAGAGTTAGGCAATCTAGTAACGATGGCGGAGTTTTATCCAACTATTCGTCAACATTTAGAATCAGCTATCGTACAGACTATTTCGAGAGCTGAAAACCGCGCAAAAAATTCGGAAGGTCTTGTTGAATATGATGTTGATGTATTAAAAGTATTGTATTTGATTAAAGGAATAGACCACATTAAAGCAACACCAAATAATATTTCAACACTTCTTTTAGAAAGTATTCAGGCTGAGAAAAATGAACTTATAATTAAAGAATCATTAAATCGTCTAGAGCAGACGATGTTTATTGAAAAGCACGCAGATGGTACGTATTCATTTTTATCAGATGAAGAGCAAGAAATAAATAAAGAAATTCGTAACGTTGATGTTAATGCTATCAAAATTAAAGAAAGATTAGGCGATACCTTCTTTGAGAAAATGTATCCAAACGCTAAATATAACTATCAAAAGGGAATGCTATTTGATTACAATAAACGTTTTGATAATTATTCAAAAACAAATATGAAGTATCCGTTAACGATGCAAGTCATTACGGGTGGGGTAACTACAACAGAAGCTGCTTTACAGGCAATAGAAGGACAAATGGTTATTTATTTAAATGAGGAATTAATTACAGAAGCAGAAGAAGCCATTCGTATTTCTGAACAAATACGTCGTTATGTGAATTTAAAACGCAATCCAAGTACAACGCAGGCACAGCATCGTATTTATGATGCGAAAATGGACAGTATTAGTGACTACGAGTTAAAGGCAGAAGAATTATTACGAAAAGCTTGTGAGGAAGCAATATTCTTCATTCAAATGCAGGAGCGTATCTTCCGAGGTAATTTTGAAAAGCAAGTATCGGATGCTTTTGATATGTTGATCCAAAATACATATAAGTATTTAGAATACATTGATGAACCAATTCAAATGAAAACATTCAAAGAACAATGGAGAAACCTAGCTGAGAAAGGTATTACAAATGATTTACTAGGTGAAACAGGTAGTCCATTTAGGCCCACCATTTTAACTTTAATACGGGGCCTTAGCTCAGCTGGGAGAGCGCCTGCTTTGCACGCAGGAGGTCAGCGGTTCGATCCCGCTAGGCTCCACCAACAAATCGTTCTTTGAAAACTAGATAATGTAATGAAGAAGATTACCGAGTAATCGCCACCTTAGTTATTTTCTCTCTATATAATAGAGTAGAGATACTAAACTTTTTTTAAAAAACACAACCGTGAGGGAAGCGAAAGCAACCCAAACATATGGTTAAGTTAATAAGGGCGCACGGTGAATGCCTTGGCACTAGGAGCCGATGAAGGACGGGACTAACACCGATATGCTTCGGGGAGCTGTAAGTAAGCTTTGATCCGGAGATTTCCGAATGGGGAAACCCCCTATCCGTTATGGGATAGGATCCATACCTGAATACATAGGGTATGGAAGGCAGACCCGGGGAACTGAAACATCTAAGTACCCGGAGGAAGAGAAAGCAAACGCGATTCCCTGAGTAGCGGCGAGCGAAACGGGATTAGCCCAAACCAAGAGGCTTGCCTCTTGGGGTTGTAGGACATTCTATACGGAGTTACAAAGGAACGAGATAGACGAAGAGGTCTGGAAAGGCCCGCCATAGGAGGTAAAAGCCCTGTAGTTGAAACTTCGTTCCCTCCAGAGTGGATCCTGAGTACGGCGGGACACGAGAAATCCCGTCGGAAGCAGGGAGGACCATCTCCCAAGGCTAAATACTCCCTAGTGACCGATAGTGAACCAGTACCGTGAGGGAAAGGTGAAAAGCACCCCGGAAGGGGAGTGAAAGAGATCCTGAAACCGTGTGCCTACAAGTAGTTAGAGCCCGTTAATGGGTGATAGCGTGCCTTTTGTAGAATGAACCGGCGAGTTACGATTACATGCGAGGTTAAGTTGGACAGACGGAGCCGTAGCGAAAGCGAGTCTGAATAGGGCGAATGAGTATGTGGTCGTAGACCCGAAACCAGGTGATCTACCCATGTCCAGGGTGAAGTCCAGGTAACACTGGATGGAGGCCCGAACCCACGTACGTTGAAAAGTGCGGGGATGAGGTGTGGGTAGCGGAGAAATTCCAATCGAACTTGGAGATAGCTGGTTCTCTCCGAAATAGCTTTAGGGCTAGCCTCATGCGTAAGAATCTTGGAGGTAGAGCACTGTTTGGACTAGGGGCCCTCATCGGGTTACCGAATTCAGACAAACTCCGAATGCCAAAGATTTATCCATGGGAGTCAGACTGCGAGTGATAAGATCCGTAGTCAAGAGGGAAACAGCCCAGACCACCAGCTAAGGTCCCAAAGTATACGTTAAGTGGAAAAGGATGTGGAGTTGCTTAGACAACCAGGATGTTGGCTTAGAAGCAGCCACCATTTAAAGAGTGCGTAATAGCTCACTGGTCGAGTGACTCCGCGCCGAAAATGTACCGGGGCTAAACGTATCACCGAAGCTGTGGATTGAACATCGTTGATGTTCAGTGGTAGGAGAGCGTTCTAAGGGCGTTGAAGCTAGACCGTAAGGACTGGTGGAGCGCTTAGAAGTGAGAATGCCGGTATGAGTAGCGAAAGATGGGTGAGAATCCCATCCACCGAATGCCTAAGGTTTCCTGAGGAAGGCTCGTCCGCTCAGGGTTAGTCGGGACCTAAGCCGAGGCTGAAAAGCGTAGGCGATGGACAACAGGTTGATATTCCTGTACCACCGTATTCTGTTTGAGTGATGGGGGGACGCAGGAGGATAGGGTAAGCGCACGATTGGATGTGCGTCTAAGCAGTTAGAGGGACCATGAGGCAAATCCCATGGTCACATACCTTGAGCTGTGATAGCGAGGGAAATTTAGTACCGAAGTTCTTGATTCCACACTGCCAAGAAAAGCCTCTAGCGAGGAATAAGGTGCCCGTACCGCAAACCGACACAGGTAGGCGAGGAGAGAATCCTAAGGTGAGCGAGAGAACTCTCGTTAAGGAACTCGGCAAAATGACCCCGTAACTTCGGGAGAAGGGGTGCTCATTAGGGTGTTAAAGCCTTGATGAGCCGCAGTGAATAGGCCCAGGCGACTGTTTAGCAAAAACACAGGTCTCTGCGAAGCCGCAAGGCGAAGTATAGGGGCTGACGCCTGCCCGGTGCTGGAAGGTTAAGAGGAGAGGTTAGCTCACGCGAAGCTTTGAATC
>NZ_JBBOUI010000007.1 GCF_038005985.1 Solibacillus sp. FSL R7-0682
CTATAGCTCTATATTCCATAGGGCTATAGCCGTTTAGTCGTTTTTGGTATCGATTATGATTATAGAAGTGAATATACTCCGTTATGGCATTGGAAAGTTCCTCATAGGTCATAAATTTATGTAAATAATATTTCTCACATTTCAGTGTTCCCCAAAAGGATTCCATAGGTCCATTATCGATACATCGCCCAACGCGAGACATACTATGAGTCATTTTTAACTTTTTTATCCTACTTTTAAATCCATAGGAGGTGTATTGATAACCACGGTCGCTATGAATGAGAGGCTCCTTTCCCTTTAAATGCTTTGTCGCCAGGTCAAGTGTATCGAACACCAGTTCATTGTTATTAGAATGCCCGAGAACATAACTAATAATAGAACCATCATAGAGATCACGAATGGCACTTAAATAAGCTTTTTGGGAGGAACCATATTTAAATTCTGTGACATCCGTGACCCATTTTTCATTCGGCTTATTAGCTGTAAACTCACGATTTAATATATTTTCCGTGACATATTGGGGGATAGAACGTTTATATCGTTTTTTCTTCACTCGAATCACCGAGCGTAATTGAGCCACTTTCATTAATCGATAGATTCTCTTATGATTCAGTGGCTTATTAAATTTTCTATTCAAATGAAGAGTCATTTGGCGATAGCCGAAAATCCCCTTCATTTGTATATGGAGGATTTTCATCTCTTTCATAATAGCTTCATTCAGAATCTCTTGGGAAGTCGGTTGACGTCTTAGCCATTTATAATAAGCGCTCCGAGTGACGCCCGCGATATCACACAGAAGAACTATGCTTAGATTCTCTTTCTTATGTAGTTCCTGTATGGCGACATACTTATCTTTAAATCGAATCCTGCTTATTTCCGCCTCCTTTCGAGTTCCTCCAACTTTTTTAAGAATAAGTTCTCTGCACGTAATCGTTCATTTTCTTGTGCTAGCTTTTTCATTTCGAGTTTCATTTTTTCTTCTGGTGTTAACTCAATTTCTGTTTTATTCCTCCCTCGTTTGTCTTGAAGACCTTCCTCTCCACTTTCTTCATATTTTTTAACCCATGTATAGACTTGTTGGTAAGACACTTGAAAAGTGTCAGCTGTCTTCTGATAATCTTTTCCGTTCCCCAAGCAATCAAGTACAACTTGAATTCGTTCCTTCCAAGTTGTTTTTCTTCCTTTAGTCATAGAGCTCGTCCTTTCTTTTGACGTATCCTTTATTTCACTATGACTATTATACTTCTTCAACCATAACCTGAGGACAGACTCATCTGATATTTTATATCTTTTGGCAATTTCCTCTAAAGAATAGTGGCCGGATAGGTAGTCCTTCATGGCTAATATTTTTAAATTCTTCGGGTACGTTTTCCAGGATGTCGATTCTTTAAGACCTTCAAATCCATACATATCAAATTTATACTTCCAAATTCGAATGGCACTTCTACTAACCTTATACTTTTTTATTATCTCCGCTACAGATAAAATACCATCTTTTAATGTATTTATTACTTCTATCCTAACTTCGAGTGGATGAGCTCTTTTAGACATAAATATACTCCCCTTTTAGTAGCCAGATTTTATTTTTTTATCTGTCTACCTAGAGGGGAGCATATCAGTGTTGGTTCGGTTTTTTGTTTTTTTTATCTGAATAACGCGTAGAAATTGCATTAGCAGGTCGTTTCATAGTGTTTTCGCTCCTTGATGTCGTGCAAACTGAATGAGCAAAACGTTCAAATCAGTTTACTTTTTGAGTGATATGCAAACGGAGAAGACAGTCGTTTAAATGCGTTTTGGCTTTGTATAACGTGCATATCACATCTGCTTAGCCTTTCACTTCCTAAAACACAAAAAATCGCATATGCCTGTGTATAGTCTTATCCTTTTAATGAATCTATAATTTTTGCAATCGTGTCATTTTTTGTTTCGAAAAAGGTTGCCATTGGACAGCAATCAGTTAAACGATACTTGCGAATGTTGTCTAGTGAAAAATTCTCCCGCTGCAGTTGTTTATTTACTTCATCCCAATAGAGAGGGGCTGCTACTATCGCACCTTCTCTGCCTCTAGGAGAGTAAGGAGCAATCATCGTTTTTCCTTCTGCATGCTGTATATAATCGATATATAACTTTTTCCCGCGATTCTTTTTCATTCTTTCTGTCGTAAATAAATCTGGGTTTTTCTCAACTAAATAGGATGCTATGAACGAAGTAAACAGTCGGGTATCTTCATAAGAAAAATGATGATGCATAATTGGGATATGTACTTGTATACCCTTACCTCCAGTTAATTTTGGGAAGCCGATAATATTTAATTCTTCGAAAATCTTACTTAGTTTCTGTGCAGCATCAACAGCTAGTAGAAAGTGTGTTTCATCTGGTGGGTCAAGGTCGAACACAATATCTACCGGATGGTCGCTGCCAATTGTTTCAAAAGGGGTATGATACTCTAGTGCTAATTGATTACCTAGCCAAACAAGGGTAGATAAATCATTACAAAGGATATAGTCGATTTCGTCTTTTGTAAAAGAATTCACAAATGACGGTGCATAATCAGGTTTATTCTTCTGATAGAAAAATTCTTTCCCGATATAGCCATGTGGATAGCGAATGGTTGTTAACAATCTATTCTTCACAAACGGTAACAACCGTGGAGCGACGGAAACAAGATAAGCAATGAGCTGCTCT
>NZ_JBBOUI010000008.1 GCF_038005985.1 Solibacillus sp. FSL R7-0682
CTGTACGTCTTACAAATGGAGATAAAGAAATTATCATCGGTACAAAAAATGGTCTCCTTATTCGTTTCCCTGAAGATGCGGTCCGTTCTATGGGACGTACAGCTACTGGTGTAAAAGGAATCACTCTGAGTGAAGAAGATGAAGTGGTGGGAATGGAAGTTCTAGAAGAAGGGGACAACATTCTAGTAGTTACGAAAAAAGGTTATGGTAAACAAACACCAGCTGATGATTATCGTATTCAGGGTCGTGGTGGTAAAGGAATTAAAACGGCCAATATTACTGAAAAAACTGGGGATCTCGTTACGATGAAAGCTGTACGTGGTGAGGAAGACATCATGTTGATTACCACTGGCGGTGTCATTATCCGTATGGGAGTAGAAGATATTTCAACTATGGGAAGAAACACGCAAGGTGTAAGACTTATTCGAATCGATGAAAGTGTGAATGAATTCGTCTCTACTGTAGCAAAAGTTGAAAAGGAAGAAGAAAAAGATGGAGAAGAGCGAGCAAAGCCACTTGAAACTGCAGAGGAATTGCCTGAAGCATCTATCGACAGTGAAGATGAAAGAGAATAAACAAATTGTTTAAATCAAATGAGTGCCGACACAATTCAAATTTCAAAATTGAATTGTGTTCGGCTTTTTTATTAGGATGAGATCATTTTAATGACTACCTTTAGCAAACTACTACAGACTATACTAATAGGGTTTTATAGATTCTTTTAGGAGTATCAATGGAGGTATTTCTTGGTGTTAACTATGAATGAAATGGTCAATAAATTATTTTATAAAAATAATTGTTGAATAATGCTTGCAAATAGTGGTTACTGCTGATATACTTATTCAAGTCAGCAAGAGGACGACATGAAAGATTGATTGACATCAAAAAAAGATGTTGACTCAGATGACACGATATGTTATATTAATAAAGTCGCTTCTGAAGCGAACGAGATTGTTCTTTGAAAACTGAACGAACGTAAAACGTCAAGCGTAATTCTAAAAAAGCTGATTTATCAGCAACAAAGCACCATAGGTGCAAACGAGCTAATCAAACACTTTATTGGAGAGTTTGATCCTGGCTCAGGACGAACGCTGGCGGCGTGCCTAATACATGCAAGTCGAGCGAATCTGAGGGAGCTTGCTCCCAAAGATTAGCGGCGGACGGGTGAGTAACACGTGGGCAACCTGCCTGTAAGACTGGGATAACTCCGGGAAACCGGGGCTAATACCGGATAATATCTATTTATACATATAATTAGATTGAAAGATGGTTCTGCTATCACTTACAGATGGGCCCGCGGCGCATTAGCTAGTTGGTGAGGTAACGGCTCACCAAGGCGACGATGCGTAGCCGACCTGAGAGGGTGATCGGCCACACTGGGACTGAGACACGGCCCAGACTCCTACGGGAGGCAGCAGTAGGGAATCTTCCGCAATGGACGAAAGTCTGACGGAGCAACGCCGCGTGAGTGATGAAGGTTTTCGGATCGTAAAACTCTGTTGTTAGGGAAGAACAAGTACCGGAGTAACTGCCGGTACCTTGACGGTACCTAACCAGAAAGCCACGGCTAACTACGTGCCAGCAGCCGCGGTAATACGTAGGTGGCAAGCGTTGTCCGGAATTATTGGGCGTAAAGCGCGCGCAGGC